>JAUYGU010000130.1 GCA_030690405.1 Dehalococcoidia bacterium | reverse complement strand
ATCGTTCAGGGAAAGCTACAGCGGCGGGACGGGACGGTGAACGTGATTGCGGAGCGGTTGACGCCCCTGCGGACTGAGGGCGCACCGACGCCGGAGGCGCACAATTTCGGGTACGGACACGGCGGCCGCTAGCGGGCCGGCCTCCGAAGTGGCGAAGGGGGGGACCAATCAATAAGTCTGCTTAGTGCGCGCTGTTCTAGGCAATCAAGCGAGTACCCTAAGGCCCCCACCGAGTCGGGTATACTAGTCGATAAGCCGCCGCCTGGAGGGGCTCATTGGCGAACATCGTTCCTATTCGTCTCCTCGTCCGTTCAGGCTATCGCTGCTCATATTGCCGAAGGCGCATTGCCGACGCCCTTTGGGAACGCGAGCACGTGATGGCGCGCAGTAGGGGTGGCGAAAATTCGGTGCGTAACTTGGTGGCGGCATGCCCACAATGTAACAGGAACAAAGGAAGCGCTATAAGGGCAGCCGACCCTGTCTCGGGGCTCACAGTACCACTCTTCAATCCCCGGCGGGAACGATGGGAGGATCACTTCACCTACAGCGGTGCCAACGTGGTCGGTCGAACACCGACCGGCCGCGCGACGGCGACGCTTCTATTTCGCGCGACAAGGCAGTACGCTCCAGCGGATCTGAGGTGGGACCCTCTTAAGGAGTTGGATGACGAGGCGACATACTTCTACTTGAACCACCTACGCACACTACGGCTCTCAAATCGATTCCGCGAGCTCGAGGTCGAACTCGCAGATCCATCCCTCCCTCCAACCCTCGCAGCTAAAGAACAGGAACTTGCAGCTTTCGCAATCCAACTCTTGCGTGCCGAGACTCTGTTCACTCGCTCACGAGAGTTGGACATTCGGGCTGGGATAGCTCTGGTCGACCGACTTCTTGAAGGGCCTCCGATGCAGCCCCGGGTGACGTCCGATCTGTACGAAATGCGGTCGATCTTGTATCAACAGCTTGCGACGTCTCTCGCATTAGGCGGCGATCTCCAAATGGCTCTGCAGACACAGATGGAAGCTGCAAGATGGCATCTCACGAGTACCGCTGTCTTGGGCGAGTCGGCGCTCCGCGCCCGTCTGCGGTTCCAAACAATGCTCAACAAGTACCGAACGGCGGACGATGCCATACTCGACACAACCGCAGTTGGCATAGCAAGAGAGGAGGCACAGGCCGGTGATCTTCGTTCGGTCACATACTCGGCAGACGCAGTGATCTCTATGTCTCCTAATCAGCGTGCGTTCACGGCGGTCGCCGAGCTCGTCGAAGAGGTTATGGCAGTATGCGGCTACGGACAGGATTTTGACTTGGCGCGGGGAATCGTGTTGCGGCGGCGCTGGTGGACGCTTCGAGCTATCTCCGACGAACGACCCGACCTGGACCTCCTCGCTCGAGATATTTCCTTCTGGCTTGGTAGCGGCATGCATAACGAGATAAGGGAGTTGGCTCTCTCTCTCACGCGGGTTCTGGATAGGACGCAAGACTTGCGCAGGCGAAAATTGATTCGTGAGATGGTGGAGATAACTCGGCCACGATGACTGCGAAGTCACAATATCGGATCTGATGACGGAGCGCTGACAAACGAAAGCGATCGGGCACGCACAATAAGTTTGGTTAGTGCGCCTCGGCAGCGATCCGGATACCTGGCCCTTTCGCTGTGAACCGGCTGGCGGTTGTATAATCTTCGCACCTCATGGTCAAGCCCGAGGCCGCTGCACGCCAGCAGATCGACGCTGCCCTCGAAGCCGCTGGTTGGGACGTTCAAGACGCCCACGCCGTCAATCTTGCGGCCGGTTGCGGCGTTGCCATACGTGAGTACCCGCTCAAGACGGGCCATGGCTTTGCAGACTACATGCTGTATGTCAACGGCCTGGCCGTTGGAGTTGTGGAAGCGAAGCCTGAAGGGACCACTCTTACGGGGGTCGAAGTACAGTCGGAGAAGTACGGAGCCGGCCTGCCCGGCGACATCCCGGCTCCCGTGCGGCCCCTGCCGTTCCTCTACGAGAGTACAGGCGTCGAGACGCGATTCACGAACCAGCTCGACCCGGAGCCACGAAGCCGCCACGTGTTCGGTTTCCACCGGCCGGAGACGCTGGCTCACTGGATCGACCCCAAGGTTGTGCTGGCGCCTACCAGCGGCTTGAAGGCAGCCGAGGGTCGGGTACCGTACGCCTCGACTCTGCGGCGCTTGCTTCAGAATCTGCCGCCAATCCCAAGTGAAGGCCTCTGGCCCGCTCAGCTCACCGCTGTCGAGAACCTGGAACAGTCCTTCGCCGAAGATCGGCCCAGGGCACTAATCCAGATGGCCACCGGGAGCGGCAAGACCTTCACGGCCATCACCTCAATCTATCGTCTGATCAAGTTCGCCGGTGCCCGGCGGGTCCTCTTCCTCGTCGACCGAGCCAACCTTGGCAGACAGGCGCTGAAGGAGTTCCAGCAGTACACGACGCCAGACGACGGGCGTAAGTTCACGGAGCTATACAACGTCCAGCGGCTCACTACCAACCGCATTGACCCTGTAGCGCGGGTGTGCATCACCACGATCCAGCGGCTCTACTCTATGCTAACGGGCGAGCCCGACCTGGACGAGGAGTTGGAGGAAGGCTCACAGTATGACACTGGCGCCGATCTAGTGCGCGAGCCCGTCCCGGTCGTCTACAATGCGGCAATCCCAGTTGAAACATTCGACTTCGTTTTCACAGATGAGTGCCACCGCTCTATCTACAACCTCTGGCGCCAAGTGCTGGAGTATTTCGATGCCCACATCGTCGGCCTGACCGCGACGCCGTCGAAGCAGACGTTTGGCTTCTTCAACCAGAACCTGGTGATCGAATACAATCACGGCCAAGCCGTCGCCGACGGAGTGAACGTTGACTTCGACGTATACCGCATCCGCACGGAGATCACCGAGGCCGGCTCCACGGTTGAGGCAGGCCTGTTCGTCGACCGGCGGGATCGCGAGACACGTCGCGTGCGCTGGGAGAAGCTGGACGAAGACCTCACCTATGGCGGAACGGAGCTTGACCGCAGCGTCGTGGCCACAGACCAGATCAGGACGGTAGTCAGGACATTCCGCGACAGGCTTTTCACCGACATCTTTCCGGGCAGAACGGAGGTGCCGAAGACGCTGATCTATGCGAAGGACGACAGCCATGCCGATGACATTGTCCAGATCGTGCGGGAAGAGTTCGGCAAGGGCAACGAGTTCTGCCAGAAGATCACCTATCGGGCGGGTACCGTGCGCATTGTGACGAAGACGACCGACGACGACGGGAACGAAGTCGAGGAAGTGACGTACAAATCGTCGGGCCTACGGGCCGAAGACCTACTATCTTCGTTCCGCAACGCCTACTTCCCGCGCATAGTGGTCACCGTCGACATGCTCGCAACCGGTACCGACATCAGACCGCTGGAAGTGGTGATGTTCATGCGGGCCGTCAAGAGCCGAACGTTCTTCGAGCAGATGAAGGGGCGCGGCGTCCGCGTCGTCGACACCGCCGAACTCCGTGCCGTCACCCCGGACGCGGCCAGCAAGACCCACTTCGTGATCGTCGACTGCGTGGGGCTGTGCGAAGAGAACCTCACGGATTCGCAGCCGCTGGAGCGCCAGCCCACGATCCCGTTCCACAAGCTGCTCCAAGCCGTCGCTTTCGGCAGCACGGACCCGGATGTAATATCATCCCTGGCTGGCAGGCTGGCGCGTCTCGACCGCCAGTTGGGAGCGCCAGAGCGCCTAGCGCTGGAGCGCGATGGCGGGATGTCTCTCAAGGCCATTACGACCCACCTCGTCGAAGCGCTCGATCCTGATCGCCAGGCCGGGGCTGCGCGCACCGCAGCAGGCCTGCCGGAGGACGCTGAGCCCTCTCCGGAGCGGGTCGAAGAGGCGGCACGACGGCTCCTGCGGGAGGCAGCCGCGCCGCTGGCCGGGAACCCGAGCCTGCGACAACGGCTGGTGGACTTGAAGCAGCACTTCGAGCAGACGATCGATACGGTCAGCAGGGACGCGGTGCTGGAGGCGGCATTCTCACCGGCTGCACGGGAGCGAGCGAACGAGCTGGTGGTGTCTTTCGAGCAGTTCATACGGGAGCACAAGGACGAGATCACGGCACTACAGGTGCTCTACAGCAGGCCATACCGCGAGCGGCTTCGGCCCGTCGCAATCAGGGAGTTGGCCGACGTGATAGAGGCGCCGCCGCGATCCTGGACGCCCGAGCAGCTGTGGCGGGCGTATGAAGCCTTGGATCAGTCCAAGGTGAGGGGCTCGGCGGGGCGGGTCCTCACGGATGTCGTTGCTCTTGTCCGTTTCGCGCTGCGACAGGACGACGAACTTGTCCCGTTCCCGGACCGGGTGGAGGAGCGCTTCCAGCAGTGGCTGGCCCAGCAGGAGAGCGCGCGCCGGCGCTTCACTGAGGAGCAGCTCCGCTGGCTGGAGGACATCCGGGACCACATCGCCGCGAACTTCCAGATTGAGGCGGACGACTTCCAGTACGTGCCCTTCGCTCAGCGCGGTGGGCTGGGGAAGGCGCATCAAGTCTTCGGCGAAGATCTGGGTAAGCTGCTGGACGAGCTGAACGAGGTGCTGGTGGCGTGAGTGAGAACGGCGCCGACCCCGAAACTGCCGGTCCGTGGGCTGTTCCTTCCACGTGGGTGTGGACGGAAATGGGCGCTATTGCGGATGTGGCGGGCGGAGGGACTCCGAGCACCAAAGACACTGCTAACTACGACGGTGGCGAGATCGCATGGATTACGCCTGCGGACCTATCGGGCTACACACAGAAGTACATACAGCGCGGCTCTCGCAACATCACATCTAAGGGGCTCAGGGGTTCGAGTGCGCGACTGCTGCCATCAGGAACAGTCCTGTTCAGTTCCAGGGCGCCCATCGGTTATGTTGCCATAGCCTCCAGGCCAGTCAGCACAAACCAGGGATTCAAGAATTTCGTTCTGAACTCCGGCGTGCAGCCCGACTACGCTTACTACTATCTGAAGCGGGCAAAGGATCTCATCACGCAACTGGGCGCCGGCACAACATTCAAAGAAGTATCAGGAGCGAAGGCTGCGCGGGTTCCTTGTCCTCTCCCGCCGCTGCCCGAACAGCACCGCATCGTCGCGGAGATCGAGAAGCACTTCACGAGGCTGGACGCATCGGTCGCCGCGCTGCAGCGGGCGCGGGCGAACCTCAAGCGCTACCGCGCCGCCGTCCTCCAGGCCGCCTGCGAGGGCCGCCTTAATGCCGTTCACGAACCACAGAAGAAGGGAGATCTACCACCTGGTTGGAGGCTGGCAGCCGTCAGGGACATCGGAAGAGTCCAACTAGGAAGGCAACGCTCCCCAAAGAACCGATCCAGCAAGTACCCAACCAAGTACATTCGTGCAGCAAACATCACGTGGAACGGGCTAGACCTCGGCGATGTCCTTGACATGGACTTCGGACCTCGGGAGCTCGAAAACTATCGGCTCTTGCCAGGGGATGTAGTCATCGCAGAAGCCTCTGGTAGTGCCGATCAGGTTGGCAAGCCAGCAATCTGGAAAGGTGAATTGCAGGACTGCTGCTTCCAGAACACTGTAATCAGACTCCGGCCCAACGGAACGGTGACCTCCGGGTTCGCATTGGTGATGTTCTCTCACTATGCCCGAAACGGAACCTTCTCAGCGGCTTCCAGCGGCGTCGGAATCCACCACTTGAGTGCAGCAAGGTTTGGCAGTCTCCCGTTCCCACTTCCTCCACTCGCTCAGCAGAAGACAATCGTGGCCGAGGTTGAGCGGCGTCTCTCAGTTGTCGGATCGCTGGAAGCGGCCACCAACAACGCCCGCCAGCGCGCAGGGCGTCTTAGGCAAGCGATCCTCAAGCTCGCCTTCGAGGGGCGTCTCGTTGCTCAAGACCCGAACGACGAGCCGGCCAGTGTCCTGCTGGACCGCATCCGCGCCGAGCGCGCTGCCCGCGGTGATCGCCGTGCGATACGCCGCAGCAGCCGCCGGGCCGAGGCGGCCGCGGCCCAGATGCGGCTGGAGGAGGCGCGCCCGGAATGACCACCAACGGTCAGATCGGCCAGCGGGTCTGGAACTACTGCAGCGTCCTCCGCGACGACGGGCTGTCCTACGGCGACTACGTGGAGCAGCTCACGTACCTGCTCTTCCTCAAGATGGCCCACGAACGGACGCAGCCGCCCTGGGATCAACCATCGCCCGTGCCCCAAGGTCTGGACTGGCCCGCCCTCATGAACCGCGACGGCCCCGACCTGGAGGCCCACTACAGGCACTCGCTGGAGGAGCTCGGCAAGCAGCCCGGAATGATCGGCCTCATCTTCCGCAAGGCTCAGAACAAGATTCAGGACCCCGCCAAGCTGCGGCGCCTTATCGTAGACCTGATCGACCGCCAGAACTGGCTCTCCACCGATATCGACGTGAAGGGCGCCATCTACGAGGAGCTGCTGGAGCGAAACGCGCAGGACGTGAAGGGCGGCGCCGGCCAGTACTTCACGCCACGCCCGCTGATCCAGGCCATCGTCGACGTGATGCGCCCGGCTCCCGGCGAGACCATAGGGGACCCGGCGTGCGGAACCGGCGGCTTCCTGCTCGCCGCGCACGACTACATCGCCGAACATCACCCGAGTATGGACAGCGACCAGAAACGACACCTGAAGCTTGAGGCGCTGCGCGGCGCCGACATCGTCGACGACGTGGTTCGGCTGTGCGCTATGAACCTTTTGCTGCACGGGATCGGCCCCAGCAACGGGGACTCAGCGGCGCCGCCCGTCGAAAAGGCCGATAGCCTGATGACGCCGCCAAGCGCACGGTTCAACATGGTGCTGACGAATCCGCCCTTCGGCCGCAAGTCCAGCGTGCTGGTCATCAGCGAAGAGGGCCAGCAGCAGCGCGAAGACCTCGCTGTTGTCCGCGAGGACTTCTGGGCCACGACGAGCAACAAACAGTTGAACTTCGTCCAGCACGTCTACACGCTGCTGGACATGAACGGTCGCGCTGCGATCGTTGTCCCGGACAACGTCCTGTTTGAAGGTGGCGCCGGCGAGGTTGTCCGTCGCCGCCTTCTCCAGCAGTGCGACGTACACACCCTGCTGCGCCTTCCAACCGGTGTCTTCTACGCTCAAGGCGTCAAGGCCAACGTCCTGTTCTTCGACCGCAAGCCGGGCCGAGAGCAGGCCTGGACCGAGAAGCTCTGGATATACGACCTCCGGACGAATATGCACTTTACACTGAAGACGAACCCGCTCCAGCGCTCGGACCTCGACGACTTCGTCCGCTGCTTCAACCCTGAGAACCGCCACGAACGGACGCCCACTTGGTCGGAGGAGAGCCCGACGGGACGCTGGCGCGCCTTTGCCTACGACGAGCTGCTCCAGCGCGACAAGGTGAGCCTGGACATCTTCTGGCTAAGGGACGAGAGCCTCGAAGACTCCGCCAACCTCCCGGACCCCGATGAGATCGCGGCTGAGATCGCGGAAGACCTGCGCGCTGCCCTCGAAGAGTTCGAGGCGATCCGCGCGCATCTGGGCGAGCCTCCGGCCTAGCGGCCTCTTGTTTGCGGTCAGCTGACGCTAACAGGTCATAGTGTGGCCGATTGCGACTTACCGCGCTGCTTGACGGGGTGCTCCCCGGGATGTCTCAGGAAAAGCGGACTCCGTCTCCAGTGGGCGTGGTGTATTCCCAGTGCCTCGTATGCCTGATAGAATTGAGAACCGTCGTAATTGGAGTGGCTGCCTAGCGCCTGTTGGGACTTGTGTTTGCTCCTCCAGGCTGACTGTTCACGGAGTATCTGCTGGCTACGGAAGCTTTCGACCCGACCAGTTCGACCGCCCGGTGGCTTGTTTCCCAGGTAGCGTCACGCCGTGCCGTGCTGTTCTTGGGTGCAGGGGCATCTCGCGCGAGCTTAGATGCTAATGGGAATGGCGCACCCACAGGCGTAGAGCTTGCTGCAGAGATTGCGGACGCCTTCCTGGGCGAGTACGACGGCTGGCCACTTGCCATGACGACGTCGTTCGCGGAGGCTGTCGTGGGCCGCAGCGAAGTGGAGGGATTCATACGAAGGAGGCTCGATGGGCTCGCCCCGAGCAAAGGGCTCGTGGCGATGACTAGACTTCCCTGGCGATGCATCTACACGACGAACTTCGACCTTCTGGTAGAGGAAGCGTACAAGGATGAAGGAGCGTACCAGAAGGTGCGCCCGATCTACAGCAGCAAGACTCTCCTTAGGGACCTTGGGCCCAAGGAGATTCCCTTGTACAAGCTGCATGGCTGCATTTCGCGGATTGACACATCAGAAGGGCGCCTAGTGCTGACGGGTGAAGACTTTGCAAGAGCCCAGGAGCTGAGGAGGAGACTATTCCAGCGCTTGGCGGACGACGCGTCTGAGAACACCATCCTGTATGTGGGATACGGACGCGAGGACCCGGACTTTCAGAAGTTGATTGGCGAGGTCGCTGAGCAGATGGGAGGGCTTGATCGCCTCCCTCGATCCTACGCCGTGTCCCCGGGATACCGGGAGTTCGAGAAGCTGCATTGGGAAGCTAGGAAGATCACTCTGATTAACCAAGATGGGGAGTCCAACCTCATCTGGCTAGAGAACGAATGCCGGAGTGTCGGCATCGGTCAGCCCACCGCAGTTCGTGTTCCCAAGATCTTCGAACCATCGGCTCAGGTCTCGGACGCCACGAGCGAGGGGATTCGTCGCCATTTTGACGTTGTCGTCGAGGAATTGGAACGAGGCGCCCCTGACTTTTCGGCCTTCTATCGTGGTGATCGTCCTACGTGGGGACAAATACAAGGAGGCTGCGACGCCAACCGTGACATCGAGGACGAGATCGTACTCGAACTCCTCGCACACGCCGAGAGTCGGGGCCCCAGACTCGCTCTCATTAGGGCGGAGGCAGGCGCAGGCAAGACAACTCTCCTCCGTCGCCTGGCCGCTGACATGGCGGCGGTGTGGGAACTGCCAGTGCTGAGCCTGAAAGAAAAGGCCAATTTGGAGCACGGGCTGCTGCATTCCGTTGCACGCCTCCTTGACCGACGGCTCTACGTGATTGTCGACGACGCAGACGACCACGCAAGGGAGATCTCGCAGTTCGTCACACAAGGGATGAAGGCGGCCACGGACGTGACACTCGTTGCAGCCTCGAGAGCCAACGAGTGGGCCGACAGGACGGCCAATCTGCAGCTGCCACCTATTGCTACTTTTGACTTGGCGTACCTCACGGAGAACGAAATCGGCCACGTCCTCAAGAAGCTGGAGGAGTTTGGGGAGTTAGGTGCTCTTGAGGCTCTTTCGCCCGAGCGTCGGCGTGAGGAGTTTCGGCGCCGAGCAGAGCGACAGTTGCTGGTCGCAATGAGAGAGGCGACATCCGGCGAAACCTTCGACGCCATTATTCGGGACGAGTACGATTCCATTCCCAGCGAGGAGGCTAAGCAAGCATACCTTTGCATCTGTGCCCTTTATCAGGCCAGAGTGCCTCTTCGGGCCGGACTACTTCGTCGGCTGACCGGCATTCCATTCGAGGAGTTCGCTGAGCGAATCCTCAAGCCTGCGGAGAGGGTGATCGTGGAGGAGAGCGATGACGATGGCGATTCGTACAGGGCTCGCCATCCGATCATCGCGCAGATCGTAGTTGACTACGTCTTGCCGAGCGCTGTTGACCGACTTGCGCTGTACAGAACAATCCTCGAGAGCATAGATCTTGGATATGAGGAGGACCTCCTTGCCTATCGCCGAATCTCTCGAGCGAGGGAGCTAGTCGACCTTCTGGGCTCTTACGATCTGAAATCGGACTTCTACAAGGCCTGTCGAGAGCTGGACGAGACCGATGGCATCGTCGCGCAACACTGGGCCATCCTTGCCATGGACAATCAACGATTCGGCCTCGCAGAGTCGCTTCTTGGTGAGGCGCGGCAACTCCTACCCAAGGATCCGTCGATTCAGCACAGCGTTGGGATGCTTAGCTTCCGGAGATATCAGGCTAGCAAAGGTGGTGGCGCCTGGGATCGCATTCACTTTGATCGAGCTGAGGAGGCGTTTAGGAAGCTCATCCGTCGGCTACCTGGGCAAGCGGCCGCGTACGATTCGCTAGCGCGACTTTATCAGGAGTGCGCCCAACGAGCGGAAACCGCGGAGCAACGCGTGGGTTGGTACAGCAGAGCCCATGACGTACTGATGGACGGCATACGCAACGCGCGCGATAGGAGCTCGCTGTATGCCTGTAGCGCGCAGCTGCTGGCCAAGGTGGGTGAGTATGAGGACGCCGAGCAGTCTTTCCGAAGCTCGCTGAACTCGCGGCCCGATAACACGGCTGCCAGACATCTTTTTGCCCGGTTCCTGATCGACCGAGATCGCTCTGCAGAGGCCATAGAGGTCCTTGAAAACGGGATTCAATATGATGGGGATGATCGAAGACTTAGGCATTCCCTGGCTGTCGCTTTGGCGCTGGCGGGGAAGCCGCGCGAAGAGGTCGTCGCCCAGTTTAGACTGGCAGTTCACACAGTCCCGCGGCATTGGAGTGCGGCGTTCGACCTCGCAGTGTACTTATACCTCGTAGGAGCCGAGGCGGAAGCCAGAGAGATCTTTGATGATCTTCGTGATGTCGAACTCGACCGGTGGGAGACGATGCGGGTCCGAGTCGCCTTCACAAAGGAGGCGCCTGCTCGAGAAGGTCGAATTGTCACGCTTCACGAGTCCTATGGCTTCATCCAGGTGGATGGACATGCGCTGGACGTGTACCTGGATTGCTATCGGCTCGACCCAGATGTCAGCGCCCAACTCGCTGTCGGTAGGCGGGTAAGATTCGCCGTCGGCTTCAACCTGTTGGGTCCAGTAGCACGCGGCGTCTCTGTCGTGGGCTAATTTATGCCCTCGAACACGGACAGAGGAGTCTCTTGGAGAGGGCAGCACGTCTTCATTCTGGCGGGCGGGACGAACCCCCGCCAGTTGCCCATCTAAGCATCAAGCTCAGCCCCCGCGCACTAACTTGACTTAGTGTTGATGGAGCAGGCCGGTCACATAAAGTTGTGCGCCTCCGGCGCCACGGCGCCTGCGGGTCGTAGAACTGAGAAGCGTTCCGCTATCACGTTGACGGTGCCGTCCCGGCGCTCCAGGGCGCCGTGGACGAGGGCGAAGGGCTCGGCGCGGACCAGGGAGCGGTGGCGGTCGTAGAGGTCGGGCGTGACGATGACGTTGACCAGGCCGAACTCGTCCTCCAGCACCAGGAAGACGAACCCCTTGCCGGTGGCCGGCCGCTGGCGGCAGACCACCAGCCTCGCCACCTCCAGCGGCGCGCCGTCGGGGAGGGAGCCCAGCATGCGGCTGGGAACGGCGCCCTCGTGAGCCGAGGCCGAAGGAACGACATCAGGTGGTGCTCCGGCGACGGGCCCAACACGGCGTAGTCGGCCACCATGTCGTCCCAGTCGGTCATCGGCTTCAACGGCACCATGTCCTGCTCTGTGGGTAGGGGCAGGGCGAGCTGGCGGTCGTGGCCGTTCCGGACCCTCTGAACGGGGATCCGATTACGCTCTAAGTCCCTCTATCTCGCCTGATCCGGGCCGCCAAGATGTCCAGCAGCTCCCGTGCGGCTTCGTTAAACGCTAAGTCTACGTATTCTCGAATCAGGTCACGTTCCTGCGGCGTCAAGTCGTCGAGGCTATCCAGCGGCAGGCCACGTTCCCGCAAGCCTCGAACGACATCGTCCTCAGCGAGCACCCAGAGCGGCATCAAGGCAACGACTCCACCGGAAGTCAGATTATATCCTATTTTGGGATATTGGCGAGCCCCGCCTGATAATCCTCTCGATTGAGAGAGGGTCCTTGTTTGCTAGACGATCAGACGTACCAGAAGACATATCGACGGTTCCTGGCACGTCTCCGCGAGGCGCGACGGCAAGCTGGCCTCACCCAGGCGGAAGCGGCCCGCAGGCTGGGAAAGCCCCAGTCGTTCTTGTCCAAGTGCGAGAGCGGAGAGCGACGCGTGGACTTCGTTGAGCTGCTGGTGCTGGCTGAGCTGTATGGTGTGGAGATCAGTTTCTTCCGTCCCTGACGGTTCCCCGGAGTCATAGACGCCTGCGGGCAACAAAAAAAGCGGGAGGGCCCCCGCTTTCTTTGTGTCTCGCTCCACCTGGCCGCCGCGGCTCCCCGTCACCGGACGCTGGAGGAGCGCCGAGGCTGGTAGCCGAGAGAGCCGTCGCCGTCCGCTCGCAGGTAGATGAGCCGACGCCTGCAAGCGAGCCAACTGCGTCGCATAAGGTCGGCAACCGCCCTTGGCGGCAGGTGTGCCACGGCGAGCAGCCGTTCGTCCTCCTCTTCGGTCCAGGGCGCACCGCGGCGGTTGCGGCGCGCGCTTCGATGCCTGGCTGAGATCATCTGCACCTCCTTTGACACTAGGCCGCCTCGGCGCGCCGGCTATCCGTAACCGGGCGCTGGAGGAACGGCGCGATCAGGTCCATGAACCATAGGCTATCAACCTTCCACAGGTCGATGTCGTAGGGGTGGTCGTGGAGGAACCTCACGACCGCCTCGTCGGTGATCAGCCAGCTGTCCCCGCCCTGCTGCGCGGTGCGCTCGGTGTGGCGCCGCGAGGCGCGCAGCTTGCCCGACCTGATGCGGGCCAGCACCCAGTGGGGGTCGACGCCCAACGCCTCGGCCAGCGAGAGGGCGGTGTAGCCCTCGTCGTACTTCCGTAGGCCGAGCCGCTTCGCCTTGAGCTGCACGGCTGTCGGGGACCGCCCGAGCTTTCGAGCCAGCGTCTTGACCGATGTGTGGTGGAAATTGGCTTCCACGTGCGCCTCATCCCCAGCGGACCAAGGCCTGTCCTTGGGCCGGCTCAGTCCCAGGGCGGCGGCCCGGCGGTTGACGACCCACCGCGGCACCTTCAGCCGTGCGGCGATCTCCTGCGACCTGCCCCTGACCGTCGGGTCGTACAGGCGATGCAAGAGGCCGTCAGCGATGTCGTTCCAGAACCACTTCTTCTCAGGCATGGGTATCCTCCTATGGTGGCATAAGGGCGGGAAGCCCCGGATGGGGCGTCTTGAGGGCGCTCAACCGGCAGGCTGGTTCTAGCCGGCGTCACGGCGGATTGAGGGGCGGGAGAGTCAGAGATATAGCAATGCTTCGTACCGGCAAGGAGGCAGCGGCGAATTGTAGAATGTGAATGATATGAGATGCGGGTTTTGCGGCCGTTCAATTGGTTCAGAGCGCAGGTCGCCCTGGGAAAAGGCCGCACTCCCATTCATTCGGCGCTGGAGTGAGAGGAAGTCTCGATGGGCCGCCTGTACAGAGTGCGTACCGGGCCCGCCGGTCACTGAGGTCGAAAGAGCGATTCTCCATCTGCGTGCCGAGTTCCAGTGGCAAATGGAGTCCCTATCCCTGAGGAAGGTGCTCCGGGGATGGCGGCCTGGAGAATGGGTTTGGCTTAACTCCGTGATGTCGCCTATTCCCTTCCCCATCGAGGTACGCCACGTGCGGGCGGCGTTGCCGCTTCTCCTCTGCTTCGACCGTCTTACAGTCGACTGTGGTTCGTCACGTTTCCTCCAGTTGGCGCGTGATGCAGAGGTATGTGAATGCTAGCCTAAAAGGCACCCACCCTCAAAGGTGGAGTGATGGTCGAAAATGCACCCACCTCAAGAGGACTCCGGCTACGCTAGGGTTGTCCAATGCCAATCCAGCGACCGGAGGTCAGGGGTGCACACAGTGGAC
>JAUYGU010000127.1 GCA_030690405.1 Dehalococcoidia bacterium | reverse complement strand
GGTCGGCCACCAGCTCGAACATCACCTTCTCCAGCCCGGCGTCGTCGGCGACGTCGCAGAGCTCCCGGATGAGGGCCGTCCCCAGGCCGCGCTCGCGATACTCGGGGGCGACCACCACCCGGATCTCTCCGATGTGGCTGCGGGAGTTTCCGCGCCTGCGGATCAGTACCGCATCGGCCACGACCCTCGGTCCGTCCATCGCCAGCAGCGCCAGCGCGCGCCGGAAGTCCCGTTCCCGCACCCAGCGGTCCACCACGTGGGGCGCCGTCACGTCTTCCTTCAGAAAGAACCGCTCCCCCTCCGGGACGCGAAGGAAGAAGTCGAGCAGCGCCTGCTCGTCGCCAGCCTCCGGGGCTTTCACCAGGATACGGCTGCCGTCGCGAAGGCAGACCTCCTTTGGAAAAGCCTCGATCCTCTGAATCACCGTGCTCATGTCATCGCCCCTCGCAGGAATGCTCATCCGGATACCGCTTCACCATGCGTCGCTTCTGTTGGCCAGAAGACCTTCGGCTCGTCGTCCAGCTTGCCGGGCCTTACCAGGAGCACGGGCCGGACGCCGCTGTACAGCACGCGCCCCGCCACACTGCCGAAGATGACAGTCCGCAGACCGGTGCGCCCGTGCGTCGCCATCGCGATGAGGTCGATCTCAGGCGATCGCGCATAAGAGACGATTCGCTCGGCCGGGTTGCCGAACTGCACGATCGTGTGCACCTCAACGCCCAGCTTGCGCAGGGGCTCCGCCTTCTGCTCCAGGTACGTCGTTAGCTCCTCTTCCCTCCGCTTGATAGCCTGCGTCTTCGTCTCGACGTACCTGGGCGCCGCGCTGGCGAAGCGCACAGCGGGCGCGGACAGGCTCAGGAAGATGAACGGCTGCACGGTCTCCGTCGGCTCCTCAATGGTGGCTGAGGGGACATCGCCCACCGCGAGGAGCGTCACGACCGATTTGGTGCCGCCGACCAGGTCAGCGACGACAGGCAGCACCGCTTCCGATAGCGGCGAACCGTCCAGCGTAACCAGAACACCACGGTACATCGCCTTCCCTCCCTTCTGTCTCCACCGTCAGCGTACGACAGCCACGGCCCCCGCCCCAGTGACGAGCATACCGAGGCAAGGGGGCCGTTCGGCCCTTTCCGTGGACTGCCCTGTGCTATAATTTGGCTGGAGAGAGGTTGGAAAGAGACAGCCGGCGCCCGCTCGTCCAAAGGAGCCTCGATGACCTCTGCAAGAGGAGGCGGGCAGCCCCAGGCAGCGGTGGTAACTGCTGAACGGGCGCCGGCGCTCTGAAAAGCGTGGTGCTCGTGCGCCACGCTTTTTCTAGTGGGTCGCGCTGATCGGAGGAGTTTGCGATGATCAGGACGGTTCTGGTTCCCCTGGACGGCTCCAAGGCGGCGGAGGCGGTCATCCCCTACGTGGAGCTCATAGCCTCGCGCACCGAGGGGTCCGTTTACCTCCTCACCGTAGTCCACGACCAGGACGGCGAGGCGAAGGCCGGCGAAGCCGCCGCCTACCTGGCGGATCGAGCTTCCGGCCTGCGTCCCCTCTCCTGCTCGACGAGCGTGAAGTCCGGCGAGGAGGCGCAGGTCATCCTCGCCGAAGCCGACGCAGACGACGCCGATCTCATAGCGATGAGCACTCACGGCCGCTCCGGCCTGATGCGCTGGGTGCTGGGCAGCGTCGCCACCAAGGTGATTCACGGCGCCTCTCGCCCCTTGCTCCTCGTGCGCGCCCGCGACCAGGCGGACAGGCCGCCGGCGGTCATCGATCGCATCCTCGTTCCGCTGGACGGGTCGCAGCTCTCGCTCACGGTCCTCCCTTACGTCGAGGAGCTCGCCGAGGCGCTGAGCGCCAGCCTGGTCCTCTACAACGCAGTCCTTCCCCTGGACATCTACCCCGGCACGGAGATGACCCCGGCCCGGGTCGGCGGCATCATCGATGACCTGCTCGCGCAGGGACAGTCGTTCCTGGCGGAGGTCGCCAAGGAGATCGAAGGTCGCGGCAAGGTGAAGGTCAGGAGCGTCGTTACCATAGGCTTCCCGGTTGATGAGGTGGTGCGGGTGGCCGGCGAGGTCAACGCCGGACTCATCGCCCTGGCCACGCACGGCCGCTCCGGCGTCAACCGCTGGGTCATGGGCAGTGTCGCCGACGGCGTCGTGCGCCGCTCTTCGCTGCCCTGCCTGCTGGTGCGACCGCAGGAGGCCGCGGGGGAGGAGCGCTAGTGGGAGGGGGGTCCTACCGCCTTCTGCGGGTCTTCGGCATCGACATCCTCGTCCACTGGAGCTGGTTTGGCATATTCGCCCTGCTCACCTGGTGGCTCGCCCAGGGCTTCTTCAAGGACGAATACGATTGGACCGCCGGCGAGAGGTGGGCCTCCGCCGTCGTCGCCGCGCTCACTTTCTTCAGCTCCATCCTCCTGCATGAACTGGCCCATTCGCTCATGGCGAAGCGCGAGGGGCTGCCGGTCAGCAGCATCACCCTGTTCATCTTCGGCGGTGTATCCGCCCTCGGTGGAGAGCCCTCCACGCCGGGACAGGAGTTCCGCGTCGCCATAGTCGGCCCGCTCGTGAGCTTCGTGCTGGCGGGCGCCTTCGCCGCCGCCGCCCTCGCCGGCGAGCTCAGCGATGCCAGTGGCGAACCGCCGGCGGCCATCGCCCTCTACCTCGCGATCATCAACTTCGCCGTCGGCGTGTTCAATATGTTGCCCGGCTACCCGCTGGACGGCGGTAGGGTGCTCCGCGCCGGACTGTGGGCGCGGGGACGCAACCTGCTCGTGGCGACCCGGAGGGCTTCGCTGGCCGGGCAGGGCCTCTCCTTCGGCCTGATCGCCGTCGGCGTCGTCTCGATCCTGGCGGGGAACTTCATCGGCGGCGCCTGGTTCATCGTCATCGGCTGGTTCCTGCGCAACGTCTCCGAGGCGTCCTACCAGCAGCTCTT
>JAUYGU010000118.1 GCA_030690405.1 Dehalococcoidia bacterium | reverse complement strand
GCGCCCAAGGCGCCCGGCCACCGCATGCGCGAGCTGTTCACCGCCGGCCTCGGCGTACCGGCTCTCCTTGCCGTCCACCAGAACGCGACCGAGACCGCGCGCGAGATGGCGCTCGCCTACGCCAAGGGCGTCGGCTGCGCCCGTGCCGGCGTGCTGGAGACGACGTTCGCGGAGGAGACGGAGACGGACCTGTTCGGCGAGCAGACGGTCCTCTGCGGCGGCGTCACCGCCCTGGTGAAGGCCGCCTTCGAGACACTGGCGGCCGCAGGCTACCAGCCGGAGGTCGCCTACTTCGAGTGCCTGCATGAGCTGAAGCTGCTGGTGGACCTGATGCACGAGGGCGGCATGACCTACATGCGCTACTCCATCTCCGACACCGCCGAATACGGGGATTACACCCGCGGCCCCAAGGTGATCGACGACCATGTGAAGCAGTCCATGAAGCAGATCCTGGGCAACATCCAGTCCGGGGCCTTCGCCCGCGAGTGGATCCTGGAGAACCAGGCCGGACGCCCCAGCTTCATGGCGTTGCGCCGCCAGAATGCGGAGCACCCGATAGAGCAGGTGGGGCGGGAGCTGCGGGGGATGATGCCCTGGTTGCAGAAAGCGGGACAGATAACGGACCAGGGGACGGCTCAGCGGGGGACATCGCCCACGAGCCCGGAGGTTGCTGAGGAGCCCAGCCCCCTTGCCGGCGGCCTGGGGGTGACTCCCCCCGAATCCACAAGCGACCGCCCGTGGTGGGACCGCGGGTCGCAAGACCAGTCCCACTGACGTAGAAGGAGGTCTCGAATGCCCAAGGCAAGCCCGAAGTTCATCGAAGCGCTGAATGAGGCCCTCACGGAGGAGCTGGCCTCCATCATCCAGTACCTGTGGGACCACATCCTGGCCCGCGGGATGGAGAGTCCCGGCATCGCCGCTATGTTCAAGGACCTATCGATGGTGGAGATGAAGCACGCCTACAGCATCGCTGAGCGGATAGACCTGCTGGGCGGCGTGCCGACGACGGCCGTCGGGCCGATCAAGATCGGCGGCGACCTGCGCAAGATGGTGGACGATAACCTCAAGCTGGAGTACGACGCCATCGAGATGTACCGCAAGCTGGTGAAGACGGCCGAGGCGGAGGACGACCCGGTCAGCCGCCGGCTGCTGGAGGATATCCTGGGCGAGACGGAGGAGCACGCGAACCAGCTGGAGGCGGTGCTGGGGAAGTAGTGAGCCCGCGATGATCGTCGACGTCTGGATGCAGCACCCGACCCTGCGGTTCATGCAGCACAGCATGTTCGAATCGCTCCGCAGGTGGACAGGCGTTCAGCTTCCCGAAGAGGAGCTGCCGGTCGAGTTCACGCTCGGGGCCATGGACGCCGCAGGCGTTGAGGTTGGGCTGGTCTCTGCCTGGTATGGCCCAGAGGGAGCGCTTATCTCGAATGACGAGGTGGCGGAGCTGGTGGGAGCGCACCCCGACCGTTTCGTCGGCGTAGCCTCCGTGGACCTTAGGCAGCCGCTCACCGCGGTGCGGGAGCTTCGCCGCTGCGTGCAAGAGATGGGCTTCAAGGCGCTGCGGGTCGTGCCCTGGCTGTGGGGCCTGCCCCCGAATGACCGTCGTTACTACCCCCTCTACGTGGCCTGTGTCGAACTGGGCGTGCCGTTCTGCACGCAGGTTGGCCACACCGGCCCCCTGCGCACCTCTGAGACGGGTCGGCCAATCCCCTACCTCGACGACGTAGCGCTGGAGTTTCCGGACCTCGTCATCGTCGCCGGACACATCGGCTATCCGTGGACCGAGGAGATGATCGCGCTCGCCCGCAAGTACCCGAACGTCTACATCGACACGTCGGCCTACACCGCCCGACGCTACCCGCCGGCGCTGGTCGACTACCTGCGCGGCCGGGGGCGGCACAAGGTGCTATTCGGGACGAACTATCCAATGCTAACCCCCCAGCAGTGCCTCCAGGACATCGATAGCCTAGAACTTGATGCCGAGGCGAGAGATCTGTTCCTTGCCGGCAACGCGCGGCGGCTGTTTGGCCTGCCCGCTCGGAGCGGGATCGCTTCCCAGCCGCGTGCGAGGTCTGCCTGATGCTGACCCTGCGGCTAACCCTCAACCTTAGCCGGCCCTCCCCGATCGCCATCGGGGGAGGGCCAGCCCGGTAATCGATTCGTAATTCCACTGACGGAGGTTGAGGAGATGACATCCCAGGACAAGGTACTGATTTTCGATTCGTCCCTGCTTGACGGCGAGGAGTCGCCCGGCGTTGCGCTGGGCACCCCCGAGAAGCTGGAGATCGCCCGCGCCCTGGAGAAGATGCGTGTCGACTTCATAGAGGCCGGCTTCCCGGCCTCCTCGCCCGGCGACTTCGAGTCCGTCACCGCCATCGCCAAGGAGGTGCGCGGCGCCGCCATCGCGGGCCTCGCCCGCGCCGTCGCCGGCGACGTGGACGCTTGCTGGGACGCCGTAAAGCACGCGGAGCGCCCCCGCATCCACGTGTTCCTCTCCGCCTCTGATATCCACATCCTCCACCAGCTGGAGAAGGACCGCGAGCAGGTGCTGGAGATGGCGCGGACGCAGGTGGCCCGCGCCGCGAAGTACTGCTCCGACGTGGAGTTCTCGCCCATGGACGCCACCCGCTCCGAACCGGATTACGTGTTCCGTATGCTCACGGAGTGCATCGAGGCGGGCGCGACGACGGTGAACATTCCCGACACCGTGGGCTACGCGATCCCGGAGGAGTTCGGCGACTTCATCCGCCAGATCCAGGAGAAGGTGCCGAACATCCACAAGGCGGTGATCTCCGTTCACTGCCACAACGACCTGGGCCTGGCCGTCGGCAACAGCCTGGCGGCCGTGCGCGCGGGCGCCCGCCAGGTGGAGACGTGCGTCAACGGCATCGGCGAGCGGGCGGGCAACGCCTCCCTGGAGGAGGTGGTGATGGCGATCAAGACGCGAAGCGACTTCTTCGGCCTCGTTACCAACGTCGACACGACGCAGATCCACCGCACCAGCCGGCTGGTCTCGCAGCTCACCGGTATGTCCGTCCAGCCCAACAAGGCG
>JAUYGU010000116.1 GCA_030690405.1 Dehalococcoidia bacterium | reverse complement strand
CCGTCCGCGACCGGGAGGCGGCGGCCGATACGTTTTGCGACATCCTCGGCGCCGAACGCGTGCGCGAGGACACGAGCCCCCTGCTGGGGGCGCGCCGGACGGTCGTGCAGGCCGGCGTATCGGTGTTCGAGCTGCTGGAGCCGGCGGGCGATGGGCCGGTGGCGGCGCAGCTGGAGCGCTCGGGCGAAGGGATCTTCGCCGCCGGGTTCGCCACCGCCGACGTTCCCGCCCTGGCTGCCCGCCTCTCCGATCGCGGCATCGAGCACAGCGAGGAGAACGGGCGGCTGTTCATCGCCGCCGGCCAGACGCCCGGCATGAACACCGTCATCTCTCCGGAAGAGGCGCGGTCGCCGGCCGGGCTGATCCGGTATCTGTACGAGGTCACGAACATCGTCGACGACCACGCGCGGGCGGCGGCGTTCTACGCCGACATCTTCGGGCTGGACGCTTCGCGGTTCTCGCCCATCCACAGCGAGCGCTACGGCTACACCGGCACGCTCACGCTGTTCAACCCGCCGCAGCAGCTTGACCGCATCGAGCTGACCCAGATCACGGAGCCGTCGCTGGCGATGGGCCGCTACTACGCCAGGCGGGGCCAGAGCATCTACATGTGCTACGTGGAGACGGACGACGTGCAGGCGGTGCAGCGGCGGCTGCAGGCGCGGGGCGCCCGCTACGCCGGCCGCAGCGACGACCCGAACCCGGAGGGGCTGTTCATCCACCCGACGGCGCTGCACGGGATGTTGATGGGCGTCTCCCGCACGAACCTGGCCTGGGCCTGGTCCGGCCGCCCGGAGCTGGCGAAGCGCTAGACGTGGCGCTGACGGCGATGGGCCGCTCGTCGGGGGACCTGGACCTCTTGGACTTCGCGGACCTGCGCGGGTAGCGTCAGGCGGGCAGCACGCGGATCTTCGCAGCCACCGGCAGCCCCAGGGAGACGTTCTGCCCGTTGCCGGTGTCGATCACCAGCACGCCGGTTGACGGCACCAGCTCCCGCACCACGATCTCTTTGCCGGGCTTGACGTTGCCCCGCTCCAGGTAGCGCAGCAGCTCCGCGTCCTCCTCCAGTTCCTCGGAGATGAAGCGGACGGTGGCGCTGGCGCCTTCCTTGAGGCTGTCCATGGGCACGAGCTTGGGATCCAGCCTGGCGCCGGTGCCCGGAATCGGGCTGCCGTGGGGGCAGGTCGTCGGGTGGTTGAGGATCTCGTAGATCGCCTGCTCCACGCGGGGCGAGACGCCGTGCTCGAAGCGGTGCGCCTCCTCGTGCGCCTCCGCCCAGCCGAGGCCGAGCATGTCCGTGAGGAAGCGCTCGGAGAGGCGGTGGCGGCGGGCGACGTTCTCCGCCAGCTTGAGCCCCTTGGCGGTGAGCCGGATCACCTTCTTGCCGTCGATCTCCACCATGCCGTCGCGTTCCATGCGGTGGACGGTGGCCCAGGCGGTAGGGGGCGTGACGCGCATCCAGCGCGCCAGGCGGGCGGAGATGACAACCTCGCCCTCGGTCTGGAGGCTGTAGATGGTCTGGAGGTAGTCTTCGATGGTGGTTGTGGGCTGTCCGGTCGCCAACTGCGTGTCCCTTTCCTCTGGGCGGCCCGCTGAGTGTCGATATTAGGATACGCTAATAGCCACCTGGCCGCAATGGGCCCGTGTGGCGATTAGGGCTTGTGCCTTGGCCGTGGCCTGCCCTCAGGCAGCAACCAAATCCGGCCGGGCCGCTGCGGGGCGGTTAGCGGTATACGGGCTCGCCGGCAGCGAGGAACACCGCGCCGTCCTCCACCTTAACCTGGTAGGTGGGGACCGGCTTCACGGCGGGCCCGCCCCTCGGCTCGCCTGTGGCGAGGTCGAAGCGGGAGCCGTGGTAGGGGCAGGTGATGCAGCCGTCGGCGACGGCGCCCTCGACCAGCGGGCCGTTGGCGTGGGAGCAGCGGTTGCCGAGGGCGTAGATGCGACCCTCCAGGTTGAACAGCGCCACCTGGTCGCCCCGGAAGTAGACGGTGGCTGACGCGCCGTCCGCCAGCGCCTCGACCGCGGCGACCCGCGCCCAGCCGCCCGCCTCCGCGAGCTGCTCCGCCGTCCGCCGCATGGCGGCGTCTCCGGGGGCGCCCAGCGTGTCCAGCGCCTCCCGCAGGCCCATGGCGATGCAGCTGAAGATGGGCGTGTCGCGGAGGGTGTAGGCGCTCCCCTGCGTCTCCCGCAGCTCCATCACGAGGTCCAGGAAGTCGGCGGGCTCATCCGTCTCGAAGGCGACGACGAACTCCTGGTCGTCCAGCCCGTAGGAGTAGGTAGTGTTGAGCTTGACGGACGGGTAGCGGCGGCCGACGCCTATATGCTCGTCCATCATCGCCTGGCGGGTCTCCTTCGGCAGCTTGTACCAGTCGCGCGTCTTGACGAAGGGGTAGACGAACATGTACTTCGCCTCGGTTGGGGCGATGACCGTGCGGGAGGCGGGCGCGCCCCCTTCGTCCGGCGAGACGTAGATGGAGCGGCGGGTCATCGCCAGGTATGAGTGCGGCACCGACAGGTAGGGGCCCATCGCCGTGCTGAAGACGGCCGTCGTGAGCGCCTGCGCGTCCTCCAGCCGGTCACCGATCTGCCAGAGCAGGAGATCGGCGTCGCCGCGCATCCCGACGAGGCTGTAGCTGCGGATGAGGAGCCGGTCGCCGAACGACTCCACGGCCGCGCACAGCTCGCTCTTGGTCCGCTCGCGCTCCTCAGCAGGGAGGCGGCGCCAGGCCGGGTCGACGCGGAAGAAGGTGAACTTCACCACCTGCCGCCGGGCCGGCCCGTCTTGCTGCTGCTCTTTGGCCATAGGCGCCGGCTAGCCCCGCTGGGCCGCCGTCTCCTCCAGGCCCGTCTCCAGGCCGAAGCTGTGCTCGTACAGCTCGGCGATGCGGGCCAGCTCGTCTTCGCTGAGCGGGGGTGTCTCGGAGGCGGCGGCGAACTCCTCGAGCTGCTCCGCGTCGTAGATGTTCGGCAGCGTGGAGGCGATATCAGGCGTGGCGAGGAGCCACTGGAGCGCGGCCTGGCCTATCGTCCGGCCGTCTCCGGAGGCGACTCGCCGTGGCGAGGTGCCCTCGTGCAGGAAGCGGAGCTGCTCCAGCTTCTTCAGGCCGTCGATGAGCCACTCGCGCGGGCGGTGGCTGCGGTGGTCGCCGGGCGGGAAAGTGGTCTCCTCCGTGAACGTGCCCTCCAGCAGGCCGGAGGAGTGCGGCACGCGCACCAGCACGCCCACGTCTTCCTCCGCCGCGACATCCAGCAGGCGGCGGCCGGGATCCTGCTCCAGCATGTTGTGGATGATCTGGAGGCTGTCCAACGCGCGTCCCCGCATGGCGGCGACGCCCTCCTCCTCCCAGCCGATCGCCGGGCCCAGGGCGGCGCCGTAGTGGCGTATCTTTCCCTGGCTCTTCAGCTCCTCCAGCGTTTCGAACAGCTCATCGCTCTCGATGGCGGGCATGCGCGGGTTGTGGAGCTGGTACAGGTCGATGTAGTCGGTGTCTAGCCGGCGTAGGCTCTCCTCGCAGGCGCGCCGCACGAAGGCGGGCGAGAAGTCCTGCGGCAGCTCCCGTTGCCCCTTCCGCTCGCCGGCGTGAGAGTAGAAGTCGTAGCCGAACTTCGTCGCGATCACGATCTTGTCGCGCACGTGGCCGAGGGCGTCCGCCAGCATCGTCTCGCCCTTGCCGTTGCCGTAGGTGTCGGCGGTGTCGAAGAAGGTGACGCCCAGGTCGTACGCCCTGCGCAGGAGATCGACGCCCTGCCGGTCGTCTTCGGCGCCCCACCAGCTTGTGCTGACCGTCCAGAGGCCGAAGCCGACGGCGGATAGCTGGAGGCCCGTATTGCCAAGCTTGCGATACTTCATGCCCGCCCTCGTTGAATGCGCAGGTTCTGCTTCCACCGCATATTATAGCGGCCGTGTGCATCAGACGCAGCACGGCGGTAATGCTCCGTACGCCGTCAGCCGCCCGGTAACAATCGGCAAGCCGGCGGCGTCTCATTCAAGAGCGCAACAGAGGAGTTTCCACATGAGACAACCTAACCGCGGCAACATGAGCGACGGGAGCAGGCCCACGGGCGACAGGCGGAGATTCCGGGGAAGCGGAGCGACCGCCGGAGCCTACCTTGGCCTCAGTATCGGCTTCCTCATCCAGCTGATGGCAGCGTCCGAGACGCCGGAGCAGTTCCATAGTAACCAGGCGATTCTGTTCGTCATCGTCCTGGTGATCGCTGGATACGCAATCGGCTGGCTCCTGGGTCCGGCGATCGCCCGGCTCCTGGGCGAGGCGTAGGGCTGCACACCAGACCCTGGGTGTAGGCTGTCTCGCACGCTCTCAAGCGCTAAAGTGAGAAGCGGCGACCGGCCGGCTCTTGACACGCCCCGGCATCCGGCTCTAGACTAGCACCCACAGCACAGACGTTCGTCTAGGGCCCCTCGAGATGCTTCCTCGCGCTCCGTCATGACCGTCCTCGAATCCTTCCATCCCGCCGTCCGCGCCTGGTTTGAGCGCCGCTTCCGCGCGCCCACGGAGGCCCAGGCGCGCGGCTGGCCTCATATCCTCGCCGGCCGCGACACCCTGATCGCCGCCCCGACGGGCTCCGGCAAGACGCTCGCCGCCTTCCTCGTCGCCATCGACCGGCTGCTGCGCCGCGTCGAGGAAGGCCCGCTGGACGATGCCGTCGAGATCCTGTACATCTCGCCCCTGAAGGCGCTCAGCAACGACATCCAGCGCAACCTGGAGGAGCCGCTGACCGAGATAGCGGAGGTCGCGCGGGAGCAGGGCTACGCTGGCGGCGAGATCCGCACGATGGTCCGCACCGGCGATACCAGCGCCTCCGACCGCCAGCAGATCGTGAAGCGTCCGCCCCACATCCTCATCACCACCCCCGAATCGCTCTACCTCATGCTCACCGCCGAACGCAGCCGCGAGATACTGCGTCGCGTCAAGACCGTCATCGTCGACGAGGTGCACGCTCTCGTGCGCGACAAGCGGGGCAGTCACCTGGCGCTCACCCTCGCCCGCCTTGACCACGTCTGCGAGGAGCGCCCGGCGCGCATCGGCCTCTCCGCCACTCAGCGGCCGATCGAGGAGTCGGCCCGCTTCCTCGTCGGCAGCGAGCGCCTGCGCGCGGACGGCTCGCCCGACTGCGAGATCGTGGACGCCGGCCACCAGCGCGACCTCGACCTGGCGATAGAGGTGCCGCCGACGGACCTGGAGGCCGTTTGCTCCGGCGAGCAGTGGGGCGAGATATACGACCGGCTGGCCGAGCTGGTGCGCGCCCACCACACGACGCTGGTTTTCGTGAACACGCGCCGCCTGGCGGAGCGCGCCGCCCACAACCTGGCGCAGCGGCTGGGCGAGGAGCATGTCGCCTCCCACCACGGCAGCCTCTCCAAGGAGCGGCGGCTCAACGTTGAGCAGCGGCTGAAGGCCGGCGAGATGAAGGCGCTGGTGGCCACGGCGTCCCTGGAGTTGGGGATCGATATCGGGAGCGTGGACCTGGTCTGCCAGCTGGAGTCTCCCCGCGCCATCGCCACTTTCCTGCAGCGCGTGGGCCGCTCCGGCCACGCCCTGGGTCTGACGCCAAGGGGCCGTCTCTTCCCCACCACCCGCGACGAGCTCATCGAGTGCGCGGCTCTCGTCCGCGCCGTCGCCGCCGGGCGGCTGGACCGCGTGTGGCCGCCGGTGGCGCCGCTGGACATCCTCGCCCAGCAGATCGTCGCCGAGTGCGCCTGCGAGCCCTGGCGGGAGGACGAACTGTTCGCGCTGGTGCGGCGGGCCGCGCCCTACGCGTCGCTCAGCCGCGCCGACTTCGACGAGATCGTGGATATGCTCAGCGAGGGGATACCGGTGGGCATGGGCCGGGCCGCCGTCCACCTGCATCGCGACCGCATCAACGGCGTGCTGCGCGGAAAGCGGGGCGCCCGCATGACGGCGATCCAGTGCGGCGGCGCCATCCCGGAGATCGCCGACTTCCGCGTGCTGGCCGAACCCGATGGCACGTTCGTCGGCACGTTGGACGAGGACTTCGCTACGGAGAGCATGGCCGGCGACATCTTTCTCCTTGGCTCGACCTCGTGGCGCATCCGACGCATCGAGTCGGCTACCGGCGTCGTGCGGGTGGAGGACGCCCGCGGCGCGCCGCCGACGATCCCGTTCTGGCTGGGCGAAGCGCCTTCGCGGACGCTGGAGCTCTCGCAGGAGGTGTCCGACCTCCGGCGCCGCATCGCCGAGCGGCTCGAATCCGGCGACCCGATCGCCTGGCTCGCCCACGAGTGCGCGCTGCCGCCGCAGGCTGCGGAGCAGATCGTCCGCTACGTGAGGGCGGAGCGCGATTCCCTCGGGCTCGTGCCGTCCGACACGGACGTGGTGTTCGAGCGCTTCTTCGACGACAGCGGCGGCATGCAGCTCGTCGTCCACGCGCCGTTCGGAGGACGCGTCAACCGCGCCTGGGGGCTCGCCCTGCGCAAGCGGTTCTGCGTCTCGTTCGACTTTGAGCTGCAGGCGGCAGCCAGCGACGACGCGATGCTGCTATCGATCGGCCCGCAGTACAGCTTCCCGCTGGAGGACCTGTTCGGCTTCGTGCGCACGTCCAACGTGGAGGAGACGGTTACCCAGGCGCTGCTGGCGGTGCCGGTGTTCAGCACCCGCTGGCGCTGGAACGCCACGCGGGCGCTGGCCATCCTCCGCCAGCGCCAGGGGAAACGGGTGCCGCCGCCCCTTCAGCGAATGCGCTCCGATGACCTCCTGGCCTCGGTGTTCCCCCGCCTGGTGGGCTGCCAGGAGAACGTCACCGGGCCCATCGACCTGCCGGACCACCCGCTGGTGCGGCAGACGGTGCACGACTGCCTGCGCGAGGCGATGGACCTTGAGGGGCTGAAGGAGGTGCTGGCTCGCGTGGAGGCCGGTGAGATCCGCATGCACGCCCGTGACACGACGGAGCCTTCGCCCTTCGCCCACGAGATGCTGACCTCCAAGCCCTACACCTACCTGGACGACGCGCCCCTGGAGGAGCGCCGCGCCCGTGCTGTGACCCTCCGCCGCACCCTGCCCGAGAGCGCCCGCGACCTCGGCGCCCTGGACGCGGAGGCGATCGAGCGCGTGCGGGAGGAGGCGCGGCCGCAGCCGCGTGACGCCGAGGAGCTGCACGACGCGCTGCTGGGGCTCGTCGTGGTGCGGGCGGAGGACGCGCCGGAGTGGCGCGGCTTACTCGATGAGCTGATCGACGCCGGACGCGCCGCGACAGCGGAGACCGGCGAAGGGGAGAGGCTGTGGTTCGCGGCGGAGAACCTGCCGCTGCTGCGGGCCCTCTTCCCGGGCACCCGCATCGCGCCGGCGCTGCGCCTGCCGCCGCACCTCGACACGCTGGCGGACGGCGACGACGCGCTCGTGGCGCTGCTGCGGGGCCACATGGAGTGCCTGGGGCCGGTCACTGCCGCCGAGCTGGCGCGGCGGACGGCGGTCAGCCCCGGCCGGGCGGCGTCCGGGCTCGCGCAGCTTGAAGGTGAGGGGTTCGTCCTGCGCGGCCGCTTCCGCGCCGGCCTGCAGGAGGAGGAGTTCTGCGACCGCCGCCTGCTCGCCCGCATCCATCGCTACACGCTGGACCGGCTGCGGCGGGAGATCGAGCCGGTGAGCGCGCAGGACTTCCTGCGCTTCCTTCTGCGCTGGCAGCACGTCGCGCCCGGGACCCGGCTGGAGGGGAAGCGCGGCCTGATGAAGGCGGTGGTCCAGCTCCAGGGGTTCGAGGCGCCGGCGGTGGCCTGGGAGCGCCACCTGCTGCCGGCCCGCGTCGCCGAGTACCGCGGCTCCTGGCTGGACGAGCTGTGCCTCTCCGGCGACGTCGCCTGGGCGCGGCTGAGCCTGAGCAAGGCGCAGGGAACCGGCAACGGCCGCGCTGCCGCCGCGTCCTCCGCCACCCCCGTGTCGCTGGTCAGCCGGCGCGACCTGCCCTGGCTGGCCTCCGGCATCCGCAACGGCGGCACGCTGGAGGCGCCGGCCCGCGGCCCCGGCCGCGACGTCCTCGACCTGCTGGACGCCCGCGGGGCCCTCTTCTACGACGACATCGTGGCCGGCAGCCGTCGCCTGCCCACGGACGTCGAACGCGGCCTCTGGGAGCTGGTGGCGCGCGGCCTCGTGACCGCGGACGGCTTCCAGGCGCTGCGTTCGCTGATGTCGTCGGCGCGGCGGCGGGGTTTCCGCCAGCCACGGCGGGCGCGGCTGTTCCGGACGCTGGCGGTGGGCGTGCCGTCCGGCCGCTGGGCGCTCCTGCCTTCGCTGAGCGGCGAGACGATGGCGGCGGACGAGCTGGCCGAGGCCTGGGCGGAGCAGCTGCTGACCCGCTACGGCGTCGTCTTCCGCGACGCCGTCCAGCGCGAGGGGCTCTCGCTGCCCTGGCGCGACGTGCTGAGGGCGCTGCGCCGCCTGGAGGCGCGCGGCCTCGTGCGGGGCGGCCGCTTCGTCGCCGGCTTCTACGGCGAGCAGTACGCCCGTCCGGAGGCCGTCGACGCCCTCCGCCGGGTGCGCCGCACGGAGAAGCGGGGCGAGACCGTCCGCCTGAGCGCCGTCGATCCCCTGAACCTCGCCGGCATCCTCACGCCGGGCCCGCGCTTGCCCGCCGTCCACACCAAGGCTGTCGTCTACCGCGATGGCCTGCCCGAGGCCGCCGGCGAGCCGGGTGGGCCGTCAGCCGCCGCGCGCGTCGCAGCCGCGACGGGCTAGGCTCGCCTGCGGGGAAACCAGGGGACGAACGCGCTCGTGCTCTCGATGTACTCCCGGTACTGCGGCTTCGTCCGCACCTGCGCCCGCTCCAGCAGGGCGACACCGGACACGCGCAGGAGGAGGGCGGTCATCAGGACGGGGCTGAACAGCGTCCAATAGCCGTCGGCCGTTCCGGCGGCGATCAGGTACAGCCCCCACCACTGGGTCGCGTCGCCGAAGTAGTTTGGGTGGCGCGTGTAGCGCCAGACGCCGCTCCGCATCACCTTCCCCCTGTTCGCCGGGTCTGCCTTGAAGCGCGCGAGCTGCCAGTCCCCCACGGCCTCGAAGAAGAAGCCGATTCCCCAGACCGCGGTCCCCGCCAGGTCCACCCAGGTGAGACGGTCGGGCTCGTCCGCGGACTGCGCAGCCAGGACAGTCATCGAGATGACCCACATCAGCAGCCCCTGTAGCAGGAACACCTGAAGCAGGCTGGTCCACCAGAACCGGTCGCCCGCCCGCTCCCGCCACCCGGCGTAGCGGTAATCC
This sequence comes from Dehalococcoidia bacterium, assembly GCA_030690405.1. The sequence continues at coordinate 5,905 of JAUYGU010000116.1, read as the reverse complement.
TCACCCTTCCCCCAGTTCCGCCACAAGATGTAGCCGGAGAGCCGCAGCCCCCAGACGGCGACCAGCGCCAGGACGAGCAGCTTTCGCCCCGTGAAGCCATCGGCGGCGACGGAGTAGACGGCCGCCAGAAGCACGAAGCCGAGCCCCCAGAAGATGTCCACGATGCCGGCGTTCTTCAGCGCCAGGCTGACAAGCCAGAGCGCCGCCATGCAGACGGCGACTACAGCGAGGGAGAGGACGAGGATCTCAGGCAGGGTCAGCCGGCGCCTCCCGCGGCTCGGCAAGCCGGCCGGCGGCGGGATGCACCTCGAGCTCCAGGCTGCGGAGCGCGTCGTGGGCGGCCGCCGCCAGCGCCTCCCACAGCGGCGGCCCCTGGAGGTCCGGATCGCCGGCCTGCGCCGCGGCCCGGCGCACGTACGCGTCGTCGCAGTCCAGCGGCTCTCCGAACACGAGGCGCACGGTGCGGCCGCGCCGCGGCAGCTTCGCGCCCACGGGGAGCACCTCGTGCATCCCGTAGTGATACCACGGCAGCACCAGTGGGCGCGCCTCCGCCATGAGCCGGCCGATGCCGGCCTTGAAGGAGGCGCTCATCAGGGCCTGCGGGTCGCGCGTGCGGCCGCCTTCCGGGAAGATCTGGACCCACTCGCCCTCCGCTAGGCGATCGCGCAGGAAGTGAAAGCCGAGCTGGTTGATGCCGGCGCCGCGCACGATCGGCACGCCCTTGCCGACGGTGAACAGCCATGCCTTCGGGCGCGACCCGAAGAAGTTGATCGCGTCCGTGGCGGTCCAGCGGATCTCCTCGTATCGCGGGAGCGAGAAGTTGGAGACCAGGATCGGGTCGTCGAACAGCGAGACGTGGTTGCTGTAGGTGAGCAGGCCGCGGCCCCGGTCCTGGCGAAGCTGCTCGAACCGCTCCATCCCCTCGATCTCCAGCGTGTTCATGGTGGTCATCACGAACTTCGAGCTGCGGATGACCAGCGCGGCGACCAGCGGGTGGTACCACCTGCGGCCCGGCTTCCAGCGGGCGACGGCGGCTTGTTCGCGCTTCTCCAGGGACATCGGTGGCCTTCAGCGTCTAATCCTACCACGGCGCCCGACCGGCGGGGCCGTCCGGCGCTCGCTTCCCCCCGCGCCGCGCGGGGCGTAGACTGGGCGCCAGACGAGGAGGGAGGGGACCGCGATGACCGTTCGCGCCGAAGCCCGGGGGTTCGAGGAGAAGGAGATCGCGGAGGCCGTCAACCTCTGCGACGCCCGGGGCCGGCTGCTCCCGGCCGCTGTCGGCTGGTCGCGCCGCCCGCTGCATACCTGCAACCTCAGCGGACACCCGCTGCGCAAGAAGCGCTGGAACTACTGGGCCGTCACCAGCGATCGCTATCTGTTTTCCGTGACTCTCGCCAGCGTCGACTATATGGGGATGGCGTTCGCCTACTTCCTGGAGTACGAGACCGGGCGGTTCGTCGAGAAGACGGTGACCGTCCCCTTCGGACGCGGGTGCGTCCTGCCGGACACGGTGAGAGGCGACGTTCTCCTCGGCCACCGCGACATGAGCCTTCGCTTCGCCGAGGAGGGCGACCAGACCGCCATCCACGTCGAGAGCCCCTCGTTCGGCGGATCGCCCCTCTCCGCCGACTTCCTGGTGGAGCGCCCCGCCGGCCACGAGACGCTGAACGCTGTCATCCCCTGGAGCGCCGACCGCTTTCACTTCACGTCAAAGCAGAACTGCCTGCCGGTCAGCGGCGCCGTGAGGCTGGGCGGCGATACGTTCGAGTTCGGCGGGAACGCCTTCGCCTGTCTGGACTACGGCCGGGGCGTGTGGCGTTACGGCACCTCCTGGAACTGGGGCTCGCTTTCCGGCACGCAGGGCGGGCGGACCATTGGCCTGAACCTCGGCGGCACCTGGACCGACGGGACCGGCATGACGGAGAACGCCATCCTCATCGATGGCCGCATCAGCAAGGTGGCCGGGGACGTCCGCTTCCTCTATGACCACTCGGACTTCATGAAGCCCTGGCGGATGACGACGGAGCCGCCCTCGCCAGGGCGAGTCGCCTTCGGAGACGGGCAGATAGACCTGCGCTTCGAGCCCTTCTTCGAACGGGTCGCTACGACCAACCTGCTGCTCCTGCGGTCGAATGTGCACCAGATGTTCGGCCGCTATTCGGGCACGGTCATTCCGGACGGCGGTGTGCCGGTCGAGATTGAAGGGCTGCTGGGGTGGGTTGAGCAGCACGAGGCGCGCTGGTAGAGCGCCGGGCCGCTCAAGGGCGTTGACACCTCAGGTTGCCTGAAGTATTCTGTGCCGTTGACAGGTAGCTTGCCGGGGGATAAATGACGGGTATGGCCGGGACTGCCTAGGGGTCTGGCGGACGCTGCCTTGGTCTGCGCCACCTGCGGCCGCCAGAACCCCTCCACCAGAGCATTCTGCACTGGCTGCGGCGCCCGCCTCTCTCCAGCGGACCTCACGGCGAGCGCTCCCCCGCCGCCGCCGGCCGCCGCCCCGGCGCAGCCCTTATCGATCCCGGACCAGCTACTCCGGAGCTGGCTGCCCATCGTCTATCTGTTGCTCGTGGGCTACTTCGACTACATATCGCACCGGGAGTGGGTTCCGCTGCTGCTGATGGGCGGCGCGGCCATCGGCGCGATCCTCTACCGCCGCGCGATCTACGCCGCCATGCGGCCGCTGAGCCAGCTCATCCCCGAACGCTGGTTCCCCGTCCTCCTCGCCGGGTTGCCTGCGCTCCTCTACTTCCTCACCCGCGGCTCCGGCACGCTGAGCTCGTCCGGCGTGCTCCTCATCGCCCTCATGCTGGGGGCCTTGATATTCGGCGCGGTCACGCGGGGCGAGGCCGTGGACAGGGCGCTCCAGCCGTGGTACGAGCTCCGCGACCGCCTGCTGCCGAGGGCCGTGCGCATGGTGGCGCCGCCCTTCCTGGCGGTCTTCCTCTCGTTCGCTATAGCGCAGGGAACCCTGGGCGACTTCGACGCCCTGTTCGGCGGGACGACCGACAAGGCCGCCATCCCTTCGACAGGCAAGATCCTGATCGCCACCCTTCTGACGGTCGTCGTGACCTCCCTCCTCGCCCGCGAGGCGCCCCAACGGGAGCGCACGGCGTGAGGGCGCGCTTCCTGTCCGCCGGTCTCGATAGACTGTCCGACCCCGCCCTGACGCTACTGGTGGTCGGCTGCACGGCTGCGGGCATCGGCGCTTTCCTGCTGGACGTGGCGGGGATCGTACGGATGCCGTGGACGATCTCCTTCGTCTCACTTCCGGCGCTGGTCGTGGTCATCGCCATCGCCGTGTGGGCGCGGCGGGTGGCGCGGGAGCCGTTCTTCAACCGCCTGGTCGTGGGGCTCGTCGCGGGGTTTATCGCGACGCTCGCCTATGACGGCGTCCGCTGGGCCATACAGGAGACCGCTCCGCTGGACTACGACGGATTCCGCTCGATCAGCATCTTCGGCTCGCTCATCCTGAGCAAGCCGGAGAGCGCCCTCGATGCCCGTATCGCGGGCTGGACATACCACTTCTGGAACGGGATCAGCTTCGGCGTGATGTACGCGCTCGTCGCGGGCCCCACCCGCTGGTACTGGGGCCTGGCCTGGGGGGTGGCGCTGGAGTTGATGATGATCAGCATCTACCCGGTGGCGTTCGCGATCCAGCGCAGCGACCCAGCCTTCCTGGCGATCAGCATGACCGGCCACGCCGCCTACGGCGCCGCCCTCGGGCTGCTGGCCGAGCGCTGGTGCGACCGGGGGCCGCTGCCCGTGAGGAGGACCGCCTGGTGAGGCGCCTGCTGCCGCTCCTGGTAGTCGTCGTCGCCTCTCTGGGCGTGTCCACCGGCGCCGCCAGCGCTGACAACTGCGACCTCAAGCTCAACCCGGAGGACTGCGCGAACACCGGCTGGGTCGTCGCCGGGTCCGCCGGGGTGCTGGCCGCCGGAACGGCCGTGCTCGTCACGCAGGTGCTCCAGGGGCGACCGTTCACGCCGCGGGACAGCGGCGAGTGCGGCGCGGAGCTGGCGCACCTGGACGGCGTCCTCAACCGTGCCCTGACCGACCTGCGGGAGGCGGTTGACGCACGCACGAAGGTCCGGGTGGAGCAGCTGGACAAAGAAGTCCAGGCGGCCGAGGTGCGGGTGCGAATCGCGGAGGCGCGGTCGTACATCGCTCATCTCAAGGCGGAGGCCGCCACGGCCGTGTTCACGACTGTTAACGGCGCCGTCTTCTGGGCGGCGGCGGCCGCGGCACTATCGGCGACGGGCACGGTAGCGGGCTCGATCGCCGCCCTGGGCATCCGCGGCTGGCGTGTGTCCAAGCTGTACAACGCGGTGACCACGCACTGGGATCACCTGAGGCTGGCCTGGCAGCTGCGGCCCTGGGCGAAGCACGTGCCCGAGGTGATCCAGGGAGTGCAGATGCTGGAGCAGGTAGCTATATTCGCCGCCGAGGTGCTGGAGCAGCAGGCCAGGGAGTTCGAGCCGGAGCTGAAGGCGCGTCTGGCGGCCATCGAGGCGGCGCGCGCCCAGGTGGACCAGGTGTGGCAACGGCGCGAGGACACATACCAGCACTGTCTGCAGTCCGGCAACCTGCCGGCCGGCACCTGGCACCGGCCGCAGCCCACCTACTATTTTGACGATGAAGGCGTTATCTCCGGCGTCGCCTACTGAGGCCGCTGGTACGAGCGGGAGGTCGCTATGGCCGAGAAGTTGCAGGAGCTGATCCAGCGGTGGTTCACCGGGCCGCCCGTGAAGGCGGCAGGCGCCGGCCGCCTGGAGCTGACCCTCGATGGTGGGAGCGCCCAGATCGAGGCGCGTGAGGTAGCTGAGGGGGTAGCGGAGTTCGCGGCGACCTGGCGCGCACCCGACTGGCTTGCTTCGCGCGAGTCGGAAGCGATGCCGCGACTGGACGAGCTGGCCGACGCGATCGCGCAGCAGCGCTCCGGCCTCCTGCACTGCCGGGTCGCGGGTGCGGCCGTAGACGTGCGCATGACGGTCTACCTGGAGGGGATATCCCGCCAGAGCCTGACGGAGGCCGTCGCGGAAGTGGGTCGGGCTTACACGGCGCTGGAGGGGCTAACGAGGGACATTGAGGGCCAGCGCGGGGCCCTGGCCGAGGCCGATCGGGCGCTGACGGAGGCCCGGGCGACGGTGGAGCAGGCAACCCAGGCGGCGGAGACCACGCGGGCGCAGGCTGCCGCGCCACCCCCCGCCGCGCCGCCGCCGCCCGCCGCCGGCGTCTGCCCGGCCTGCGGCACCGCGAACCCACCGGACTTCAAGTTCTGCACCAAGTGCGGGGGAGCGCTGGCCTGATGGCGGCGGAGATTCGCTGCGCCGCCTGTGGGGGGGAGATCGCCGCCGGTATGCAGTTCTGCGGCCTCTGTGGTGCAAGACAACCTCCCTCCTGCGCCAGCTGCGGGACGGCGCTGGTAGAAGGGGCCGCCTTCTGCGGGAGTTGCGGCGCCACGGTGAGCGCGGCCGCTTCCGAAGCGGCGACGTCCGTCGCGCCGCCGGCGCCCTCGGCCTGCAGTCAGTGCGGCGAGCCGCTCAGGGAGGGCGCGCGCTTCTGCCGCAAGTGCGGCGCGGCGGCCGTGCCGGGGGCGGTGGCCCCTGCGGGCGCCCGCCAGCAGGCCGCGCAGGCCACCGCGCAACCGCAACCTGGCTCCGGGCAGGCGATCATCGACCAGCTGACGTGGAGCAGCGCCGCGGCGGGTCTCGGCTTCATCATCGCCCTAGTGAGTGTGTTCTTCCCCTGGGCGAAGGCCAGCGCAGGCGGCTTCAGCGTGGACGCGGCGCCCTTTGACGACAGCGCCCTTTTCCGCCTCGGCGACATCCTCGGATCCGATACGTCGTCGGTCGACGGCCAGGCGACGCTGCTGGAGGCGGGATCGGGCCTGGTGGCCCTCGTCGTA
>JAUYGU010000115.1 GCA_030690405.1 Dehalococcoidia bacterium | reverse complement strand
TTCGTGTTCGGCAGCCGCTCCCGCAGGTCGATGTCCAGCCCCAGGTAGACGCAGAAGATCGGCAGCGCCATCCGGTACTCGCGCAATGCCGCGGCCGTCTCCGAAGCAATGTGCTCTTCCCCCACCAGCTCCAAGAACGTCCGCTTGACATCGGCGTTGGAGATGACGATCGGTGCGCGCAACTCCTCGCCCGTCGTCAGGCGCACACCGACCGCGTGGCCGTCCTCCACGCCCCAGAAGGCGTGGTCCGCGGGCGCCCAGGTCATCACCTCCAGGCTCGTGCAGCCCTTGGGCGCTATCGCCTCCGTGTGCGGGTCCTTGAGCGACGCCGCGGTGATGAACAGCCCCAGCTCCTTCGGCTCGCGCCCCTCGTAGGCGTCGCGGTATACGCCTTCGATGTCGAAGGTCGTGAAGTACCACCAGTTCGTGTTCGGCAGCCGCTCCCGCAGGTCGATGTCCAGCCCCAGGTAGACGCAGAAGATGGGCAGCGCCATCCGGTACTGCTTCACGCGGGCGACCGTCTGCGGCGACAGGTGCTCCTCGCCAATCATCTCGAGGTACGTCCGTTTGAGGTCCGCGTTCGAGACAACCACCGGCGCCCGCAGCTCCTCACCGGTGGTCAGCCGCACGCCGGCGGCGCGGCCGTCCTCCACGAGGATGCGTTCGACGGGGACGCGGGTCCGCACCTCGCCACCGTGGGAGCGCACGACGTCCACCAGGTGGGCGGGGATCACCTGCCCGCCGCCGCGCGGGTAGAACGCCCCCTTCAGGTAGTGGTCCATGAGCGCGGCGTGCAACAGAACCGGCGCCCGCGAAGGCGGCGTCGCGTAGGCGCCGGACTCAGCGGCCAGCACGGCGCGCGCTTTCTGCCCCAGCCCGCAGTCGTCGAACAGCTCGGCGAGCGGATGCATCCCCCAGCGCATGAACGCGGGCGCCTCCTGCATCAGCTTCGGGACGTCTGCGGGCTCCACCGGCAGCTTGATCTTTGCCAGGTCGGCCAGCACGTTCTGCAGCACGTCCAGGTAGCGGTGGAGGCCGGTCTCGTCGTCGGGCAAGGCGGCGACAAGCCGTTCGCGGTAGCGATCCCAGCCTTTGGGGACGCGGAAGGTGAGTCCGGGGAACATCAGCGTGTCGAACCCGTCCGGGTCCATCTCCAGGAACTCGATCTTCCCGTCCAGGCCGACGCCGCGGAGCACCGTGGGGATCAGGCCGTCGGGCCCGCAATCGCCGATGTAGTGGACGCCGACGTCGAACTCGAACTTCTGCTTGCGACGGAATACGTGGGAGTTGCCGCCCGCCACGTAGTGCTTCTCCAGCACCAGCGTGCGCAGGCCGTTGGCGGCGAGGTAGGCCGCGGCCGTGAGACCGCCGAGCCCTGACCCTATGACGATGGCGTCCCAGTCGCTGCGCGCGGACATATCGCTCCCGTCCTGAGGCGGCCCGCGCCACAGGTGATGCTGCCAGCGCACGATAACACCCGCAGGGACAAGGCGTCAACGCGAGGCGGAGGGTCGCCGTCGGGATTAAGATAGAGCCGGAGGTGGTCGCAATGGCAGTGAGCTTCGAGGAGCGGATCGACCTAGAACGGCGGCTGGGAGAGCGGCTCCCGCCCCGGGCACGAGAGTGGTGGGAGCGTCTGGACACCGCGGTAGCCGGCTTCATGCGCGTCCACGGCATCACCCTCCTGCGCGTCGCCCTGGGGCTGGTATTCGTCTGGTTCGGCGCCCTGAAGGTAGTCGGCCGCAGCCCGGTAGAGGCGTTGGTGGCCGATACGGTGTACTGGCTGCCGGAAGGGTTCTTCGTGCCCTTCCTGGGCGCCTGGGAGATCATCGTCGGGCTGGGGCTGCTGGCGCCGGTGGCCCTGCGCCTGACGTTGCTGCTGTTCTGGGCTCAGATGGCTGGCACCTTCCTTATCCTGGTGGTGCAGCCGGACGTGGCGTTTGACTCCGGTAACCCGTTGCTGCTGACCACCGAGGGCGAGTTCGTGGTGAAGAACCTGGTCCTGATTTCGGCAGGCCTGGTGATCGGCAGCCAGGTGCGCCAGCGGCGGGCCCGCGAGACGGCCTCTTGAGCGCGCGGACGGCGCTGGACCCGGCCTCTCCCGCCCTTCGCCGCTACCGCTGCCGCGACGGCGGCAGCGTATCGCTCGCCTGCGATAGCGAGCAGCAGTGGAAAGCGCTGGCCAAATGCCTGGGCCGGCCGGAGCTCGCCTACCCCGGCTCCTGGGGCGCGGCCCGCGCCGCCTCGCCGCGGGGGAAGCTGGGCCGGCTGCTCGAAGGCATCTTCGCCGCCGACCCGGCGGAGGTGTGGCTGCAGCGGCTGGAGTCGCACGGGGTGCCGTGCGAGAAGGCATAGGGAGCGGGGGGTTGTCCGGAGCACCGCGCATTGAAATGCGCGGCTTGGCCGAACTTGGAGCCGCGGACTTGAGTCCGCGGGGGTGTGCCCGCTGAGCGAGAGGGGTGACGTATGCGGTGTCGACGCAGGTCGGGATCTTCAGACCCCGGCGGCCGCGTGACGGCACTATCCATCCTGTAGAATGGGGACGCCATGGACTACGAACTCTCCGACGCCCACAAGCTGATCCGCGACACCGCCCGCCGCGTCGCCCGCGAGAAGGTGGCCCCGCGCGCCGCCGAGCTCGACGAGACGGGCGAATACCCGCAGGACATCTTCGCCGCCTACCGCGACGTCGGCCTGCTGGGGCTTTCGATCCCGCAGGAGTACGGCGGCAGCGGCGCTGGCTTCCTGGCGTTGGCCCTGGCCGTGGAGGAGATCGCCAAGTACTGCAACTCCTCGGCCCTCATCCTGCTGCTCTCCGCGCTCTCCACCCAGCCGATCAACCTGAGCGGCTCCGAGGAGCAGAAGTGGCAGTGGCTGCCGCGCTCCGCCGCCGGCGAGATCCGCGGCGCCTTCTGCCTCACCGAGCCCAACGCCGGCTCCGACGCCGCCGCCATCGAGTCCCGCGCCCGCCGTGACGGCGACGACTACGTCATCGACGGCGAGAAGGTCTTCATCTCCGGCGGCTCCGTCGCCGACTACGTCTGCTTCTTCGCCAAGACCGGCGGCGACGGCACGCAGGCCGTCTCCGCCTTCGTCGTGCCCGCGGACTCGCCGGGTTTCTCGGTCCCCCGCACGGACCGCAAGATGGGCGTCATCGGCGTGCCGACGGCGAACATCGTCCTCCAGGACTGCCGCGTCCCGGCTGCTAACCGGCTGGGCGAGGAGGGGCGCGCCTTCCGCACTGTGATGCTCACGCTGAACACCTGCCGCCCGGTGGTGGGCGCCCGCGGCCTCGGCCTCGCCGAAGGAGCCATCGCTTACGCGCTGGACTACGCCCGAGAGCGCAAGACGTTCGGCAAGCCGCTGGTGGAGCACCAGGCGATCCAGATGATGCTGGCCGAAGCCGCGATCCAGATCGAGGCCGCCCGCCACCTCGTCTACCACGCCGCCTCCATGGTCGACGAAGGCAAGTACGACCGCCAGCACGCCCCTTACCTCTCCATCGCCAAGACGTTCGCCACGGAGATGTGCATCCGCGTCTCCTCGGACGCCATCCAGATCCTGGGCGCCCAGGGCTACATGAAGGACCACCCCTTGGAGCGGCACTACCGCGACGCCCGCCAGCTGACGATCGTGGAGGGGACGTCGCAGATACAGCGTCTGGTCATCGCCCGGGCGCTTGTCCAGGGCGATATCAGCTACTGGTAGGGTCTTAACGGCCTGTACCTCTCAAAGATATGGACTGCTACTGCCGCTTGACTTAGGTACCTAAAAAGCATATATTGAGGGCAGGTAACTTAGGAGATCGGTATGCGCAACACTAACGGTTCAGAGTGGTCCTTTGACCACGGGAAGCGCCTTGAGGGACTACGCGAGAGGCAGGGCGTGTCGCGCAGCGCCCTGTGCCGTGTGCTGAAGAAACATGGGTACTCTGTGACTCCGTCGCGTATCAGAGAGATTGAGCGCGGGCGCACGGAGCGTGGCGAGCGCAAGGTCAGCGCTCCAAGCGCACGGCTGCAGGACGCGGTGGCGTGGTTCTTCAACGACCATACGCTCCTGGGGGAGGGCAAGGCGCTGACGCGGAGACCGGCTCGCGGCGCGGCCTCCGTCAACAGCGATACCATCACTCGGGCCGGGCGTGGGATGCCAGCTAAACCGCCATGGTCACCGGAGCGCGGTCAGTGGCTGAGAGAGGAGCGACGTAAGCGAGGTATTAAGGCGGAGACTCTCGGCGAACCGATCGGCGTCACCGGCTTCCGTATCTACGAACTCGAGCGTGGACATACCAGCCGGGGACCAACGGGTCCATCCCACCGGCAGCTCCAGGTGATTCAGGACTTTCTGGCTCGTACCCCAGTGATTGATGAGGCGCAACACACGCCCGGTAATGGCAAGGCTCCTCGCATAACGGTGGAGATAGACGACGACTTAATGGATGAGGCACTGCGGGTGTCTACTATGCGCACGAAGAAGGCAGTCATTGAGGAAGCCCTTCGAGAGTTCGTACGCAGGCGACGGATTGAGCAGCTGAGGAAGATGGTCGGCACAGACGCGATTGATCTCACCTTAGAAGACTTGCGGCGGATGCGCGGCAAGTGAGCGAGCATAGCTTTCTAATTGACTCGTCGGTCTGGATAAAGTTTCTGAGGCGAGGCACGCCACCGAACATAGGCCTACGGATTGACGAATTGCTGAGTCGGGGCGTGGTGTCAACGAACGGAGTTCTCAAGCTTGAGATTCTAAGCGGCGCGCACAACGAGCAAGAGTTCCAGGACTACTCGGCCAGGTTTGACGCTCTGCATCAACTCGCTATTCACGATGGGACATGGCACGCAGCCGCCAGACTTGGCTATGATTTGCGCCGCCAAGGTGTACCGTGTCTCACCCCTGATCTCATAATCGCCGCCTCGGCAATGGAGCACAACGCCGTCCTGGTGCATGCCGACGCCGACTTCGACCGCATTGCAGCCAATTCCACCCTGAGAGTTGAGAGCTTCGCCAACGCCGTCTAATCAGCGGTTGCCGTCACCGGCTATGGCGGCCCGAAGCGGCGCGAAACGCTGAGGTAGATCCCGGCCAGCAACGCGGCCACCGCCGCCACCAGCAGCACCTCCCGCACCCCCACCAGCTCCGCCACACCCCCGATCGCGAACAGCGGGGCCAGCGACAGCGCGTCGGAGAGCGCCCCCTGGGTGGCGAAGACGCGCCCCTGCTTCCCCTCCGGCGCCTCCTCGTTGAGCACCGCCTTCCCCGCCACGCCCACAACAGCCGCCGCGAAACCGATGGGGATCGCCAGGATCATCGCCATCGTCACGATGCTCACCGACGACACCCCCACCTCGCGCTCCACAATCGGCAGTCCCACCTCCAGGTGGTCCACGATGAAGTCCTTCACGTAGACGATGAGCCCCAGCCCAACAACGCCAAGGACATAAAGCACGAACCCTGCCGCCGCCATCCTCGCCGCGCCCAGCCGCCGCGCCAGCGGCGGTGTCACCACCAACGCCAGCAGCGCCCCGATAGCGGCCGGCGCCACCACGAACACCGTATTCTCCGTAGCGATCTTCAGCACGTCGCGGGTGTAGTGGGGCGCGAGGACCGCCAGCGCCTTCGCCAGCGTGCCCAGGACCGTCAGGTAGACGAGCGCCAGGAAGGCCCGCCGGCTCGTACGAAACACCGACCACCCCGCCGTCAGCGAATCGATCAGGCCGCCCCGCGACGGCGCGGGCTCGGCACCGGCACCGGCCCGCAGCCCGGTCACCGATGTCGCGATGAAGGCCGCCGCGGCCAGGAGCAGGGCGGCGATCGCCAGGCACGTCTCGGCGCCGATGAACTTGAGGATTAACGGCGCCAGCGCCACCGCTCCTGCCCCCTGACCCACCATCAGGGAGAGCACCATCCAGGAGTTGGCCCCCGCAAGCTGGTCGCGCCTCACCAGGGCCGGCAGGGCGGCCGCCTCCGCCGGACCGCTCACCTGACCAACGCTGGAGAACGCCAGCACAAGCAGGTACAGCGTCCATACGTCGTCGACGTAGAGGATCATCGCCGCCGCCAGCGCCGCCCGCACGGCGTAGCCGGTCACCAGCAGCGCCCGCTTGGGCAGAACGTCCGCCACGCTCCCCGCCGGCACGCCGAGGACGATGCAAGGCAGCATCCAGGCCGTCACCAGCAACGTGCTGTGGATGCTGGAGGCCGTCTCGTTGACCACCAGGATCAGGAGCGTGTAGAGCATCGCGTTCTGGCCGGTCTGGGCGACAGCGCGGGCCTCCATCAGGCGGCGGAAGCGGCTGTTCGCCAGGAGGCGAATGTCTTCGGGCTGAACTGCCATCCCTGGTGCTCCGCAGGGTCAGAACGCCAGGTAGCGCAGCCACAGGTAGGCCGTAGCTACGCCGACGGATGCCACGGTGGCAAGCACGCCGTACCTCAAGAACAAGAGGAAGCTGATCTTGTAGCCGGCCCGTTCCGCCACGTTCATCACGTAGACGTTAGCGGCAGCGGCGACCACGGTCAGGTTGCCCCCAAGGCCTGCGCCCAGCGCCAGCGCCCACCACAGCGGATTGGCCGACCCCGACGGCGCCCCCACCTCTCGCCCCAACTGCTCCACCACAGGAATCGTCGCTGCCGTGTAGGGGATGTTGTCCACGACGCCGGACAGCAGCGCCCCGCACCACAGCACCAGCATCGTCGCCGCCGTCAGGTCCCCACCGCTTGCGTCGGCCACCCACCTGCCGATGCGCTCCAGCAGGCCGGCCTGCTCCACGCCCCCCACCACCATGAACAGCCCCACGAAGAAGAATATCGTCTGCCAGTCCACCTCCCGCAGCGCCGGTTGGGGATGCCGGCGCCCGACGATCAGGAGCACGGTGGCCCCCAGCAGGGCCACGGTGGCCGGCTCGTAGTCGGTAGCGCCGGCGACGACGAACCCGGCGATCGTGAGCGCAAGAACAGCCAGGGACACGCGCAGCAGGGGGATATCGGAGAGAACCTCTCCTTCGTCCAGGGCCATGACCCGCTGTCGCACCGCGAGCGTCGTCCTGAGGTCGTTGCGGAAGAAGAAGTAAAACGCGCCCAAGAGCAGAGCCAGGATGAGGAGGATGACGGGCCCAAGGTTGACCAGGAAGTCGGTGAAGCTCAGGTCAGCGGCGCTGCCGATGAGGATGTTGGGCGGGTCGCCGATGAGCGTGGCTGTGCCGCCGATGTTGGAGGCCATGACTTGGGAGACCAGGAACGGCACCGGGTTCAGCTCCATCTCCCTGGCCACGAACAGGGTCAGGGGCGCCATGAGAACCACCGTCGTAACGTTGTCCAGGGTGGCAGAGGCCACCGCCGTTATCAGAGCAAGGAGTAGAAGGATCGCCGTTGCGTTCCCCCGCGCCAGCTTGGCGGAGCGGATGGCAAGCCACTGGAACGCTCCCGTCTCACCGGTGATGCTGGCAATCACCATCATCCCCACCAGGAGAAAGATGACGTTGAAGTCGATTGCGGCGAACGCCTCCTCCTGATCGATGATCCGGAGCAGAATCATAGCGACGCCGCCCGCGAGGGCGGCGGCCGTCCTGTGTATGCGCTCGGAGACGATCACCAGGTAGGTGAACCCGAAGATCAGGCTTGCTACCGTCAGTTCGTCCAATCAGTCAACCCCTCGCTCGGCCCAGTCCCGGGCCTGGCTACGCTTCTCTCCTCCCGTGCCTACTGAGCCATAGCCGCAGCAGCTGCAGGAGGTCCAGATAGCCCAGCACCTTCATCCCTTCGTCCACTATGGGAAGACCATCCAGCTTTCGCTCGTGCATGCGTGAGAACGCCTCCCGCACCGTATCGTCCATCGTCACGTAGGCCGCCTCCTCCATCAGCTCTCCCGCCGTTCGAGCGCGGCTGATCCGGCTGAACTCCTCCACGTCTTCAATGTCGCGCATGCCCACCAGGAAATCCTCCGGAGCCACGTCCAGAAACAGCTCGTCCACGAGTAGACGCATGGGGATGACACCGACCAGGCGCCCCTCCCTGTCCACGACGGCCAGCGTGTGCACGCCAGGGATGCCGGCCAGCTTCTCACTGACGACCGCCAGGTCCTCGCCTTCGGACACCACACAGCCCTTGCCGCCGGCCATCTCCAGGGCCTCCCGCACCAGGGTGCGCCTGGTTATCTTGGAGTCACCTGGGTTCGTGTCGTCTATTACCATCGGGGTCTCCTTGCCGCTTTTCGTCTCGCTAATGCTACCCGCCTCCGCCCGCATGAGGCAAACCTGCGAACCGCGCGAATCCGGCTAGCGTTCTATTGTTAGAATAGGACCGTTACCGTCATGCGCTGGCTCACCTCACGCCTCCCCGCGACGCTCCTCACCGTGGCGCTCGTCGCCGCCTTCGCCTGTACGTCCGGCAAAGGCTCATCGGGCGACAAGAAGCCCGATCCCCCGAAGACGCCCCTGGAGACAGCGCAGCGCTTCTTCGGCCTCTGGCAGGAGAAAGAGTACGGCGACATGTACGATCTCATCTCCGCGGAGGCGCGCGCCACCATCAGCAAGGAGGACTTCGTCAAGCGCTACAACGCCATCGCGGAGGAGGCGACGATCACCGGCATAGACTACGAGCCGGGGCCAAACGTCGTG
>JAUYGU010000108.1 GCA_030690405.1 Dehalococcoidia bacterium | reverse complement strand
TGTCTACGCCCTAACGAACGAGCTGCGGGCGGAGAACGGCCTGCCGCCGCTGGCCCACAACGGCGCCCTGGATGGGTCCGCCGATAGCTATGCCGCGACGCTGGCCGCGAACGACTGGTTCGCCCACGAGGGGCCGGACGGCTCCACGCTCAGATCCCGCATCGAGGCCGCCGGCTACAGCCGCTGGACATACCTATCGGAGAATCTATACCGTGGCTTCTACGGCGACCCGGCAGGGAGCATCGTCCAGGCCTGGGCGGACAGCCCCGGCCACTATTCGAACATGCTGGGCCAGCAGATTACGGAGATTGGAGTCGGCTGCTACGTCAACGGCGATTTCCGCTGGTGCGTTCAGGACTTCGGGAACCGCTAGAGCCCCTTGAGCCAGGGCTACAGCAGGCCCTCCCAGATACCCTGTAGCACCGACTCCGTCCACAGGAGAGCTTGCTCGATCCGGGGCCGCAGCAAGGACCAGATCCCGCCCAGGACCAGGCCCGTCCAGAGAAGCGCGTGCGGGAAGCTGCCGCCGACGGAGAGCAGGTAGGCCGCCGGGCGGCGCATCCGGAACAGGTGGAACGTCACCGCCCGCCAGAAGGGCCCCAGGATCATGATGGCCGGCAGCAGCGCCGCCAGCCGCCGCGCCCGCCCGGCTACGCCCGTGCGCCCGGCCAGCCACTCCAGCAGCCGCCCCAGGCGGCGACGGTCCGCCCAGGCCCGGATGTCGTCCACGGCCGGGTCGTCCTCCAGGAGGAAGAGGAAGACGGCGGCAAACACCGCCATCACCGAGCCCATCGCCAGGGCGGCCGGCCAGCGACCGAGGGTCGCGATGAAGAGCAGCGCCAGCGGCGTGGCTGAGTACGCCTCGACGCGCCAGAGCACCAGCGCGGCGCTCATCTGCGGGCGCAGGTACCGCATCAGGAACGCGCGTCTGGGCGACCCGCTCTCCGGCGCCTCATCCGTGCCGGCGCCTGTCCTTACCTCCTTCACGACTACATTCTAGCCCAGCGGGAAGGCGGCGACACGGGAATAGACGGCGCCGCCGGTCTGGAGGCTGCTCCGCATGAGCACGAGCTCCGTCGCCTCGAACTCGCCCCTCGGTGCGGCCACGGCCGCCAGCGCCCGCGCGACGCGCTCCGCCAGGCCGGGCCGCGGTGGCTGCGGCACCCGCGCCAGCGTCAGGTGCGGCGAGAACCCCCGCTCCTCCGGCGCGAACCCGGCGGCCGCCAGCTCCCGCTCGATGGCCGCCTGGAGCTGCTGCAGCGGCTGGAGCTCCCCTTCGACGTCGACCCAGAGGACGCGCGGCCCGCGGCGGTCGCCGAACGTCCCCGGCGCGCCCAGCGCCAGCCGGAAGGAGGGCACCCCCCTGACCGCGCGGGCGAGGGCGCCTTCGATGGCGTCCAGCGACGTAGCCGGCATCTCCCCCAGGAACTTGAGCGTGAGGTGGACCCCCTCCGGGCGCGTCCAGCGGAGGCCTGCTAGGTCGTGCCGGCGGAGGTCGGTCTGCAGGCGCCCGAGCGATTCCCGCACGTCCTCCGGCAGGTCGATCGCCACGAACAGGCGCAGGCGTTCGTCTTCGCGTTCCAAGGGATGCCTCACCGGCGATTATATCGGCACGCCGGGCCGAAAAAGACGTCACAGGAATGCCGTCATCCGACATTCCTGTGACGAGCCCAAAGGGAGGTTTGGGGGCACAATCGGCGGCACAGCCGGATGAAGGGCCTGCCAAACCTGCTGCGGTGGTCCCTGCCGGGCGGTGGCGGGTTCACGTCACCTGAAAGCGGGGCCAGCAATCTGCGGTGGACGGGTGATAGTATCAGCCGCCGCAAGGCAGTGTCAATGGGCCGCGGCGGGAAAACCGTGAAGATGCGCACTCTACGTGCCTGCCGGCGGCAGCAGCGCGCCGGCGTTCGCGCCGAGGACGCGCGTCAGGGCCGCGCCCTCCAGGCCGCCGGCCCGGACGTCCGCCAGCGCCGCCGCCTGCGAGACCAATGGGAAGTCGCTGCCGAACAGCAGCCGCCCGGCCCAGGCCGCCTTCGCGATCTCCGCCAGCACGCGCGGCTCGTAGAGAAGGCGCAGCGCCGCCGTGTCCGCGTAGGCATCCGGCGGGGGCGGGTCGTTCAGCGGCAGCCCGCCCGCCAGGTGCGCCCCGACGACCGCCACGCCCTGCGACCGGGCCAGGAAGCGCTGAAAAGAATCCAGACTCAGTCCCTGCTTCCCTGGGTAGTCGCCCCCCGCGGGTTCGGTGACGTGGAAGAGCAGCGTTAGGCCGTGGCTCCGGGCCAGGGTCGCGAGCCGCTTCCCCGGCTCGCCGTTCAGGTCCCAACCCTGGCTCTCCGGCCGCAGCTCGCCCAGGCCGCGGGCGCCGGCGTCGACGCAGCGCTCCACCTCCGCCGTGGCGGCCTCGCCGACCGCCGGGTTCACCGTGCAGAAAGGCACGATGCGGCCGCCGCTCTTCGCCGCGGCCTCAAGCAGGTAATCGTTATGGCGGACGCAGTCCTCGTGGTCGCGCCAGGCGAAGCCCAGCGCCACGCTTACGTCGACGCCGGACTCATCCATGCTCCGCAGTAGCTCTTCGTCCGTCGCGATCTTCGCCCGTGGGCTCGCGTACATCTCGGCGAAGGTGGGGTCCCGCCGCAGGTACTCCTGGCGGCGGTCGCGCACGTGCGGCGGGAAGATGTGGGTGTGGAAGTCGATTATCACGCCCGAATGATAGCAGGCGTGCGGGCTAGGCGGCGCGACGCCGCCGGGTCGCTGACAGCGCCGCGACGAGGAGCGCGAGCGCCGCTGGCAGGTAGAAAGCGCCTATCGAGAGGATGCTGACCCAGGCGAACAGCAGGAGGAGCAGGCCCATGAGCCACATCGCCACCTTTGCGCCTGTGCTTTCTGAGAGTGAGGCGAGGAGCGCCCAGAGGCAGGCCGCCGCGGGCAGGAGGAGCCAGAGGAGCACCTCAGCACCGTTCTCCTCGATGAGTGAGGCCGAGGTCTCGGTCACGCGGCCGTCGGTGCCGACCGTCGTCCCGTGATAAGACTCCGGCCAGAGGGCGAGAAACAGCGCTGCGGCCAGCGAGAGCGCGCATGCGGCAGCCGCCAGTTCCGTCGCGAACCTGCCTCGAATTACGTGCATCCTCCGCCTGGGTAGTATTATAGGGCGCGGCGCGCCGGTGGGCGCCCTTCCTTGCGCGGCGCGGGAAGCGCTTCCTATAATGGCGTTAGCCCTTCTCGCGGAAAGGAAGGCCCTTCTTGGCCATCAGCGGCGCCACCGTCCAGGAGCTGGAGGCGATCGCGCGGCGCGTCCGCCGGGACATCATCCGTATGACGGCCGAGGCGAACTCCGGGCACCCCGCCGGCTCCCTCTCCTGCACCGATATCCTCACCGCGCTCTACTTCCGCGTCCTCCGGCACGACCGCGCGAACCCGGCCTGGCCGGACCGCGACCGCTTCGTCATGAGCAAGGGGCATGCCTCCCCCGCGATGTACGCCGTGCTGGCGGAGGCCGGCTACTTCCCCACGAAGGAGCTTCTGAGCTTCCGCAAGCTGGGCAGCCGCCTGCAGGGGCACAACGTGATGGGGGTGCCGGCCGGCGTGGAGATGTCCGCCGGCGCCCTGGGCATGGGGCTCTCGTTTAGCCTGGGGCTGGCGCTCGGCGGTCGCATGGACGGGCGCGACTACCGCGTCTACTGCCTGCTGAGCGACGGCGACTGCAACGAGGGCCAGACCTGGGAGGCGATCGCGGCGGCTTCTCACCACCAGGTCGATACGGTCACCGCCATCGTGGACTACAACCACATCCAGAACGACGGCTTCTCCGACTACGCCCGCTTCCAGGGCGGCGACGGCCGCCGCGATAGGCCCGGCGGCTGGGTGGAGGACGGGCACACGGTGAACATCCTCTCCCTGGACCCGCTGGCCGAGCGCTGGCGCGCCTTCGGCTGGCAGGCGCAGGAGGTGGACGGGCACGACTTCACGCAGATCATCGACGGGCTGGAGAAGGCGCGCAGCCAAAAGGGCCAGCCGAGCGTGGTGATCTGCCAGACCACCAAGGGGAAGGGCGTCAGCTTCATGGAGAACAACCCTTCGTTCCACGGCAAAGCGCCGAACAAGGAGGAGACGGAGCAGGCGCTGAAGGAGCTGGCGGACTGATGGTGAAGGAAGCGCGCACGGCGGCCACCCGCGAGGCGCTGGGGCCGACGCTGGCCAGGCTGGCGCAGGCGGGGCTGGACATCGCGGTGGTGGACGCGGACCTCGGCGTGTCTACCAGCGCCGCGAAGTTCGGCGCCGAGTTCCCGGACCGCTTCTTCACCGTCGGCGTGGCGGAGCAGAACATGATCGGCGTCGCCGCGGGTCTGGCCGCCTGCGGCAAGATCGCCTTCGCCAGCAGCTTCGCCGTGTTCGCGCCCGGCCACTGCTTCGACCAGGTGCGCATGGCGGTCGCCCAGCCGAACCTGAACGTGAAGCTGGTCGCCAGCCACGGCGGCGTCGTCACCGGCGAGGACGGCGCCTCCGCCCAGGCGCTGGAGGACGTCGCCCTCATGCTCTCCCTCCCCAACTTGCGCGTCATCGTCCCCGCCGACGTGGTCGAGGCCGAGCAGGCGATCGAAGCGGCCGCCCGTAGCTACGGTCCGTTCTACATCCGCACTGTCCGCCCGAAGGTGCCGGTGATCTACGAGGACGGTTACCGGTTCGAGCTGGGCCGGTGGCAGCAGCTGCGGCCCGGCTCAGAGGTTACCGTGATCGCGGTGGGTGTGCTGGTGAAGGCGGCGCTCGACGCAGCCGAACTGCTCGCGGCCGACGGGATCGACTGCCGCGTGCTGAACGCCGCCTCCCTGAAGCCCGCCGATACCGAGGCGGTGCTCGCCGCCGCAACCGAGACCGGCGCCATCGTGACGGCGGAAGACCACCAGGTGCACGGCGGCCTGGGCAGCCTCGTCGCGCAGACCGTCGCCCGCCACCGGCCGGTGCCCATGGCGTTCGTCGGGATGCAGGACCGCTACGGCACCAGCGGCCGCTGGAACGAGCTCCTGGAGTACTTCGACCTCACCCCGCAGGCGATCGCGCAGGCGGCACGGGAGGCGTTGGCGCGCAAGGGCGCCTGACGGGACGCGGCCTCACTCCGTCTCTCCGTGTGAGATGACCGGACCGGTACGAATAGCGGCGATCTCCCTCGGCACCACCGTGTGCCTGCTTGCCCTCAAGCTCAGCCTGGGGATCATCAGCGGCAGCATAGCGGTTCTATCGGACGCCATCGACAGCGGCACCGACCTCGTGGGCGGCACGGCTGCCCTGATCAGCGTCCGGGTGGCGATCTGGCCGGCGGACGAGGACCACCCCTACGGGCACGGCAAGGTGGAGAGCATCTCCGCCTCCGTGGCCGCCACCGTCGTCGCCATCGGCTGCGGGTTCGTCGTGTTCCAGGCGGTGCGCCGGCTGGTGGAGGGCAGCCCTGAGATCAACGTCGTGGTGGGGGTGGCGCCGATGATCGTCGCCGCGCTCGCCAACCTCGCCCTCACCTACTACATGCGACGCGAGGCACGCAGCTCGCAGTCGCTCGCCCTCGCCTCGGAGTCAACGCACCTGCAGACGAACGTTGTCCAGGCCATGGCGGTCATCGCCGGTCTCACCGCCGTCGCCATCACGAACGAGCGGCTGTTCGACCCCCTGGTCGCGCTGGGCCTGGCCGCGTACATGGCCTGGACCGCCGTCCACCTCGCCCGGGAGGCGCTCAGCGAGATCATGGACGTGGCCCTGCCCGATGACGAGCTGCGGGCGATCCACGACGCCATCGCCGCCCACAAGGACGACATCAGGGGCTTTCACCGCCTGCGCAGCCGCAGGGCCGGGCCGACCCGCCACGTCGACATGCATCTCATCGTCGATCCCCACCGCACGGTGGAGGAAGCGCACACCGTCTGTGATGAGATCGAGCGGGAGATCCAGGAGCATCTGCCGGGCGCGGTGGTGACGATCCACCTTGAGCCGGACGACGGCCGCTACCGCGGCCCGCTGGAGCGCATCCTGCACGAGCGGGGATAGCAGGGCGGCAACGTCAGCGGATGTAGGTCGGGGTCTTTAGACCCCGACCTAGCGGGGGTCTAAAGACCCCCGCCTACGGCCTCACGGGAAAGCGCCGGACCGCCGCCGGAGATCATTCGTCACACCCGTATAGAGCGTGCCACGGCGGTTAGTCATTGGGTAAACGTAGTACCGGTGGGACCGAATCAGGAGAACCCTCCGGCAGTGAGAGTCCCGGCCGGGACGGCGGGCAAAATGCCGTCCGCCCGGACAGATTCTTCGTCGCTTCGCTCCTCAGAATGACAAAATGTCCCTAGTCCGCGCGGTGGCCGTTCCCCTCCTCCTCCTCATCCTCGTCTTCTTCCTCCTCCATGTCCTCGTCTGAGAACACGGCCGCCTCGCGCCCGGCCCAGACTGTGACCACGAAGTCCTCCCGGAAGGGGTCCGTCGTCAGCACCAGCCGCTCGTCGATCTCCTCGACCAGCTCGCGGATGTCGTCGTCCGTCATGTCCTCGCCCACGCAGAGGGTGGCGTAGGCCATGGACGGGGTGTAGTGCACGTCCACGCGGCCGACCTCTTCCTCGCCGGAGGCGATGATGTAGCACTCTGAGTGGGGGGTGCGGCACTCCCGCTCGAAGATGTAGTCAGGCACGGGGGCCTCCTTTCTCCCGGTACAGGGAACGTGGAGCAGGGAACAAGCCGGAGCCCTACTTCGGCCGCGTCTGGCCGCTGCCGAAGACGATCCACTTGTAGGTCGTGATCTCGCGCAGGCCGACGGGGCCGCGGGCGATGGTCTTCTGGGTGGAATCGATGATCTCGGCGCCGAGGCCGAACTGGGCGCCGTCCGTGAACTGCGTGCTCGCGTTCACGTAGACGACGGCGCTGTCCACTTCGTCCAGGAAGCGCATCGCCGCGGAGTAGTCCTCCGTGATGATGGCGTCCGAGTGGCCGGTACCGTAGCGGTGGATGTGCTCCAGCGCGTCGTCCAGGCTGTCCACGGTCTTCACGGCGGCGGCCAGCGAGAGGAACTCGCGGCCGAAGTCGTCCGGGGCGGCCGGTGTGAGCTTGATCTCCGGTATCTCCTGCGCTTTCAGGATGCGCAGCGACCGCTCGTCGCAGTGCATCTTAACGCCGGCCTCCGTCCAGCTGCGGCCGATGGCCGGCAGGAACTCGTCGGCGACGTCGCGGTGCACGAGGAGGGTGTCCAGGGCGTTGCAGATGCTGAACTTGCGGCACTTGGCGTTATGGGCGACCGGCACCGCTTTGGCGATATCGGCGGCGCGGTCCACGTAGGTGTGGCAGACGCCGATGCCGCCGGTGAGGACGGGCATGGTCGCGTTCTCGGCGACGTAGCGGATCAGCTCCGCGCCGCCTCGCGGCACAATCAGGTCGATGGCGTCCCGCATCTTCAACAGCTCGCCCAGGAGGGCGCGGTCCGGGTTCTCCACCATCTGCACCGCGTCCGTCGGCACGCCCGCCTCGGCGATCGCCTCGCGGACGACGCCGGCGAGGACGATGTTCGAGTTGATCGCCTCCTTGCCGCCGCGCAGGATGCAGGCGTTTCCGGACTTCAGGCAGAGCGAGGCGATGTCCACGGTGACGTTGGGCCGGCTCTCATACACGGCGGCGATCACGCCCAGGGGTACCCGCTTGCGCCCGACCTGAAGGCCGTTGGGGAGCGTCCGCATCTCGAACACCTCGCCGATGGGGTCGGGCAGGAGCGAGACCTGCTGGACGTCGGCGGCGATCCCCTCCAGCCGCTCGCGGGTGAGGAGGAGCCGGTCCAGCACCGCCTCCGAGAGACCCGCCTGGCGGCCGGCCTCGATGTCGCGGGCGTTGGCGGCCAGCACCTCGGCCTCGCGCGCCAGGAGGTCGCGGGCGACGTTGCGCAGCGCCTGGCTCTTGACGTCGGCGGAGAGCCGCGCGAGGGTGCGGGACGCCTCCTTGGCGGCCGCGCCTTGGGCGTGGAGATCGGTTGCGGTGGTGGTCACGGCCTCGCTACCTCTTCTCCTCGCCTTCGCCGCGGTGGCGCTCCAGCCGGATGACGCTGCGGCCGGAGAGGCCCATCACCAGCCGCGCCTCCGGTTCCTGGCTGGCCCGCACCCATAGCTCGAAGGCACCCAGCCGCTGACCGTCCTCGCGCGCCTCCGCTTCGATGCCCTTCGCCTCCAGGGCTTCGAGGCAGGCTTCGGCGTCGCGACGGGTGGGCACGCCCGCCACTTTCACCAGCGGGTCTGACTCCCGCTGGTGACGCTTGAGGACTCTCCGAAATCGGCCGATCATATCCGTCCAGCCCGCAGAGCGGGCCGCCCAGCCGGGCGGCGCTACTTGTGCCGTCGCTGCCAGCGCGTCTTCTTGAGCGCCTTGCGGTGCTTGTGCTTGCTTATCTTCTTGCGCCGCTTCTTGATGACTGAGCCCATCTGCCCTCCGTGACTTCTTGGAGCGGGATGCGATTCTTGGGGGTGACCTCAGGGGTAACGCCATCGTAGCCGCCACCGACCGGCGTGTCCACCCTTGCCCTACAGGAGCACCAGGTTATCGCGGTGCACCACTTCGCCGCCGTAGTGGTGGCCGAGCGTCGCCTCGATGCGGTCGCTGCGGAGGCCGCGGATGCGCATGATCTCCTCCGCGCTGTAGTTGGCGATGCCGCAGGCGATGCGGCGGCCGTCGCCGTCCGTGATCGCCACCGCGTCGCCGCGCTTGAAGCTGCCGGTCACATCATGCACGCCGGCCGGCAGGAGGCTCCTGCGTTGCTCGCACAGGGCCTTGCTGGCGCCGGGGTCCACGGCGATGCTCCCCTTGAGCGAGAGACCGGCGACCATCCAGCGCTTGCGGCTCTCCATGCGGTCAACCCCTGATGGGAAGAAGGTGCCCAGCGCCTCGCCGCGCACGAGCCGCAGGAGGACGTCCGGCTCCCGCCCATCGGCGATGACGACGTCGGCGCCGCCGGCGAGCGCGAGCTTCGCCGCCTGGAGCTTCGTGGCCATCCCGCCGACGCCGCGGCCGCGCGTATCGCCCGCCAGCCGTTCGATCCGGGCGTCGATGCGCTCCACGCGGGGGATGAGGGTGGCGTTCGCATCGCGGCGGGGGTCGGCGGTGTAGAGGCCGGGCTGGTCGGTGAGCAGCACCAGCAGGTCGGCGTCGACGAGATTGGCGACGAGCGCCGAGAGGTTATCGTTATCGCCGATCTTGGCGCCCTCGATCTCGTCCACGGCGACGACGTCGTTCTCGTTGATCACGGGCACAACGCCCATCTCGATCAGCCCCAGCAGCGTGTTGCGGGCGTTCAGGTAGCCCTGGCGGTCGGCCAGGTCGCGGCGGGTGAGGAGGGTCTGCGCGACGGTGATGGCGTGGCGGCCGAACAGCTCCTGGTAGGCCTGCATCAGGTCGCTCTGGCCGACGGCGGCCAGCATCTGGCGGAACGGCATGTCTTTTCGGTCGCGGCTGACGCCGAGGCGGTGGCGGCCGGCGGCGATGGCGCCGGAGGTGACGACGAGCAGCTCCGCGCCGGCCTTGCGCAGGCGCGCCACCTGGCCCGCCAGCGAGGCCATCACGTCCATATCGAGCCGGTCCGTGCCGGCGGTGAGGACGTTCGTGCCGAGCTTGGCGACGATCCGGTGATAGCGCGGGCCGGCCGGTGGTTTCCGCTGTGAGGGGCTGGTATTTCTGGCCATAGATAGGGGGATATCGTGAAGATGCGTTCGCATTATAGCAGGCCCAATCCGAAGAGCGCACTTCAGTGCGCGGCGAGGGCTGGTCGCGGGCTAAAGCCCGCGCTTCGGCTGATGGGACGAACGAGGGCCGGTCGCTGGGCTAGAGCCCGCGCTTTGGCTGATGGGGGGGGCGGCGCCGTCAGGCTACCGGCTGCTTGCGCTCCATGCGCTCCAGCTCGGTCATCCAGCGGTCGAAGGTGCGCAGCCGCTCTTCCAGCTGCGATTTCATCTCGCTCATCTGCTCCGCCTTCTGGCTGACGATGCCATGCTGGCGGGTGACGACGTCGATCGCCTTCAGGAGCTGACGCCGCTTCTCGGAGACGTCGGCCTCCGGGCGGTACTGGGCTTTGAGCTCCTGCAGGACCTCCTCTGCGTCCACCATCTCCTTGATCTCGGCCAGCGTCACGCCCAGCAGGTTCTGGAGCTGTCGAATGTGCTCCACGCGGGTGACGTCGTCCTCGGAGTAGAGCCGGAAGCCGCCGTCCATGCGGGTGGGCGGGCGCAGCAGCCCCTTCTCCTCGTAGAAGCGCAGGGTCCTCTGCGTTACGCCTGTTCGCTCGGCGACTTCACCGATCTGGAGATACGCCTCTTGGCTATCTGGCACAGGCCCGCTGCTCCTTACACTATCGCAGTGTGTTGCTTGAATCGGAGTATAGCGAGGCTTTACTTCTACGTCAAGGTTATGGAAGGGCGGAGCGGCGGACTTTATTCGTAGTCCGGCTCCTCTTCCTCCTCGGAGGAAGCCGCGGCGGCGGCGGCCGGAAGCAGCGCCTCTGTCCGCCCTTCCCGGCGGCGGCCGCGTGGCGGCAGCGAGAGGACGGCCTCCAGCAGCGCCTGCAGCTTGTCCGCGGAGCGGCCGTCCAGGACGACGCCCGCCACGCCCGCCTCGCGCAGCGCCTCCAGCCGGGAGGCCTCGATTCCGGCCGGCACGTCGACGAGCAGCGGTGTCTGGGCGAGCAGCGACACGCGGCGCAGCGCCATCAGCCGGCGCAGCGTGAACGGCTCCCCCAGGGGGCCGACGTCCAGCGCGTCCAGAGACAGCCCGGCCAGCGCCCGCAGCTCCGTGTCCCCGGCGTCGCGATCGACGGTCAGGACGAGGCCCGTCTTCTCCTCCAGCACGGCCTCCGCGGCCGACTCCTCGTCCAGGACGACGAAGTCGGCGCCGGCTTCGCGGGCGGCGGCGACGTTCGCCCGCTTCGCGTCTTCGAGGCGGAGGCCGACGGGGACTTCGCCCAGCTTCTTGAGGACGTCGGCGAGCTTACCGGCGTCGGCGCCGGTGATGATGACGGCGTCGGCGGCCGCGGCGGCCTGCGCGACCTTCTTGGCTTCGTCCTTTTCGAGGCGAAGAAGGCAGAGAATCGTGGCAGAGGCGCGGCGCTCCGGCGGCGCGCCGAAGCCGATGGGAGCGGGCTCCACGCGGCCTGCGCGCTTTATCTTGTCAGCCAGTCTGCTCATCTCTATCCTCCCTGCCTGCCAGCGGCTGCTGCCGCTACCCGCCCATTATGGGCAGCCGCCGTGGCGCCAGGCAAGCCTGACCGCGGGCGGTGGGCCATCGACGGAACCGCCGGTGGTGGGCTACCATTAACGCCGATTTAGAAGGAGGAGACGGATGAAGCTAGAGGGCAAGTCAGCGCTGGTGACGGGGGCCGGTTCGGGCATCGGCCGGGCCATCGCGCGGTCGTTCGCGGTGGAGGGGGCGGCGGTGCTCGTCGCCGAGCTGAACGAGGAGACGGGCGCGGCGGCGGCGCGGGAGATCGAGGACGCGGGCGGGCGGGCGCGCTTCCTGCGCGCGGACACCGGCCGCGAGGAGGACGTGAAGGCGGCGATCGCGGCGGCGGTGGAGGCGTTTGGACGGCTGGACATCGTGGTGAACAACGCCGGGATCATCGCTCCCACCTACACATGGGAGCAGGTGATCGCCGTCAACCTTTCCGGCGTCTACTACGGCTGCCTTCACGGCCTGGAGGCGATGCAGGCGCAGGGCGGCGGCGGGGCCATCATCAATATGGCCTCCATGGCGGGATTGGTGGGGTTCAGTATTCCCGGCCTGCCGGAGGGCTTCGGCTCCCCGTCCGGAAACGCCTACATCGCCGCCAAGCACGGCGTCCTCGGCGTCACCAAGCAGTTCGCCCTGGCCGGCGCCGCATCCGGGATCAGGGTCAACGCCATCTGCCCCGGCTGGATAGACACGCCTCTCATCGGGCCCCTCACGCAGGTCCAGCCGCTGCTCGAATGGGCGCTGCAGAACACTCCCCTCGGGCGGCTGGGCCGGCCGGAGGAGATCGCGAAGGCGGCGCTGTTCCTGGCCGGCGACGACTCCTCGTTCATGACGGGCGCGCCGCTGATCATCGACGGCGGCTGGACGGCGCGCTAGCTAATCGCAGCTGGGCCGGGCCGCTCCCGCCTACAGGATCTTGCTGAGGAACGCCTGCGTCCGCGGCTGCAGGGGCCGCGTGAACAGCTCCTCCGGCGGCCCCTCCTCCACGATCACGCCCTCGTCCATGAACACGATGCGGTCGGCCACCTCGCGTGCGAACCCCATCTCGTGGCTGACCACGATCATCGTCATCCCCTCCCGCGCCAGCGCCTTCATCACCTCCAGCACCTCGCCCACCAGCTCGGGGTCGAGCGCCGAGGTCGCCTCGTCGAACAGCATCAGCTTGGGCTGCATCGCCAGCGCGCGGGCGATTGCGACGCGCTGCTGCTGGCCGCCGGAGAGCTGCGAGGGGTAGGCGTTCAGCTTTTCGTCCAGCCCAACCTTTTGCAGCAGCCCGCGGCCCAGCTCGTCCGCCTCCCGGCGGGGCAGCTTCTTCACCCGCAGGGGCGCCTCGATGACGTTGCCCAGCGCCGTGAGGTGGGGAAACAGGTTGAAGCGCTGGAACACCATGCCTATCGCCCCGCGCTTGCGCGCCACCTCCGCCTCCCTGTCCTCCACCAGGCGGCCGCTCTTCTCGCGGTAGCCGACGAGCTCGCCGTCGACGTAGATCTTGCCGCCGTCCACGCGCTCCAGGTGGTTTATGCAGCGCAGGAACGTCGTCTTGCCGGAGCCGCTGGGGCCGATGATGACCACGACCTCTCCCCGCGCTACGTCCATCGAGACGCCGCGCAGCACCTCCAGCCGCCCGAAGCGTTTGTGGACGTCTACAGCATGGAACATGGGGTCAGCCATCGCGCCCACATTCTACGCCCCGCCGGTACGGGCCTCAAATGCCACGCCGGCCACCCATGATGGTCAACACCCGTGAGAACAGCGTCTCCGGCCGCTCCCGCTCGGAGATGGTGAGGGCGCGCTCGAGCTCCGCCTGAAGCAGGCTGAGGACCGTCGTCATCGTCAAATACCAGATAGAGGCCACGACAAGCAGCTCCATGATCTTGAAGTTCACCGAATAGATGAGCCGGGCGGACGCCAGCAGCTCCACCAGGCCGATGGCGAACGCCAGCGATGTGTTCTTGAGCATGGCGATGAACTCGTTGCCGGTCGGCGGGATCATCACCCGCATCGCCTGGGGCAAGATGACCCGCCGCATCGCCTGCAGATAGGTCATGCCCAGGGACTTGGCGGCGTCCATCTGGCCCTCCTCTACGGAGAGGATGCCGGCGCGCACGATCTCCGTCATGTAGGCGCCCTCGTTGACGCCGAGGGCGACGATAGCGACGCGGAAGAAGGTGAACTCGCGGGCGATATCGGGGTCATCGAACAGGCCGGGCATCCCGAACTTGAGCGCCAGCAGCTGAACGAGCACCGGCGTCCCCCGAAAGAACCAGATGTAGAACCCGGCGATCGCCTTGAAAGGCAGGCTCCTGGACATCTGGAGCAGGGCGAAGATCACGCCGAGAGCGATCCCCATCGCCTGGGCGATAACGGCCACCCGGAGCGTCATCCACACGCCCCGCATGATCACGGGGTTGAACAGGAACTCCCAGACGGTGCCGATGTCGAAATCGAACGCTACCAGTGCTGGAAGCATCGTCCACCTCCTTGCCGGAGCTTGGGCAGGGCTGGTCTAGGCGGATTATAAGAGCAGCCCCCGGGCGAGCGTCATCGCCTGGGGGCTATTTTGGCAGCTAGTGTCCGCTAATCGGTGCAGGTCTCGTCGTTGAGCGCCTCCAGTTGATCCACCTGGATCGTGCCCACCTGGACCGCGGCGATAAGCCCGCACAGGTCTTCCAAGCTGCCGATGTCCTCGGGGTTTCCGCTCTTCACCAGTATCCCCGTACCTGCGGTGAAGTAGGCGATGAAGTCTATCTCCTGCTGGCGCTGCTCCGTGATCGTCATCGAGGACATGATGATATCGATCTCGCCGCCCTTGAGCGACGGGATCAAGGGGTCGAAGCCCAGGTTCAGGAACTCCACGTCCACGCCGATCACTTCCGCTATCGCGTTGGCGAGGTCCACGTCCAAGCCCATCTCGTTCTGAGTGCCCTCCTCGAAGAACTCGATGGGCGCGTAGGCTATGTCCGAGCCGATCTGGAGGATGCCGTCCGCCAGCTCCGGCACGTCGCCCACGTCGGGGACCGCGGCGGGCGCGTCCGGCGGGTCCACCTTGCCCGCCTCCAGGTTCCACTCTGCCAGGATGTCGTCGTACGTACCGTCTTCTATGATCTGGCGAAGGGCGTCGGCGATGATCGCGTTGAGCTCGGACGAGTCTTTGCGCATGCCTATGCCGTACGGCGCCGCGTCGAACTGCTCCCCCACCACCTCCAGCTCGCCGTCGGAGAGCTGCGCGTCGTAGGCGGCCACCGGGAAGTCCGCGAGCACCGCGTCCGCCGCTCCGATCTTGAGCTGCTCCACCGCCAGCGGGTTCTGCTCGAAAGTCTGGATATTCACCGCCCCTTTCTTGCCCCCGTCCTTGCAGGCGGCGAAGGCGAGGACGGTGGCCAGCGCCAAGACGAACATGAGAAGCGAGATTCGGCTGAGGCTGCGTGGTGACATGTAACCCTCCTTGCCGGGGTAGACCACGGGATTCTCTCAGATGGATAGGATTATAAACCTGCCGCCGCCGGTGTCAATCGTATGGCGGCGAGGGCTGCTATACTGGGCGCTGTCATGGACGGGACGCCCTTCCTGGCCGGAGCCGCCGCCCTCCCCATCACCCCTCTCCCCGAGCACCTGGAGGACCGCCTCTACCTGGGCGGCTACGACGGCTACCTGGGCCGCCCCGCCCGCGGCGTCCACGACGATCTGTTCGCCCGCGCCCTCGTCCTCGGCGACGGCGAGACGACCGTCGCGCTCATCGCCCTTGACCTCGTCGGCATGAGCAACCGCCACATCGCCCGCGTCCGCGCCTCGGTCTCGCGACGGCTGGAGATACCGGAGCCGGCGGTGCTGGTAGCCTGCACGCACACCCACGCCGGCCCCGACCTCCAGGGTCTGTGGGGAGGCGTTTCGCCGGGCTACGCGGCGCACGTGCGCCGCCAGGCCGTGCGAGCCGCCCTCCAGGCGGCTGCCGACCGCCGCGAGGCGGCCCTGCGCGTGGCGACGGTGAGGGTGAAGGGCCGCACCGTGAACCGCCGCGGCTGGCCCCACACGGACAACGTGATGACGGTGCTCCAGGCCCGCGACAGCGATCAGGACGCCATCGGCACGCTGGTCAACTTCGCCTGCCACCCGACCGTCACCCAGGAGGCGAACGTCGATATCTCGCGCGACTTCCCGGGCGCGCTCGTCGATTCCCTGGAGTCCGCCGTCGGCGGCGTGGCGCTGTTCGTGAACGCGGACGAGGGCGACGCGAACCCCAGCGTGACCGGCGGCTTCGCCGAGATGCAGGCCTACGGCGAGGGTCTGGCGGAAACGGCCGCCAAAGCCCTCAAGAAGACGGTGGAGCTGGAGCGCCCGCTGTCCCTCAGCGGCCGCTATCTTGACCTGCCGCTGGCCAGCCCGCGGCTGCGCCTGCCGCCGGGGCTGGTCCTTCAGGGGCTGCTCACCGGCGTGCGCGGGCTGGCGGCGGTGGGCGCCCTGCGCTGGCTGGCCGGCCGCTACGCCCGCCAGGACCGGGCGTTCGTCTACGCCGGCCTCGGCCTCATAGCGGAGCATCCCGTCCTCTTGCGCGGCGGCAAGCCGTACGTGCGGACACGCGTGAGCCGGGTGCGGATCGGGGAGGGCCTCGACGCGCTGGTCGCGCCCGGCGAGGTGCTCACCCGCCTGGGACAGGCCCTGCGAGAGCGGCTGGACGCCCCCGCCACGATGTTTCTCGGCCTGACGAACGATACGCTGGGCTACTTCATCCCCGAGGACGAATACGGGTCCGGCCGCAACAGCGGCTACGAGGAGATGGTCTCGCTGGGCCCGCAGGCGGCGCCCAGTCTTGAGCGGGCCGCCATCGGCCTCCTGGGCGCCGGCTGAGGCAGCCCTCGTTCACCCCATCATCAGAGGCGCGGGCTTTAGCCCGCGTGCAGCCCTTCCCGCGCACTGAAGTGCGCGCTTCGGATTGAGCCTAATCGGGGTGCGCTTGCCGGGTAGACTTACGCTCACCCTCGCGTTAGAGTAAGGTCGCCATGTCCGCTGCTAACCTGCCGGTCATCGTAGGCGCCGGCCAGTACGTCAACCGCTCCCGAGAGATCGCCGACGCGGTGGAGCCGCTGGAGATGATGGCCACCGTGGCGCGCGCCGCCGAAGACGACGCCGGCGTGCAGGGACTCCTGGCCCACATGGACAGCCTGCAGGTCGTCAATATCATCGCCTGGCCCTACTCCGACACCACCGGGCTGCTCGCCGAGCGGCTGGGCGCCAGCCCCGCCCAGCGCGTCTACACCGCCGTCGGCGGCGATACCCCCCAGCGGCTGATCAACAAGACGGCGGAGGCGATCGTCCGCGGCGAGACGCGCCTCGCCCTCATCTGCGGCGCCGAGGTGCTGGCGTCGACCCGCCTCGCCCGCAAGCTGGGGGCCAGCCTCCCCTGGCATGAGCGGGGGATACCGCAGGAGATGGTCGGCGATAGCCGCAGCGGCGTCACGGAGGTGGAGTCCCGCCACGGCGCTGTCATGCCCACCCGCGTCTACCCGCTGTTCGAGAACGCCCTGCGCGCCCACCTGGGGCTGGGCCTGGAGGAGCACCGCCGCCGTCTGGGCGCCCTCTACGAGAGGTTCTCCGCCGTCGCCGCCCAGAACCCCTACGCCTGGTTCCCGAAGCCCCTGACCGCGGACGAGATCACCACCGTCTCTCCCGCAAACCGCATGGTCTGCTTCCCCTACCCCAAGCGGATGAACGCCATCATGGAGGTGAACCAGGCGGCCGGCGTCATCCTCACCGGATCGCAGACGGCCAGTGAGCTCGGCATCCCGGAGGACCGCTGGGTCTACCTGTGGGGCTGCGGTGAGGCGAACGATAAGTGGTTCGTGAGCGACCGCGTCAACCTGCACTCCTCGCCCGCCATCCGCGCCGCCACCTCGCGCGCCCTGGGCATGGCCGGGCTCAGCGTGGACGAGATCGAGCTGTTCGACCTCTACTCCTGCTTCCCCTCGGCGGTCCAGCTGGCGATGGGCGAGCTGGGGCTGAGCATGGACGACCCGCGCTCCCTCACATTGACCGGCGGCCTGGCCTACGCGGGTGGACCCGGCAACAACTACGTGACGCACTCCGTCGCGGCGGCCGTGGCCCGCCTGCGCGAGAGCCCCGGCGCGAAGGCGCTGGTCACCGGCCTGGGCTGGTTCGCGACCAAGCACTCGGCCGGCGTGTACAGCGCAAGCCGTCCGCCGAACGGGCGCTGGCAGCGGACGGACCCCGAGGTCGATCAGGCCCCGATAGAGGCGATGGAGAGCCCGCCAACGGTCGAGCGCGCGGACGGCGCGGCGATCATCGAGAGCTACACGGTGCAGTTCAACCGAGAGGGAGAGCCGGAGATGGGGATCGTCATCGGCCGGTTGTCGCCGCAGGCGACTCGCCTGGGCGAGGGGAACGGCGAGAAGCCCGGCGCGCGGTTCATCGCCAACACGCCCGTGGACGCCGACCTGATGCGGGCGATGACGCGCGAGGAGTTCGTGGGCGCCTCCGGCCGCGTCAGCCACGACACGGAGAGCGGCCGGAACGTGTTCTCGCCGTAAGGGCGGCTAGCGCCGCTTCAGCTCCGCCGGGAGCGAGGAGCGTGAGCGGCGGCCGTTCCGGCGCAGCATCTGGTCCAGCTCCGGCGCCGGCGCCGGGCGGCTGAACAGGAACCCCTGCATCTCGTCGCACTCCCGCTCCCGCAGGAAGGCGAGCTGCTCGGCGGTCTCCACGCCCTCGGCGATCACCGTCAGGTTGAGGGCGTGCGCCATCACGATGATCGTGCTGGCGATGGCGGCGTTGTTCGGGTCGATGGTCAGGTCCTGCACGAACGACTGGTCGATCTTGATGACGTCGATGGGGAAGCGCTTCAGGTAGCTGAGCGAGGAGTGCCCCGTCCCGAAATCGTCGATCGATATCTGGACGCCCGCTTCCCGCAGCTCCCGCAGGATCGCCAGCGTGAGGTCCACGTCCTGCATCGCGGCGCCCTCGGTGATCTCCAGCTGCAGGTACTGCGGGGGCAGGCCGGTCTCCGCCAGCGCAGAGGCCACGGTGTCCAGCAGGTCGCGCCGCTGGAACTGGCGGGCGGAGAGGTTCACCGCCATCCGCATCGGAGGCAGGCCGGCATCCTGCCAGGCCCGGTTCTGCGCGCAGGCGGTGCGCAGGACCCAGGCTCCCAGGGGCACGATCAGGCCCGTCTCCTCCGCGACCGGGATGAACTCCAGGGGCGACACGAGCCCCCGCTCCGGGTGCTGCCAGCGCACGAGCGCCTCCACGCCGACGATGCGCCCCGTCTCGATGTTCACCTGCGGCTGGTAGTGGACGACGAACTCGCCGCGCTCCAGGGCGTGGCGCAGGCTGTTCTCCAGGGCCAGACGCTCCGCGATCCTGCTGTTCATCGCCGGCGCGTAGAGCTTGTAGTTGTCCCGGCCTCTGTCCTTGGCGCGGTACATGGCCGTGTCCGCGTTCCGCAGGAGCGATTCGGCGTCCTCGCCGTCGCCGGGGCACATGGCGATGCCGATGCTTGTGGTGATGTGGAACTCGTGGTCGTTGAGCCGCCAGGGCTGCCGCAGCGTCTCCAGGATCCGGTCCGCCACCTCCACCGCGTCTTCCACCCGGCCCACGTCCGGCAACAGCACCGTGAACTCGTCGCCGCCCACGCGGGCGACGGTGTCGCCCTCGCGGACGAGCCCCTTCAGCCGCTCGGCGACGCTCTGCAGCAGCCGGTCGCCCATGGCGTGGCCCACGGTATCGTTCACCACCTTGAACCGGTCGAGGTCCAGGAACATGATTGCCGCCAGGCGCCTCTTGCGGCGCCCCTGGGCCAGCGTCACGGTCAGGCGGTCCTCGAACAGCGTGCGGTTTGGGAGGCCGGTGAGGCCGTCGTGGTAGGCGAGGTGCCTGATCGTCTCCTCAGCGGCCTTGCGTTCCGTGATGTCGAACGCGGTTCCGAGGACGGCGGGCTTGCCCTCGAACTCGATCGCCGCCGCCATGAAGTCAACCCAGCGCTCCTCGCCGTTCCTGGTCAGGAGCTTGACTTCGTACCGGGCTGGGACTTGCTCGCCGCGCTGGCGGGCCAGCCCGCGCTTCTTGACCAGCGGCCGGAAGTCGGGGTGGATCACCTCCCAGAAGTCCATCGTCAGCAGCTCTTCGCGTGAGTAGCCGGTCTGGGCCTCCGCGGCGGAGTTTACGTAGCACATCCGGTTGCCCTGGAAGATGAACGCGGCCGCCGCCACTGTTTCCGCAAGCGTGCGGAACTTGGTCTCGCTCTCACGCAGCGCCTCTTCCACCCGCCTGCGGTCGGTGATGTCCATCAGGACGGCGCGCAGGCCGACGATGCGATCCCCTTCGTAGACCGGGCGGCTGGACGTGCGTACCCAGCGGAAGTCTCCGGTCTTCGTGGCCACGCGGTACTCGAACGGCTCCGGGTTCCCCGCCACGGTGCGCCGGAAGCTCTCCATGAGCGAAGGCAGGTCGTCCGGGTGGATGAAGTCCGTGAACGGCCGGCCGATCACCTCCTGCGGGCTGTAACCGCCGATCTGCTCCACAACGGGGCTCACGTAGGTGACGCGGCCGTCCTTGTCCTGCGCGTAGATCACCTCACTGATGTTCTCCACCAGGTCACGGAAGTTCGTCTCGCTGGCGCGCAGCGCCTCCTCAGCCCGTTTGTGCTCCGTGATGTCGCGCGTGATGGTGAGCACCGTCTCGAGGGAGCCGTCATCCGCGAATTCCGGTACCAGGCGTGACTGGTAGTAGCGCGCGCCCTTGGGCGTCCCGAACTCAATGACGCGCTCCTCGCCGGTGTCGAAGACCGCACGCAGGCTCGTCTGCCAGGTTGAGTACAGCTCCTCCGGCATACCCAGCTCCGAGTGAGTCTTCCCGATGATCTCCTCAGGCGGCATCCCCATCACTCGCTCTACAGCCGGGTTGACGTAGACGTGGCGCAGCTCGCTGTCGAAGCGGGCGATGATGTCGGGCGCGTTCTCAACCAGCGCCTTGAGCTCCCGCTCGCGACGCCTCAACGCCTCGTCCGCCAGCCTGCGGTCGATGGCGATCCCAGCGATATGCGTGACCCTTTCGATCAGCTCCAGGTCCTGCGCATTGGGCTCGCGCGGCTCGCGGTAATAGAGCGCAGCCGTGCCCAGGACAGCGCCGTTGGAGGCGAGGATCGGCGTCGACCAGCAGGCCCGCAGGCCGTGGCTCAGGGCGAGATGGCGGACGTCGGCCCAGAGGGGGTCGATGGCGATGTCGGAAACGATGACCGGCCTCTTTAGATAGGCCGCCGTGCCACAGGAACCCACCTTGGGGCCGATCGCGATGCCGTCCACGGCCTGGTTATAGGCGTCGGGAAGGCTGGGGGCGGCGCCGTGCCGTAGGTTTGTGCCGCCTTGGTCCAGCAGCAGGATGGAGCACAGCATCCCGTTGGCCTGCTCTTCCACGTTCCGCGTCAGCACCTCCAGCACTTCCTGGAGCGGCGCGCCACGGGCGACCATCTCAAGCACGCGCTTCTCTCCCGCCAGTAGCGCATCCGTCCGCTTCCCCTCCGTCACATCCAGGGCCACGCCGATGGTGCCGACGACGCGGCCTTCTGCGTCGCGCAGCGGCTCTATGTGTGTGTGGAACGCCCGCTCCGTCCACTCGAACTCGTAGGTGGCGGTCTCGCCGGTGAGAGCGCGGCGGTGGGCGGCAATTGCTGGGAACTCATCGTCATCCGCCGAGAAGTACTCGTGCAGCGTCATCTCCAGGACCTGGTTGGGCCGCAGCCCCAGCCCCGCCAGCCCGGCCCCCAGCGACGAGGTGAACCGGAGCTCCGTGTCGGTTGTCCACAGCACGGCGGGCATCTGCTCCACCATCACCCGCAGGTGGGCCTCGCTCTTGCGCAGCTCTTCTCTCTGGCGGAG
Organism: Dehalococcoidia bacterium; assembly: GCA_030690405.1. The sequence continues at coordinate 4,040 of JAUYGU010000108.1, read as the reverse complement.
GTTCTTCAGCGAGAGGCCAAGCGCGCGACCTATGCCGCGTAGCAGCTCGCGGTCCTTGAGCTGGCCGCTGGGGTGGTGCGTGGGGAAGGCCAGGATGCCGATGGGGCTGTGCAGCGAGACGATGGGCAGGCAGACCCAGCGGCTTGGCTTGCCTTCCTTCGCAGGCAGCGGCGCAGGTCCGAGCGGCAACGGCTCGCCGGAGCGCATAGATTCCGCGACGCTGGCGCCGGCCGCTTTGAGGATCGCCTTCGCGGCAGTCCGGCTGACGCCGGAGACGGCCAGCGGGTGCAGGTCTGCTGCGGAGCCCAGGGCCAGGAACGAAGCGTCCAGCCCCAGGAGGCCCTGCACCACCTGCAGCGCCCGCCCGGCGGCGCCTTCGACGGTCTGCACGCTCCCCAGCGCCATGACGAGGGCGTTCGGATAGGCGCTGCGTCTGCGCAGCTTGAACATCTGGGAGAAGGCGCCCTCGATGGCCGCGGTGGCGACGGCGACGTACAGCAGGTTGTTGACGAGAAGCTCAAGGAGCGACTGCTGGATGAGGAAGGCGTCGAACGGGATGAAGGCGATGATGGTGCCGTAGACGCCGGCCTGCACCCAGCGCTTCAGCGCCCGCACTTCCGCTACCGGGTCGGCAGAGGAGCCGGGCTCGTAGCCGCGGGCGGGGTCGCCGCCGGTGGCGATGTCGTGGGTCACGGTTTCGCTTGTCATAGACGAGGTACGGAGGTTTCTTACCTAAATGACGGGGGAACTCAGGTGGCGTTACGAACGGGTGAGCGAATCCGGCGTTTCAGAAGCGCGCCGCGCGGAGTGTAACCCGTGGCCCGCGGCGAGCGTCACGTTAATGATGCGTGAATGATAGGCGTTTTCTGTGAAGGGGCTTGGATGTATCTATCAAATGCCTCAGAATAGAGTGTAGCGATGAAGACGGCGGGCGGCACCTCGGTTAAGCTCGTGTACCGCTTCGCGGAAGGCGGCGCCTCTATGGCGGACCTCCTCGGTGGTAAGGGCGCCAACCTCGCGGAGATGGTGCGCCTCGGCTTGCCCGTGCCGCCCGGCTTCACCATATCCACCGAGGCCTGCCGCCGTTACTATCGCGGCGACCGGCAGCCGCCGCTCGGCCTCTGGGACGAGATACACGCGCTCCTCGGCGAGATGGAGCAGGCGCTGGACCGCCGCTTCGGCTCCACTGATAGACCGCTCCTGGTCTCCGTTCGCTCCGGCTCCCGCTACTCCATGCCGGGAATGATGGACACCGTGCTAAACCTGGGCCTGAACGACGAAACGGTGCAGGCGCTGGCGCTGGAGGCGGGCGACCGGCGCTTCGCCCTGGATGCCTATCGCCGGTTCATCCAGATTTTCGCCAAAGTGGTGCTCCGGGCCGACCCGGAGCCGTTCGAGGAAGCGCTGGCGGAGGCGCGGGAGCGCGGGCGCGTCTCCAGCGACGCTGAGCTGGACGAGGAGGCGCTGGCCTGGACGGTCGATCGCTTCCTGGAGATCGCTGGCGCCGCCGGCCAGGCGTTCCCGGCCGATCCCTGGGAGCAGCTCCAGAGCGCCGTTCTCGCCGTGTTCGATAGCTGGAACAACCGGCGCGCCATCGCCTACCGCCGCCACCACGGCATCCCGGACGAGCTGGGCACAGCCGTCACCGTCCAGGCGATGGTGTTCGGGAACCGCGGCTGGGACAGCGGCACCGGCGTCGCCTTCAGCCGCAGCCCGGCGACGGGAGAGCGCCGCCTCTACGGCGAATACCTCGCCAACGCCCAGGGGGAGGACATCGTCTCCGGCGCCCGCACGCCCCATCCCATCGAAGAGCTGGCCCGCGAGATGCCCGTGATGCATCAGGAGCTGGCCGCAGCCGCCGAGCTGCTGGAACGGCACCATCGCGACGTCCAGGACATCGAGTTCACCATCGAGAGCGGCAGGCTGTACGTCCTCCAGACGCGCTCCGCCAAGCGCACGGCCGCCGCCGCCGTCAAGACCGCGGTGGATATGGTCGAGGAAGGCCTGATCGGCCGGGACGAGGCGCTACGGCGCGTCCCCGCCGCCGACCTCGCCCAGCTCCTCCTGCCCCGCTTCCAGGAGAGCGCCAAGCGCCGCGCCCTGTCCGAGGGCAGGCTGATCGGCCGCGGCCTCAACGCCTCCCCCGGCGCCGCCACCGGTCGCGCCGTCTTCGACGCCGAAGCCGCCGTGGACGCCAACGGCGGCCAGCCCGTGATCCTGGTCCGCCGTGAGACCAGCGCGGAGGACGTGCACGGCATCATCGCCGCCGCCGCCGTCCTCACCGCCCGCGGCGGCATCACCAGTCACGCCGCCGTGGTCACCCGTGGCCTGGGCAAGCCGGCGGTCGTCGGCTGCGCCGAGCTTCGCATCGACACGGCACGGCGGCGCATGTCCGTGAACGGCACCCAGATCGCGGAGGGCGATGTGATAAGCGTGGACGGCTTCACCGGTGAGGTGTTCACGGGCGCCATCGAGACCGTGCCGCCGGACGTCGCCGCCAACGAGGAGCTCGCCGTCCTGCTGTCCTGGGCTGACGGGAAGCGCCGCCTGGGGGTGCTGGCCAACGCTGACACGCCGGCGGACGCCCGCCAGGCGCTTGAGCTGGGCGCGGAGGGGATCGGCCTCTGCCGGACGGAGCACATGTTCTTCCAGCGCGACCGCTTGCCCTACGTGCGGACGATGCTGACCGCGGCCCGCGACGTCTCGGAGATGGAGCGCGCCGTCGAGGAGGGCCGCCTCGCTCTCGAGGAGGCGACAGGGGCAGCCCGTGCCGCCGCCGGCGAACGCCTGCGCGCTGCCGAGGGGCGCCTGGCGGCCAGCGCGGCGGCGCACCAGTTCCGCGAGGCGCTGGCCTACCTGGCGGAGCGGCAGCGGCAGGACTTCGCGGAGATCCTGCGCGTGATGGACGGCAGGCCGGTCACGATCCGCCTCCTCGACGCGCCCCTGCACGAGTTCCTGCCGCCGTACGAGGATCTCCTTCAGGAGGTGGCCGTGCTCCGCGCTACGGGCGCGGAGGGCGCCGCCCTGGCGGACAAGGAGGCGCTCGTGGAGACGGCGAAGGCGCTTCACGAGGCCAACCCGATGCTGGGGCACCGCGGTTCTCGCCTGGGCCTCACTTACCCGGACATCTACGAGATGCAGGTTCGCGCCATTCTCCAGGCCACCTTCGACCTTCGGCGCGAAGGACTGGACCCGCAGCCCAAGATCATGGTCCCCCTGGTGGTGGCCGCGGGCGAGCTGCTCGCCCTGCGGCGGCGCCTGGAGGGCGTGGCCCAGGAGATGGGAGAGCCCCTGGGTCGCCCGGCGCCAATCCACTTCGGTACGATGATCGAGCTGCCCCGCGCCGCCCTGGCCGGCGGCCGGCTGGCGCCCTACACGGACTTCTTCTCCTTCGGCTCCAACGACCTCACTCAGATGACGTTCGGCTTCAGCCGCGACGACGCGGAGGAGAAGTTCCTGCGCTTCTACCTGGACCGTGGCTACCTCATCCATAACCCCTTCAACACCATCGACGAGCTGGGGGTGGGCCGCCTCATCCAGATAGCCGTGGAGGAGGGGCGCGCCGCCAACCCGGAGTTGGAGCTAGCTCTGTGTGGTGAGCACGGCGGCGACCCCGCCAGCATCCGCTTCTGCCACGACCTTGGCCTGGACTACGTCTCCTGTTCCCCGCTGCGCGTGCCCATCGCCCGCCTCGCAGCCGCCCAGGCCGCCCTCGAAGAGAAGATCACGATGGAGAGAGATAAGTAACTCTCGATTCTCGATGCTGGATACTCGATGGGGCGGGTCTGATGGCCCGCCCCTAAAATATGTAAGTCATGAAGATGGTTACGTGATATAATGAAAGTGCGCGATGTGCTGAAGCGATTGGAGGACGATGGCTGGCACGAAGTTCGTCGCCGCGGCGACCATCGGGTGATGAAGCATGATCGCAAACCTGGGATTGTCGTAGTGCCGGGTCATCTATCTCGGGTCATCTATCTGATGATATGGCTCCAGGGACACTGAAGAGCGTTTGGTTCCAAGCGCAGTTGGAGGAGAGA
>JAUYGU010000105.1 GCA_030690405.1 Dehalococcoidia bacterium | reverse complement strand
GGGATGCGGTAGACCTCCGGCATGAAGGGGCCGAAGCCGTCCTTGTACGGCCGCACCTGGCTGGTCAGGCTCAGCGCCGTCATCGTGCGGCCGTGGAAGCCGCGCTCGAAGGTGATGATGGCGGGGCGGCCGGTGTAGGCGCGGGCGACCTTGACGGCGTTTTCGACGGCCTCCGAGCCGCTGTTGAACAGCATCGTCTTCTTGGCGAAGCTGCCGGGCGTGATCTCGTTCAGCTTCTGGGCGAGGCGCACGTAGGGCTCGTACAGCGTGACCATGAAGCAGAGGTGCAGGTAGCGGTCCGCCTGGTCTTTGACGGCCTCCACGACGCCGCCGGCGCGGTGTCCGGAGTTGAGGGCGCCGATCCCGCCCGCGAAGTCGATGAAGGTGTTGCCGTCGACGTCGGTGAGGAGGGCCCCCTCGGCGCGGGCGACGGCGATGGGCGTGACGTGGGCCAGGCCCCTGGGCGTGTGTTCCTCCGCCAGCCGCATGAGCTCCCGGCTCTTCGGGCCCGGCACTTCGGTCTTAAGAATGACTGACGGCATCGCTCACCCCTTCGTTCGGCCGGAGGACGCGCTAGCGCACGATCCGGGCCATGACGTGCTTCACCGTAGTGTAGTCCTCCAGCGCGTACATGGACATGTCCTTGCCGTAGCCGGACTGTTTGAAGCCGCCGTGCGGCATCTCGCTGACGATAGGCAGGTGGTCGTTGATCCAGACCGTGCCGAAGCGCAGGCGGCGCGCGGCGTGTAGCGCGCGGTTCACGTTGGTCGTCCAGACGGAGGCGGCGAGCCCGTAGTCCACGTCGTTCGCCCAGCGGATCGCCTCGTCGTCGTCGGTGAAGCGGGTGATCGATACGACCGGGCCGAACACCTCCCGCTGTACGATCTCGTCCGCCTGCTGGGCGTCGGCGATGACCGTGGGCTTGAAGAAGAAACCGCGGCCGTCCCCGTTGCTGCCGCCGGTGAGAACGCGCACGTGGCCGGACGCCACCGCGCGGTCGACGAAGCCGGTGACGCGCTCCCGCTGCTCGGCGGAGATCAGGGGCCCCATCTCGGTCGCCCCTTCGTTGACGTCGCCGACCTTGAGGGACTCGACGGCGGGCACCAGGCCGGCGAGGAGCTTGTCGTAGATGCTGTCGCCGGCGTAGAGACGGCAGGCGGCGGTGCAGTCCTGGCCGCTGTTCATGAAGCCGGCGACCTTTACCCCCTCGACCACCAGGTCAAGGTCGGCGTCGTCGAAGATGATCACCGGGGCCTTGCCGCCAAGCTCCAGGTGGACGCGCTTCAGCGTGGCGGCGGCGGCGCGGGCCACCTCCTTGCCGGTGGCGACGTCGCCGGTGAGGGAGACCATGTTCACCTTTGGGTGGCGCACCAGCCCGGCGCCCACGGGCTCGCCGTCGCCGGTGATGACGTTGAAGACGCCGGGCGGGAAGAGATCGGCCGCCAGCTCGGCGAGGCGTATCGTGGTGAGGGGTGTCTGCTCGGAGGGCTTGAGGATCACCGTGTTGCCGGCGGCGAGCGCCGGCCCGATCTTCCAGATCGCCATCATCAGGGGGTAGTTCCAGGGGGCGATGGAGGCGACCACGCCTACCGGCTCGCGGCGGATCATGCTCGTGTGGTCGCGCATGTACTCGCCGGCGGCCTTGCCCTCCAGGCAGCGCGCCGCGCCCGCGAAGAAGCGCAGGTTATCGACGAGGAAGGGGACCTCCGCCAGGGCGACCGTGATCGGTTTGCCGACGTTCCGCGCCTCCAGCGCGGCCAGCTCCTCCGCGCGCTCCTCCAGCCGGTCCGCCAGCTTCATCAGCTGGAGGCTGCGCTCCCCGGGGGGAGTGTCCGACCAGCCCTCGAACGCCGCGGCGGCCGCTTGCACGGCGCGGTCGACGTCCTTCTCCGACCCCCTGGGCACCGCCGCGATCGTCTCCTCGGTAGCCGGGTTGATGATCGGCTGGGTCGCACCGTCGACGGCGTCCAGCCACTTGCCGCCAACAAAGTTCTGGTGCTTGTCCATGGCCACCTCCATGCCTGCCGGCATCTGCGATGAACGGATGAGCGGAAGTTACCGCCTCTGGTTCGGGGCGTCAACATTTTAGCAGACGGCGCGGCCGGTAGCGCTGAGGCGGCGCGTTGACACGCCAGGAGCGGTGCGCCTATCCTAGCGGCACCGCCGGAGCGTCCGTAAGAGATGACCGACAAGTGCCGCGCAATCGTGCAGGAAGGGCCGCGCCGCCTGAGCGGGCAGGAGTTCCCGCTGCCCGAGACAGGGCCGGAGGACGCCCTCCTGCGCGTGGAGGCCTGCGGTATCTGCGGCAGCGACTACGAGCAGTACGCGGGCGCGCTGCCCGCCCCATTCCCCGTCATCCCCGGCCACGAGCCTGTGGGCATCATCGAGCAGATCGGCGAGGTGGCGGCGCGCCGCTGGGGCGTGTCGCGCGGCGATAGGGTCGCCGTGGAGGCGCTGCTCCCCTGTGGCCACTGCCGGGAGTGCGTTGCGGGGCGCTACCGGCTGTGCCGGGGGCGCGGCTTCCTTTCCGCCTACGGCTACATCTCCACCAGCACGCCGCCCGCGCTCTGGGGCGGCTATGCCCAGTACATGTACCTGGACCCGCACTCGCTCGTCCACCGGCTTTCTGCGGACGTGCCGGCGGAGCTGGCGGTGCTGTTCAACCCGCTGGGCGCGGGCTTCCGCTGGGCGGTTGACCTGCCGGGGACGAGGGTGGGCGACACGGTGGTTATCCTGGGGCCGGGCCAGAGGGGGCTGGCCAGCGTCATCGCCTGCCGCGAGGCCGGTGCCAAGTGCATCATCGTCAGCGGGCTCGCCAGAGACGAGGCGAAGCTGGCGCTGGCGAGCCGCTTCGGCGCCCACCACGTCATCAACGTGGAGGCGGAGGACGCTGCAAGCCGCGTCCGCGAGATCACGGACGGCGGGATGGCCGACGTGGTAGTGGACGTAACGTCCTACGCCGTGGCGGCGGTGACGCAGGCGTTCGACCTGGCGCGGCGCGGCGGTACGGTGGTGCTGGCGGGGACGAAAGGCGCCAAGCCGGTGCCGGACTTTCTGAGCGACAAGATCGTCCTCAAGGAGCTGCGGGTGCTGGGCGCCCTCGGCGTGGACTACCCGGCCTACGAGGCGGCGATACGCCTGATCGAATCGGGCCGCTACCCGCTGGCCGAGATGCATACTCATACCTTGCCCCTGGAAGAGGCGGAACGCGGCCTACGCCTCCTCGCCGGCGAGCTCCCCGGTGAGGAGGCGGTGCACATCGCCCTGGTCCCCTGAGACGCGAGGAGGAGAACGACGCATGCCTGAGCGTACGGCCGAAGAGAACTACGAGCGCATCGCGAAGGTGGTCGCCCTGACCCCCTTCATGAAGCACCTGGGCATGGAGTTCGTGGAGGGCGGCGAGGGCTACGCGAAGCTCCGCCTGCGCTTCCAGAAGGAGAACACCACGGCCGGCGACGCCCTCCACGGCGGCGCCATCGCCTCGCTGATCGATACCACCGGCGCGATGGCCGCCTGGACGACGGCCGAGATCCTTTCGCCGCGCTTCTTCGGCTCCACGGTGGGCGTCAACGCGAACTACCTCTCGGCTGTGATCGGGGAGGACGCGTTCGCAGAGGGGCGCGTTCTCAAGCGCGGCAAGGAGATCATCTACTGCGATGTGCGGGTGACGAACGCGGCCGGCAAGCTGCTGGCCCAGGGCACCGTCGTCTACCGGATCGTCGAGCGCGGAGGGGGCCGGGAGCCGTAATTATACCCTCTTGTCGGGCATTACCCCACAGCGTTCAGGCTTTTCCCGACAGACAGCCCGATTGCGGTGCCGTAACGTTGAACGCGGGTACTCCTTAGTGGGCGCTCCTGGGGCTGGGCCACCAGGCGGAGCGTTAATTGATGTCTGGCGCACAGGTGCGGATACCACTGGACTCCAGTGTTGTCCGGGTTCCCGTTGGCCAGGTCTACGTCATCCCCGAGCGCTGCAAGGGCTGCCGCTTCTGCATTGAGTTCTGCCCCGAGCAGGTCCTCGCTGAGTCGGAAGGCATGAACGCCAAGGGCTACCACTATCCGGTGGTGGTCGCGGGGAAAGAGCTCGCCTGCGTCAACTGCCGCTTCTGCAAGCTCGTCTGTCCGGAGTTCGCCATCTACACGGAGGAGCTGTGATGGCCGTCGCCGCGGCGGAGCGGGTGCTCACCGGACAGCACTTCATGAACGGCGACACGGCTTGCGCCGAGGGTGCTCTCGCGGCCGGCTGCTCCTTCTTCGCCGGCTACCCCATAACCCCGTCCACAGAGATCGCCGAGCGGCTGGCCCGCCGCCTCCCGGAGATCGGTGGCTGCTACGTCCAGATGGAGGACGAGTTGGCCTCCATGGCCGCGGTGCTGGGCGCGTCCTGGGCCGGCGCCAAGGCGATGAGCGCCACCTCCGGTCCAGGCTTCACGCTGATGATGGAGAACATCGGCCTGGGGGTGATGACGGAGACCCCGTGCGTGGTCGTGGACGTCATGCGGGGCGGTCCTTCGACCGGCCTACCCACTCTCGTCAGTCAGGCCGACGTGATGCAGGCGAAGTGGGGCTCGCACGGCGATTTCGAGCCGATCGCCTACTCCCCGTCGTCACCGCAAGAGATGTTCGACCTTACGATCAAGGCGTTCAACGCCGCCGAGCGGTATCGAACGCCGGTGTTCGTGATGGGGGATGAGGTGGTGGGCCACATGACGGAGCGCGTGACCATCCCGCCCGCCGGCGAGATCGAGACCGTAGACCGGAAGCGCCCCTCAGCCCCACCGAATGACGGCTGGCTGCCCTACGCCGCGGGCAAAGACCTGGTGCCGGCCCTGCCGCATGCCGGCGAGGGCTACAATATCCACGTCACCGGCCTGACACATGACGAGCGCGGCTACCCGACGAACGACCCCCAGGTCCACGACCGGCTGGTACGGAGGCTGAGCCGCAAGGTTCAGGCCAATGCCCAGCAGATCTGCGAATTCGAGAAGCTGCACACCGACGATGCCGAAACCGTGGTCATCGCCTATGGGGCGACGGCCCGCGCCGCCAGACAGGCCGTGCTGGCCGCCCGCGAGAGGGGCATCCGGGCCGGCCTGTTCCGCCTGATCACCCTGTGGCCGTTTCCCCGCGGAACGATCAAGGAGTTGACCAACACCGCCAGGCGGTTCGTCGTTGCTGAGATGAACCTCGGCCAGGTCGCCCGCGAGGTGGAGCGCTACACGCGCCGGCCCGTCTCCTGGGTGACCCACGCCGGGGGCGAGATGTTCGCCCCGGAGCCGATCCTGCGGGCGATCATGGAGGCGCGCCCGTGACCGGCGAGATCGTCGTCAGCGCCCATCCCCTGGACAGCCTCCTGCGCGCCGACCGGCTACCCCACATCTGGTGCCCCGGCTGCGGCCTCGGCTCCACCATGGCCTGCCTGGCCAACGCCATGGCCGAGTCGGCCATTCCCGCTAACCAGCACGTTGTCGTCTCCGGCATCGGCTGCTCCGGTCGCGTCGCCGGCTACCTGAAGGTGGACTCGTTCCACACCACCCACGGCCGGGCGATCCCGTTCGCGACGGGCCTGAAGCTGGCGAACCCGGAGCTGCATGTGACCGTGTTCAGCGGCGACGGCGACCTGTTCGCCATCGGCGGAAACCACTTCATGCACGCCGCCCGCCGCAACGTCGATATCAAAGTGGTCTGCGTGAACAACTTCAACTACGGGATGACCGGCGGCCAGGCGGGCCCCACGACGCCGACGGGGGCCAGGTCCACGACGACGCCCCTCGGCAACGCCGAGCCGGCCTTCAATCTGCCGCACCTCGCCGTTTCCCTGGGGGCGGTGTTCGTCGCCCGCTGGACATCGTTGCACGTGCGCCAGCTGGAGAAGGCGATGCGCCGCGCGCAGGAGAAGAACGGGTTTACGTTTATCGAGGTGCTTTCCCCCTGCCCGGTGGGATTCGGCAAGTCCAACGACATCGGCGAGGGGCTGGACGAGATGTGGCTCTACCGGAACAACTGCGTTATCGATCCCGGCATCGATCTCTCCCTCGCCGGCATCGACATGAAGCACGACTCGACGATCGCGCTCGGGAACTTCGTAGACATAGAGCGGCCGGCGTTCCGGTCGGCCGTAGGGGGGCGCTAGATGCGACAGGAGGTGCGGCTCGGCGGGTTCGGCGGCCAGGGGATAATCCTGGCCGGGTACATGCTGGGCAAGGCGGCCGCGCTTTACGACGGCAAGGAGGCCGTGTTCACCCAGGCCTACGGCCCGGAGGCGCGCGGTGGCGCCTGTTCCGCCGATCTCGTCATCAGCGACGAGCCGATCGGCTACCCGATGGTGTCCCGCCCGGACCTGCTGGTGCTCATGTCCCAGGAGGCGTTCACCAAGTACGGCTCGGCGGTGGCCGACGGCGCCCAGCTGATCGTCGATACGGACCTCGTGGAGAGCGCGACCGGCAAGGAGTGGCTGCGCCACATCCCGGCTACCCGGCTCGCGGCTGAGCTGGGCAATCGTATGGTCGCGAACGTCATCATGCTCGGCACCCTCTCCGCGACCACCGGCGTGGTGCGGCGCGAGGCGCTGGAAGAGGCGATCCGCACGACCGTCCGGCCGGCGCTGCTGGAACTGAACCTGAAGGCGCTCGCCTGCGGTTTCGAATACGCTCCCGTGGCGGCGGTGTCATGAGCGATTCCGTACTCGTCATCGGCGGCGGCATCGCCGGGGTGCAGGCGGCGCTGGACCTCGCGGAGGCCGGCGCGAAGGTCATCCTCGTGGAGAGGGGGCCGTCCATCGGCGGCAAGATGGCTGCGCTGGACAAGAACTTCCCCACCCTGGACTGCTCCGTCTGCATTGAGGCGCCGAAGCTCTCCGAAGTCGGTGAGCACCCCAACATCGAGATTCTGAACAACGCGGAGGTCGTCCAGGTCGACGGCGAGGCGGGCGATTTCCGCATCGGCATCCGTCAGCGGGCGGGCTTCGTCACCAGTGAGTGCACGCGCTGCGGCGAGTGCGAGCCCGTCTGCCCCGTCGTCCTGCCCAACGAGTTCGACGCCGGCATGGCGTCCCGCAAGGCCGTTTACACTCCGTTCCCGCAGGCGATCCCCGGCGCCTACAACATCGATATCGAGCACTGCCTGAACGAGCCGCCCAACTACTGGCCCTGCCACCGCTGCGCCGAGGCCTGCCCGCCCCAGTGCATCGACTTTTCGATGCCCACGGAGAAGCACCTTGAGCGCCAGGCGGGCGCTATCATCGCCTCCGCCGGATTCGACACCATCGATCCTTCCCTGCTGGGACAGTACGGCTACGGGAGCCATCCCGACGTCCTGACCGCGATGGAGTTCGAGCGGCTCCTCACCTCCGCCGGACCCACCGGCGGCGAGATCGTCCGCCCCTCGGACGGGAAGCACCCCAAGAGCATCCTGTTCGTTCTCTGCGTCGGCTCCCGCGACCAGCGGTTCTACCGCTACTGCTCCCGCTTCTGCTGCATGTACTCGATAAAGCACGCGTTCCAGGCGCTGGACCACGGCGTCAAGGACGTCACGGCTCTCTACATGGACGTGCGCGCCTACGGCAAGGGGTTCGATGCCTTCCTGGAGCGCACGGAGCAGGAGGGGGCGAAGTTCATCCGCGGCAGGCCGGCGAGCATCGTTCCCGACGGCCGGAAGCTGGCCGTGCGCTACGAGAACACGGGGACGGGCCGGATCGCGAGCAAGCGGGTGGACATGGTAGTCCTGGCCACCGCGGCGCGCCCCCCGGAGGGGCTGGCGCAGCTGGGCGGGACGCTCGGCCTTGAGATGGCCGAAGACGGCTTCCTGCGCGCCGAGGAGACGCACGCGGGGCTCGTGGGCAGCAGCCGTCCGGGCATCTACCTGGCAGGCTGCGCCGGCGGCCCCAAGGACATCCCCGATACCGTATCGGAGGCGAGCGGGGCCGCGGCAGCTGCCCTATCGCACCTGGATGAGCGCTCCTGGCCCGAGCCCGAGGCCGCTGAACCGATAACCGACCTCGATGAGCCGCGCGTCGGCGTGTTCGTCTGCCACTGCGGCAGCAACATCGCCGGCACCGTGGACGTCCCCCGTGTCGTCGAGTACTCGCGTACGCTGCCGAACGTCGTCTACGCGCAGGACCAGAAGTTCTCCTGCGCCGGCAATACCCAGGCTGAGATCGTGGAGCGCATCCGCGAACACAACGTTAACCGGCTGGTGGTTGCCGCCTGCTCCCCCAAGACGCATGAGCCGACGTTCCGCCGCGTCTGCTTCAAGGCGGGGCTGAACCCGTACCTGCTGGAGATGGTCAACCTGCGCAACCAGGACTCCTGGGTGCACAAGGAAGACCGCGACGCCGCCACCTTCAAGGCGCTGGACATGGTGAAGATGGGCGTGGACAAAGCCGCCCTACTCGTGCCGCTGGAGCCGCGCAAGCAGCCGATGGTGCAGTCGGCGCTGGTGATCGGCGGCGGGCCGGCGGGGATGATCGCGGCGGCGAACCGGGCGGGCCAGGGCTACGAGACGCACCTGGTGGAGCGCGAGGAGGAGCGTGGCGGCCTCCTGCGGCAGTTGGACGAGATATCACCGGCCGGCCTCAAGGCGCACGACCTGCTCAAGCACCTGCGTGCGGAAGTCCTTCGTGCCGGAGTCAGGGTGCACACAGGCACGGAGATAGAGCACATCGGCGGGCACATAGGCAATTTCGAGGCCCGCCTGTCCGGCGGCGAGGAGTTGAGGGCGGGGGCAGTGATCCTTGCCATGGGCTCAACCCCTCACCAGCCCACCGAACTGGGCTACGGCACGGACACCCGGGTGATCACCAACCTGGAGCTGGAGGGACGCTGGGACGATGTGCCCGGCGAGAAGGTCACCATCGTGGGCTGCGTCGGCTCCCGGCGCAACGGCGCAGGCTGCTCCCGCTACTGCTGCGAATCGATGGTCGGGCAGGCGCTGCGACTGAGGCGGATGGGGAAGAAGGTTCGGGTGCTGTACCGCGACATGCGGACGTTCAGCCGCCAGGCGGAGGAGCTATACGAGGAGGCGGCCCGGCAGGGCGTCCAGTTCCTGCGCTACCCGGACATGCCGCCGGAGAAGGCGGTACGCATTGAGGACGGCGCCGTGCGCGTCCGTGACGAGCTGTTGGGGGCCGACGTTCGCATCCCCACAGACCTGCTGGTGCTGGCCACCGGCCTAGAGCCGCCGGAAGAGAACGTCTCGCAACAGCTCAAGGTTTCCCACAGCGAGGACGGCTTCCTGCTGGAGAAACACCCGAAGCTGGGACCCGTCGAGGCGGGCTCGCCGGGCATCTTCCTGGCGGGGGCGGCGCAGGGACCCAAGGACGTGCGGGAGTCCCTGGCGCAGGGCCTCGCCACGGCGGCGAAGGCGGCGGCGCTCTTGGCCAAGGACCACATCGAGAAGGAGCCCATCACGGCCCAGCTCGACCTGGAGAAGTGCATCTTCTGCGGCCGCTGCGTGCCGGTCTGCCCCTTCGGCGCGGTTGAGCTGCTGGGCCCGATCAAGCAGGGGCCGCTGCGGATCATCGAGGCCGCCTGCCAGGGCTGCGGCGCCTGCGCCGCCGAGTGCAACTACGACGCGATCATGATGCCGTACTTCACCAAGGAGCAGATCCTCGCCCAGATCGATGCCGCTCTCGCCGAGCGGCCGGAGGAGAAGGTGCTGGTGTTCGCCTGCAACTGGTGCTCCTACGCCGGCGCCGACCAGGCCGGCGTCGAGAAGATCCAGTACCCTCCTTCGGCCCGCATCATCCGCGCCATGTGCTCCGCGCGGGTGGAAGAGGAGTTCGTGGCCCGCGCGTTCGACCTGGGCGCCGGGGCCGTCCTGATCACGGGCTGCCGCCTCACGGAGAAGGGCTCCGACTGTCACTACATCAACGCTAACGCGCAGACCATCAAGCGCTTCGATTTCTGGCGCCGCAAATTCGAACGCAAGGGCGTGGCGCCGGAGCGGCTGCAGTTGCAGTGGATCTCCGCTTCGGAGGGTCGCGAGTTCGCCGCCAAGATGCGCGAGATGGACGGCGTGATCCAGGCCTACGCGGCAGGCCAGGGGGTGCCGGCATGAAGCGGTCGAAGGCGAACGGCGTGATTGACCTCGACGACGCCCTCTGGGAGCGCGTGATGGCGGCTACTGACGGGGCGGTAGCGCCCTGCTTCCAGTGTGGCGTCTGCACCGCCACCTGCCCCTGGGGCCTCCTCCAGGCAGAGCCCGTCAACGTGCGGCAGCTCATGCACCGCGCGCAGCTCGGGATCCAGCAGAAGGACGGCGCCATGTGGTGGTGCACGACCTGCCGCGCCTGCGAGGTCCAGTGCCCGCGCGGCGTCCCCATCGCCGACGTCATGCTGGCGCTGCGCAGCCTCGCCTGGAAGGACGGGCAGGCGCCGCGGGGTCTCGCCTCCGTCATGTGGGCCCTCTACTGGGACGCCAACCCCTGGCGGCGGCCGCCCTCGCAGCGCGCCCTCTGGGCCAAGGGTCTCGATGTGAAGAGCTTTGAGCCCGCGGATGAGGTTCTCTACTACGTCGGATGCACCCCCTCATACGACTCCCGTACCCAGAAGGTGGCGCGAGCCCTGGTCGCCCTCTTCCGCGAAGCGGGCGTCGCCTTCGGCACCCTGGGCGAGGACGAGCCCTGCTGCGGCGATGCCGCCTACGGCCTCGGCCAGCGCGACTACGTGCGCCACATCGTCGAGGCCAACGTGGAGCTGTTCTCGCAGCGCGGCGTGCAGACGCTGGTGACCACCTCGCCTCACTGTTACGACATGTTCCGCAATCAGTATCCGGCGGAGGCCAGCCTGCGTCCGCTTCACTACTCGCAGTACCTGGCGGCGCTCGTCGATGAGGGCCGGCTGAGCTTCGATAAGCCGTTCGAGGCCAGGGTCACGTTCCACGACCCCTGCTACCTGAGCCGGCGCAACGACGTGCAGGCGGAGCCGCGCCAGGTGCTGGCCGCCATTCCGGGCCTTGAGGTTGTGGAGATGGCGCGCAGCGGCGAGGGGACGCTGTGCTGCGGCGGTGGCGGCGGCCGCATGTGGATGGAGACAAAGGCCGGCGAACGCTTCGCGGACCTGCGCGTGGAGGAGGCCCTGGATACCGGCGCCGAGATACTGGTCACTGCCTGTCCCCACTGCATCGCCTGCCTGGAGGACGGTGTCAAGCTCTCCGGGCGCGACCTGCGGGTGATGGACCTGGCGGAGCTCGCCGCGTCAGCCCTTCAGCTGGAGACATCGCCGCGAGCGAAGCCGCCGGCTACGAGGTCCGCGAAATGACCGAGCCCAAGTATACGGCGGCGCAAGCCTCAGGGCTGTGGGTCTTCCTGGAGCAGCAGGACGGCGTCCTGGAATCCGTGTCGATCGAGCTACTGGGGAAGGCGCGACAGCTCGCCGACCAGTCCCAGCAAGCGGTGACGGCAGTCGTCACGGGGTACGAGATCGGCCACCTGGCGGTGCCCGCCACCGCCTTCGGCGCGGACGAGGTGCTGCTTGCCGAGCACCGCCTGCTGCGCCATTACACGACCGCTCCCCACTCTGCGGTGATGACGCAGATCATCCTGGACCGCAAGCCGGATATCCTCCTTCTGGGCGCGACCGTCAACGGCCGCGACCTGGCGGGGCGGCTGGCGGTGCGCCTGCGCACCGGCCTCACCGCCGACTGCACGGACCTCAGCCTGGACGGGGACGGTCTCCTCGTGGGCCAGGTGACCGGGTTCGGCCGCGGCATCCTGGCAGGCATAATGTGCCCCAGGCACCGGCCCCAGATGGCCACCGTTCGCCCCGGCGTCTTCCCCCGCCCTGCGGGCGACGAGTGGCGCCAGGCGCGCATCCAGCGCGTCGCCGTCACGCTCTCCGAGGACGACGCGCCCGTGCGGGTGTTAAGGCACTCGACGGCGCGGGGAGGCGACATCACGGTCGCCGAGCGGCTGGTCATAGGCGGCCGGGGCGTCCACGGCGACTTCGATACGCTGCGCGAGCTGGCCGCCCTCATCAACGCCGAGGTGGGCGCCAGCCGGGTGGCTGTGGACGAGGGCTGGGCGGACCGCGAAGCGATGATCGGCCAGACGGGGTACGTCACTCGGCCGAAGCTGGCCATCGTCTGCGGGGTCAGTGGCGCCATGCAGTTCACCGTCGGCATACAGGACGCGGAGACCGTGGTCGCCATCAACTCGGACCCGGAAGCCCCCATCTTCGAGGCCGCTGACTATTGCATCGTGGACGATGTCTCGCAGGTCCTGCCGCAGCTGATCCAGGCGATCCGTCGCGAGCGGGGAAATGGGGGTGGATAGCGTGCGCGGGCTGCATACGGTCGTCTGCCTCAAGGTGGTTCCGAAGTCTGAAGAGGTCACGATCAATCCCGAGACGCGTACCCTGGACCGGAGCCAGGCGCGATCGGAGATCAACGCCCCGGACCTCAACACGCTGGAGGCGGCGCTGGAGCTGAAGCGGGCCCACGGCGGTCGCGTGTCGCTCCTCTCCATGGGGCCGCCCCTCTTCGAGCGCTACCTGCGCCTTGGCCTGGCGATGGGCGCGGATGACGCCTACCTGATGAGCGACCGCGCGTTCGGCGGGGCAGACACGCTCGCCACCTCCTGCGCACTGGCGGCCGGGATCAGGGCGATGGGTGGTTTCGACCTCGTGCTCTGCGGTGAGGAGTCCTCCGACGGTGCCACCGGCCAGGTGCCGCCGGGAATCGCGGAGTGGCTCGATGTGCCGCAGATCACCTACGCCACGCACATCCAGACGCTTCCCCGGAAGCGTCTAATCCGCGGCCGCCGCGAGCTGCGGGGGGGCTACGAGGTGGTGGAGGCGCCCCTGCCGTGCGTCGTCTCGATCAAGCTTGGCGCCAACGAGCCCCGCTTCCTGGACTTCGACCGCTGGGACTGGGCGATGGAGGAAGCACCCGTCACGGTGTGGACGGCAGCCAGTCTGGGCCTGGACGAGGAGTTGATGGGACAGCCCGGCTCGCCGACCGTTGTCGCCTCGGTAGACGTGGCCCCTTCCGCGGAGCGCCGCCGCGAGTTCATCGGCGGTACCCCCGGGGAAGAGGCGGAACGGCTCGTGCAGATGATACGCTCGTGGATCCGCCCCTCCTGAGGGGGGCGAAAGGTGGTGTTGGCCATGCCGCATTTCTTCTTCTGGCCGTTCGATATCGGGAGGTCCCGGCCTGACAGGGAGCGGACGCGCGCCAAGACTCACATCGGCGACGCCGTGCGGATGGGCGTGCTTGCCGAAGACGAGGGGGCCGAGCTGCGCGTGGAAGGCCACCTCATGGGCTGCGAGATCTGCCGGGAGACCAGCATCTCCCTCTGGGAGAGCGTCAGGGAGACAGCGGACCCGCCCGACTCACCGGTGTCCGCCCAGGGCTCCTCATGTCCGCGGACGCGCAACGACCTCCTGCGACATCTGGAGGAAGGCCGGGCGCTTCCCGGCGGCGCGGTTACTCACCTGCGGGAGTGCGAAGCCTGCGCGGATCACTTCCTGGGACCGGCCAAGGCGCTGCACACCCTGGAAGTGGATGAGGAAGCAGCGGCAGCCCAGGACTGAGCTTCTCCCCCTGGGCGGCGCCTAGCCCGGGAGCAGGTAGCGGAAGCCCGCCAGTGCCAGCACGTCGTTGGCGCCGTCCTCTATGAGGGAGGCGCGGGCGTCCCGCAGCAGCATCTCCACAGCGATGCCCTTGGCCAGCCCCATGCCGCCGAAGATCTGCACCGCGTCCGAGGCGATCTCGAACGCACTCTGGGTGCAGAACACCTTGGCCGCTATCGAGTAGTGGGTCGTGGGCTGGCCGCTGGTGAGGCGGCTGTTGGCGAGGCGGGAGAGAGAGCGCGCCGCTTGGAGCTTGGTGAACATGTCGAACAGCCGCCGCTGGACAAGTTGGTGCTCCGTGATCGGCGCGCCGCCCTGGACGCGCTGCTGGGCGTAGGTCAGCGCCTCTTCGAAGGCGGCGCGCGCCACGCCACAGAAGGTGGCGCTCATGCCCGCGTTCGCCGCCGCCAGGATCTGGTCGGTGGCGCCGGTGAACCCGCCCGGCTCCACTAGCATGTAGGGCCGCGGGATGCGGACGTTGTCGAAGAAGAGCTCGCCCTGGTTGAGGGCGCGCTGGCCGAGCTTGTTGAGCGGCTTGCCGCGGCTGACGCCGGGCAGGTCCAGGGGGACGACGGCGACGCCGGTGCCGGCCATCCCCCTCTCGGGCTCGACGCAGAAGAAGCCCAGCGTGTGCGTGGCGATCGTCCCGTTGGAGACCCAGGCGGACTTCTGGCCGTTGATCACCCACTCGTCGCCGTCCAGCCTGGCCATGCACTCGAAGTGGATGTCGGGCCGGGAGTGCTCGCCTGAGTAGAGGATGGCGTCGGAGCCGTGGTGGGGCTCGGTCGCGCACCAGCAGCCGATGTAGCGGCCCTCCTTGTCCTCAACGAACGGCATGACGACCTCCCGCATGAGGTCCGGGTTGCCGGTCATGGCGGCGAAGCGGAATGGCATGGAGGTCACGCCCAGGCTGATAGAGAGGGCGGAGCTGCCCCAGCCGAACTCCTCGCCGACCACCCAGGCGTCCATCGGGTCAAGGCCGGCGCCGCCGAGTTGCGGCGGGAAGGCGCGCAGGTGGTACCCCGCCTGGTACGCCTCGCGGAAGACGTCCCGCAGCCGTGAGTCGGGGGCGATGACCTCTTCGGGCGAAAGCGGGTCCAGCTCCAGAGCCGCCGGGCGGAGCACCTCCGCGGCGAAGCGGTGGGTCTGGTCGCGTAGGGGCTTCTGTTCAGGCGGCAGGTCGTTGTTGAAGTCGATCAGGCTCATGGCATCCTCCACGGTCTGTCCTGCGGACGCAGCGATTGTAGTGCAGCGAGGGAGAGAATAACAGTCGGGCAGCTTACGGAAGCAGTCGTGGGGTTTTGCCCCACCCGCGGTGGTCAGTTGGCGGGCAGGGCGGTCTCGCCCATCAGGTAGCGGTCGATGCCGCGGGCGGCCTCGCGCCCCTCCGCGATCGCCCAGACTATGAGCGACTGGCCGCGCGTCATGTCGCCGGCGGTGAACACGCCTGGGACGCTGGTCATCTTGGTCTCGTCCGCCTTGACGTTGCCGCGCTCCGTGAACTCCACGCCGAGCTGGGCCAGCATCCCGTCCTTCTCCGGGCCCAGGAAGCCCATCGCCAGGAGCAGGAGGTCCACGTCCACCTCGAACTCCGTTCCGGGCGTCTCCCGCATCGACTGGCGGCCGTTCTCGCTGATGAACTCCACGCGCACAGCGTGCAGCTTCTTGAGGACGCCGTTCTCGCCGGATAGCCGCTTGGTGAGGATGGAGTAGTCGCGGACGCCGCCCTCTTCGTGGGCGGAGGAGACGCGGTAGATGTTGGGCCAGAGCGGCCAGGGGTTGTTCTCCGGTCGCTCGTCGGGCGGGCGCGGCAGAAGCTCGTACTGGAGCACTTCGCGGGCGCCCTGGCGGTGGACGGTGCCCAGGCAGTCGGCGCCGGTGTCGCCGCCGCCCAGGATGACGACCCGCTTGTCCTTTGCCGTGATGAAGACGTCGTCCGGGATCTCGTCGCCCTCATTGCGGCGGTTCTGCAGAGGCAGGTACTCCATCGCGAAGTACACGCCCTTCAGGTCGCGGCCGGGGACGTCCAGGTCGCGGGGTTGGGTGGCGCCGCCGGTCAGGCAGACCGAGTCGAACTGCGACGTCAGCTCGCGGGCGTCGATATCGCCGCCGACGTTGACGCCGGGGCGGAAGACCACGCCTTCGGCCTCCATCTGGGCCAGCCGCCGGTCGAGGTGCTTCTTCTCCATCTTGAACTCGGGGATGCCGTAGCGGAGGAGGCCGCCGATGCGGTCCGCGCGCTCGAACACGGTTACGGTGTGGCCGGCGCGGGCGAGCTGCTGGGCGCAGGCGAGGCCGGCGGGCCCGGAGCCGACGACGGCGACGGTCTTGCCGGTGAGGGTGTGCGGCGGCTCCGGCTTCACCCAGCCCTCCTGCCAGGCGCGCTCGATGATCGACAGCTCGACCTGCTTGATGGTGACGGGGTCGTCGTTGATCCCTAGGACGCAGGCGGCCTCGCAGGGGGCGGGGCAGAGCCGGCCGGTGAAGTCCGGGAAGTTGTTGGTGGCGTGCAGCCTCTCGATCGCCTCCCGCCAGTTGTCCCGGTATACGAGGTCGTTCCAGTCGGGGATGATGTTGTGCAGCGGGCAGCCCTCGAGACAGAAGGGGATGCCGCAGTCCATGCAGCGGGCGGCCTGCTTCTTGAGATGTTCGGCGGGGAACTCCTCGTAGACCTCCAGCCAGTCGTGGACGCGCTCTTCCACGGGGCGACGCGTGGGTGTCTCCCGCGGAAACTCGATGAAGCCGGACGGTTTACCCACGGGCGGCCCCCACCGTGTCGCCGGTTTCGCGGGCGCGGCGCTGCTCTTCCAGGACACGGCGATAGTCCAGCGGCATGACTTTCACGAACTTGCCGGCGGCCTTGGGCCAGTCGCGGAGCAGCCCTTCCGCCACGGTGCTACCGGTGTACTCGAGGTGGCGCGCCATCAGCCCCCGCACCAGGTCCAGGTCTTCCCGCTCCTCCAGGGGCTCCAGCGAGATCATCTGCATGTTGCAGCGGGTGGCGAAGTCGCCGTCCGCATCGTAGACGTAGGCGATGCCGCCACTCATGCCGGCGCCGAAGTTGCGGCCGGTCGGGCCCAGGACGACGACGCGGCCGCCGGTCATGTACTCGCAGCAGTGGTCGCCGCTGCCTTCGATGACGGCGACGGCGCCGCTGTTGCGCACCGCGAAGCGCTCCCCCGCCACCCCCCGGGCGAACAGGCCGCCGCTGGTGGCGCCGTAGAGCGCGACGTTGCCGATGAGGATGTTCTCCTCCGGCACGAACGTGGAGCCACGGGGCGGGTAGACGATTATCTTGCCGCCGGACAGCCCCTTGGCGATGTAGTCGTTGGAGTCGCCCTCCAGCCAGAGGGTGACGCCGGACGGCAGGAAGGCGCCGAAGCTCTGGCCGGCGGAGCCGTTGAAGCGGATCGTGATCGTATCGTCGGGGAGGCCATTGAAGCCGTGGCGGCGGGTCAGCTCGCTGCCCAGGATCGTGCCCACGGTGCGGTTCACGTTGCGGATCGGCATCTCGATCGTCACGGGCTCGCGGCGCTCCAGGGCGGGCTCGGCGAGCTTCAGCAGCTCCTGGTCCAGCGCCTTCTCCAGCCCGTGGTCCTGCGTCGTAACGCAGTGCGTCGCCACCTCCGGCCCAACCTCCGGCCGGTAGAGGATGGCGGAGAGGTCAAGCCCCTGCGCCTTCCATTGCTCGATCGCCCGGCGCATGTCCAGCAGGTCGCTGCGGCCGACCATCTCCTCGAACTTGCGGAAGCCCATCTGCGCCATGTACTCGCGCACCTCCTGAGCGATGAAGGTGAAGAAGCTGACTACGTGCTCCGCCTTCCCCTCGAACTTCTCGCGCAGCTTGGGGTTCTGGGTCGCTATGCCGACCGGGCAGGTGTCCAGGTGGCAGACGCGCATCATGACGCAACCCATGACGACGAGCGGCGCCGTGGCGAAGCCGAACTCCTCGGCGCCCAGGAGGGCGGCGATCACGACGTCCCGTCCCGTCTTCAGCTGGCCGTCCGTCTGGACGATGATGCGGTCGCGCAGGTTGTTCATGACGAGCGTCTGCTGGGTCTCCGCCAGGCCGAGCTCCCAGGGGATGCCGGCGTGCTTAATGGAGGTGAGGGGGCTGGCGCCGGTGCCGCCGTCGTGGCCGCTGATGAGGACGACGTCGGACTTCGCCTTGGCGACGCCGGCGGCGACGGTGCCGACGCCGACCTCCGCCACCAGCTTGACGTTGATGCGGGCGCGCGGGTTGGAGTTCTTCAGATCGTGGATGAGCTGGGCCAGGTCCTCGATGGAGTAGATATCGTGGTGAGGCGGCGGGCTGATCAGGCCGACGCCGGGCATGGAGTAGCGGACCGCCGCGATCCAGGGGTAGACCTTGGAGCCGGGGAGCTGGCCTCCCTCGCCGGGCTTGGCGCCCTGCGCCATCTTGATCTGCAGCTCGTCGGCGCTGACCAGGTACTCGCTGGTGACGCCGAAGCGGCCGGAGGCCACCTGCTTGATGGCGCTGCGGCGGGAATCGCCGTTCGGATCGGGGGTGTAGCGGCGGCTGTCCTCGCCGCCCTCGCCGGTGTTACTCTTGCCGCCGATCCGGTTCATCGCAATGGCCAGCGTCTCGTGCGCCTCGGCGCTGATGGATCCGAAGGACATGGCGCCGGTGGCGAACCGCTTGAACAGGCTCTCTACCGGCTCCACCTCTTCGATCGGCACCGGCGCCATGTCCGGCTTGAACTCGAACAGGCCGCGCAGGGTGCAGAGCCGTTCGCTCTGCTCGTCCACCATGCGCGTGTACTCGCGGAAGATATCGAACTGCTTGCTGCGCGTGGCGTGCTGGAGGCGGAAGACGGTCTCCGGGTTGAACAGGTGGAACTCGCCGTCATGGCGCCACTGGTACTGGCCGCCCCAGGAGAGCTCCCGCAGGCCGCCCTCGCGCTCCGGATAGGCGCGTCTGTGATGGTAGAGGGCATCGACCGCAATCTCCTCGGCGCCGATGCCGCTGATGCGCGATGCGGTGTAGGTGAAGTAGCGGTCGATGAGCCTCTCCGAGAGGCCGATAGCCTCGAAGATCTGGGCGCCGCGATAGCTCTGGATGGTGGAGATGCCCATCTTGGACATGATCTTGACGACGCCCTTCTTGATCGCCTTCAGGTAGTGAGCGACCGCCTCATCGCAGGTGATGTCGTCGCTTAGCTGGCCCTCCTCGCAGAGCTGGACCAGGGTGTCGATGGCGAGATAGGGGTTCACGGCGCCCGCCCCGTAGCCGACCAGCAGCGCGAAGTGGTGCGCCTCACGCGCGTCTCCCGTCTCCAAGACGAGCCCGACGCGGGTACGCTTCCTCTCGCGCACCAGGTGGTTGTGCAGGCCGGCGATGGCCAGCAGGGCCGGGATGGGGGCGTTATCCGCGTCCACGCCGCGATCCGAAAGGATGAGTATGTTGGCGCCCTCGTCTATCGCCTGGTCCGCCCTGCGGAACAGCTCCTCGAGGGCGGGTTCAAGCGCCGTTGGGCCTTCCCCGGCCGGGAAGAGGATGGGCAGCACCGTCGGCCGCAGATGCGGGTCCTTCAGCGCCTTCAGCTTCGCTATCTGCCCGTTGTCCAGGAAGGGCATCTCCACGTTGATCATGCGGCAGCTCTCCGGCTGAGGGTCCAGGAGGTTCCCCTCCGGGCCGATGAGCGTCTTCACCGACGTCACCAGCTCCTCGCGGATGGCGTCCAGCGGCGGGTTCGTCACCTGCGCGAACAGCTGCTTGAAGTAGTTGTACAGCGGCTGCGCCCTGTCCGAGAGGACGGCGAGGGGCGTGTCCGTGCCCATAGAGCCGACCGCCTCTTCGCTCTGCCTGGCCATGGGGCCGAGGATGTACTTCAGATCCTCCACCGTGTAGCCGAACGCCATCTGCTGTTCCAGCAGCATGTCGGGCGGCGGGGTGGGGGCGGGCTCGGCGCCCGGGAGGCCGGCGAAGGAGAGCGTGTTCTCCCTGAGCCACTCGCCGTAGGCGTGCTCCGTCGCGAGCTTCGCCTTGAGCTCGCTATCGTCGACGATGCGGCCCTCCTCCAGGCTGATGAAGAACGTCTTGCCCGGCTGGAGGCGGCCCTTGTAGAGGACGCGGTCGGGTTCGACCGGCAGCACGCCGACCTCCGAGGCCATGATCACCAGGTCGTCCTTTGTGACGTAGTAGCGCGACGGGCGCAGGCCGTTCCTGTCCAGGGTGGCGCCTATGGTCCTGCCGTCGGTGAAGACGATCGAGGCGGGGCCGTCCCATGGCTCCATCAGGCAGCTGTGGTACTCGTAGAACGCCTTCTTCTCCGCGCTCATCGATTCGTGGCCGTCCCAGGCCTCCGGGATGAGCATCACCATGGCGTGGGGGAGCGGGCGTCCTGCCAGC
>JAUYGU010000103.1 GCA_030690405.1 Dehalococcoidia bacterium | reverse complement strand
CTTTGCAGCTACCCCCCCCCCGGCCACTGTCGTAGTCGTAGCTGCAGGCCTTCAGGCCTGCCGGTCGTAGGGCGTGGCTTCGCTCGCGGTCTGCTATACTGCGCGCCGAGATGCCCGACGATGCGGACTCCCTCTGCGGCGGTTGGATATGGGACCCCGTCCACCGCGAGCTCCGCTTCCACACGCGCGCCCGCAAGGGCTGGAAGGACGAGCCGGATCAGGTGGAGCGCCTGGAGCGCCCCGTGGCCTCGGTGACCTGGCACCGCTGGTCGCAGGCGCCGATGCAGACCGCCACCGGCGACGTCATCCCACCCAGCCACTCGCGCGTCATCGTGGCCTACGAGGGCGGGGGCGACCTGACGATCAACGAGGCGGACCGCGAGTGCGCGGGCAAGCTGGCACAAGCCATCGCGGCGACGTACGGGGTGGTGGTGGTGGAGCAGGGGGCGCCGGGCGGCCGGCGGCCGGGCAATCTGCCCGCCCGCGACGAGATGGGGCGGCTGGTGAGCAGTACGGGTCGCGAGGAGGTGACGCTGGACGAGGCGGCGCGGGAGATACTGGTGACGCGCAGGCGGTTCCCAATCGGCCGGTCGCGCCGGCGTATCGCCTTCGCCGAGGTGCGGCGGCTGGAGCTGACGTACGAAGTGAAGGGCCCGATCGAGACGTTCACCGTGTGGGCGCTGGTTGGGGTGGAGGAGGAGAGGCTGCCGGTCGCGGCCTACCAGGGGTACGAGGGCTGGGCCGATCCGGAGGAGTGGCGCGAGTTCGCGCGCGAGCTGGGGCGGTCGCTGGGCGTAGATACGAATGTTTGATTGTTCTGGCGTGTCAGATACGTTGGTCTGATTGAATTTTCTGCGACCTTCGGATTACGGGCTCTAGCAGGTAGGACGGGCAGCGCGAGCGGTTGATTGTTTTCCGTGCGCCGCCGGCGGGCGGGCTGTTAAGGTGCGGCCGCCATGATGGTACCGGGACGGGGCGAGAGGTGGAAGCGGGAAGGTGCACCGGGATGGTGCGGGGGTCTGAAGACCCCCGCCCACGAGCGTCTGCTCGGTGCGCGGGCTAACGGGTGAAGCCGGCGATCCGCTCCAGCCGCTCGATCCTGACGGTGGACAGGTCGGCCAGCTGGGCCAACTGGCGCTGGAAGTTCTGGAAGTGGGGTGTCTGCGTGTGGGCCGTGAATGCGTCGTGGTCGGCGTAGGCTTCGAAGAAGGTGATGAGCGTGGGGTCCTTCTGGGAGCGGTGGGCGACGTAGAGCACCGCGCCGGGCTCGTTCGCCTCCACGGCGGCGACCATCTCCGCCAGCGCCTTCTCGGCCTCGGCCTGCATCTCCGGCTTGATCTTGAACTGGGCCAGGATTGCGGTCACGGGTCCTCCTTCTCGTTTGCGAATGGGCTATCAGGGGGAGTATAGCAGGCGGGCGGGCTAGAATAGCTCATCCAGGCGCTCGTAGGTGTCCTTCTCGCGGCGGGCGATCTTCAACGCCACGACGGTCTGCTCGTGATCCGACACGGCGTAGATGATGCGGTACGAGCCGACCCTGAGCCGATAGATGGGCCCCTTCAGCTTGAGTGATCCGGCAGGACGGGGCTCTCGGGCGAGCTTCGAAAGCGCCGTGGCGAGGCGGCTCTTGTCGGGCTCGCCGACTCGCCTAAGCTCGCGCCGGGCGCGGGGTGCGAGCTTGACGCCGTACACGCAGCTTCCGTTCGGCCAAGAAGTCCTCGAGTGAGATGGCCGTCGAGGGGTCCTTCAGGTAGCCGGCGAGTTCAGCTTCCGCGTCGCGGATGTCCTCTATCGTCTCGCCGTAGGCAGCTTCGATGGCGCGGCGGACCAGTTCCGCCATGGAGGTGCGGTGCTCGAAGGCGAGCTGTCGGAGCCCCTCGTGGGTCTCATCGGGGAGGTAGACCATGGTCTTTTTCACGTGGATATCATGACATATATATGGTATGGTGTCAATGGCTTTCAGGGGGAGTATAGCAGGCGGAGACGTCGGCGGCGGCGAGGAGGGCGCAGCAAGCGGCGCCCCTACGGCGCCAGCGGGTCGGTCTTCGTCCAGCGCGTAGCGCCCAGGGGGCGGATGGAGACGTGGGTGAACGCGCTGTCCGCTGCGGCGCCGTGCCAGTGCATCTCGTTCGCGGGCACGTGGACGACGTCGCCCGGCCCGACGAGGTTGCGCTCGTGCTCGGTGGCCAGGATGCCGCGGCCTTCGATGCAGTGCAGTACCTGCGGCACCGCGTGGGCGTGGAGGTAGGTGCGCGCGCCCGGAGCGAACGACACGACAACGATATCGATGCCGTCCGCCTGGCCGAGGAGCGGCTGCACCCTCGCCTCGCCGATGAACGCGACGTCGCCGCCGGGGCGGAGCGCGTCGGGGGATATGTGGTGGACCTTCATCGCAGAGAGTATAGCAGGGCGGGGCTAGCTGAGGAGAAACCCTGCTGGCGCACTGGCTGGCCCACGTCCGTGCGCGCTACTGGCGTGGCGGCCAGAGGAATTGATCCCCACGGAGTTCCAGATACGGGGCGAGCTCCGGAAAGTCACTTGAGCGGGCGCGAACGAGAGCCATCAGGTAATCCCACGCAGCCGCCATGGCAGTGCGCGCTTCATTTGTTTCCTCTCTGGTCGGCCGGTAGCCGCCGTGGACAACCCGGTTGCGAAGGGTGTGGGTGAGCCGATGCCAGTCGCCAATGGGGCCTGTTTTCCTCGTGTCAAAGCTCCCTCCCAGGTGTGGGTGAAACTCTGAGCGAAGGCGTCTGACGAACGGTTTCTGTTGGAGGACAGTATTGAACTCGTCCTCGGGGCGCCCGGCTTTCCAGAACAAGTAGCGCAGGAGTTCGTTAGCCCTAGCTTCAAAGGCGCTAGCAAGGAGGATCGCAGCAACATGGTACCTGCCCTCCCATAAGTGTTGTTCTCCTTCTATGCGCAGTTGCCACGACGTCAAGAACGGGTAGCCCTGCGTGGCCAGCGCAAACTTGAACTTCGAGACCTCGTTCGCAATATGCTGGGGCGGGACCGGCTTTTCATACAGTACGCTGCGAGGGTTTATCAGGAACAATCCCTCCACTGAAGCAGTTTGCTCGTATGGTTGGATGAATCCCCATTCTGCGAAGGGACCAAGCATAGGAAGCGTCACGGGGCCAACATCGCCATCCTTCGTAACCAGAGCATAGGCAACCAAGAAGTGATTGAGGTGGTCCAATATCCAGTCGAAGGTATCGCTCATGGTGTTCTGATCGAGTTCAGGAAGACGGATGGCGGGCGTGGCCGCAGTCACGCCAGTGACCGTGTACTTGGTGGAGAAACCAAAATGAGATTCGATGGCCCGGCGCTCCGGCCGGAATCGGAAAGTAATAAACGTATCCGCCATGAGAGTGGAGTGCGGATTGGGTGGCCAAGGCAATTGGAACGGGAGCTCGAAACGAACCGCGAGGAGCTTCTCGTAAGCCTCGTCCTCCAGTCGATGCGGTTTGAGATACTTCAGTTCATCGACAACGATTCGGTACTGTCCTAGGCTGCCAAACCCGTGCTTTGGGCTTGAAGCTTTCTTCGTAGAGCCCTTGTCAGAGGTTGAGTCGCTTCTGGCCACAGTACAGAGCGCGCCTACCCGCACTTGTTGAAGCCGCAGGAGCGGCAGACCAGGCAGCCCTCCTGGTAGAGGAGCAGGGCGCCGCAGTCCGGGCAGCCGAGGCCGGTGGCCTCGCTGGCACGGCTGAGCGCGGGCCCTTCGACAGGCTCAGGGTGAGCGGAATCGGGCGCCCCTACGTCGTCCGCCGTCGAATGGGCGGAGGCGTCGGCGGCGGCGGCCTCCGGCGCGAACTTCCGCTCCAGCCAGCGGAACACGTAGTCCACCACCGAGGTCGCCCAGGGGATACGCGGGTTGTTCGTGCGGCCGTAGGGCTCGAAGCGGGTGTTCTTTAGCTTGCGCGACAGGTCCCCCAACGGTACCCCGTACTGGAGCGTGACCGATGTCAGCAGGGCCACCGCGTCCATCAGGCCGGACACCGTTGAGCCCTCCTTGGCGATCTTCACGAAGATCTCGCCCGGGCGGCCGTCGTCGTACAGGCCGACGGTGATGTAGCCCTCCTGGTCGCCGACGCGGAACTTGTGCGTGATCGACTTCCGCTCGTCCGGCAGGTGCTGCCGGTAGGGCCGCGGCCGCTCCAGCGTGGCGAGCGTCCCCTCGATCTCCCGCAGCGCCTCCTGCGTCTCCTGCTCCGGCCCCTTCAGGTTCACCGTGCCGTGCGAGAGGACGGAGTAGTCGCGGGAGCCCTCGCGGTAGATGGTGATCCCCTTGCAGCCCTCGCGGTAGGCCAGCCAGTAGGCGGCGGCGACGTCCGCCTCGGCGGCGGAAAAGGGGAAGTTGATCGTCTTGGAGACGGCGTTATCGGTGTGGCGCTGGAAGGCCGCCTGCATCCGCACGTGCCACTCCGGGGTGATCTCGTGCGCGGTCACGAACAGCCGTTTCACCCACTCCGGCGCCTCCTCGCGGTCCTGGAGGCTGCCGCCTTCGGCCAGGTAGTCCATCAGCTCCTCGCTGTAGAACCCCTCCGCCTTGGCCATCTGCACGAAGTGCCTGTTCGCCTCCGTGAGGCGGGTCAGCTTGGCCGGGTCCTTCGGGTCCAGGTAGTGCTGGCGGGTGAACGCCAGCGAGAACACGGGCTCGATGCCGGAGGAGGCGTCGGCGATGATGGACAGCGTGCCCGTGGGCGCCACCGTCGTGCGGGTCGAGTTGCGGTAGGGGAAATCGGGATCGTAGCGGGAGCCCTCGAAGGCGAGGAACGGCCCGCGCTCCTGCCCCAGCTCCAGGGAGGCCTCGTTCGCCTTCTCCTGGAGGAACCGCATCACCTCTTCGCCCAGGGCGAGCGCCTCCTCGGAGTCGTAGGGGATGCGGAGCTGGAGGAGCGCATCGTGCCAGCCCATCACTCCCAGCCCGATCTTGCGGGTGAGCTTCGTGGCGTGGTCGATCTCCTGGATCGGGTAGCGGTTCATATCGATTACGTCGTCCAGGAAGCGGACGCATTGGGGGATGACGCGCGCCAGCCGCTCCCAGTCGAGGCGGCGTTTGGAGTTGCCGCCCCTGACGAAGCGGGCCAGGTTCAGCGAGCCCAGGTTGCAGGACTCGTAGGGGAGGAGCGGCTGCTCCCCGCAGGGGTTGGTGGCCTCGATCTCCCCCAGGTTCGGCGTCGGGTTGTCGCGGTTGATCCGGTCGATGAAGACGATGCCGGGGTCGCCGTTGCGCCAGGCGCTGGCGACGATGAGGTCGAAGATGTGGCGGGCGCGGCGGTGGCCGGCGACCTCGCCGCTACGCGGATTCTGAAGCTCGCACTCCTGGTCGTTCTCGACGGCGCGCATGAACCCCTCGGTCACCGCCACGGAGGTGTTGAAGTTGGTCAGCGTGCGCATGTCGCTCTTGAGCGTGATGAACTTCTCGATATCAGGGTGGGTGACGGCGAGGATGCCCATGTTGGCGCCGCGGCGGGTACCGCCCTGCTTGATCGCCTCCGTGGCGGCGTCGAACACCTTGAGGAACGACACCGGGCCGGAGGCCACGCCCATCGTCGACTGCACGCGGTCGCCCTCCGGTCGCAGCCGCGAGAAGGCGAAGCCGGTGCCGCCGCCGGACTGGTGGATGCGGGCGGTGTCCTTGATCGCCTGGAAGATCCCCTCGATGCTGTCCGGCACGGGCAGGACGAAGCAGGCGGAGAGCTGCTGCAGGTCGCGGCCGGCGTTCATCAGCGTGGGCGAGTTCGGCAGGAACTCCAGCCGCGCCATCAGCTCGTAGAAGCGCTCCTCCCAGTGGGCGGCCGCGTCGAAATCTTCGAGGGGCTTGTAGAAAAGCTCCGCCTGGGCGATGTTGCGGGCGACGCGCTGGAACATCTGCTCCGGCGTCTCGACCGGCCGTCCCTCGGCGTCCTTGGCCAGGTAGCGGCGCTCCAGGACAACGCGGGCGTTATCGGAGAGGGGTATCTTGGCCGTACCGCTCGGTTCGCGTATAGTCATCGTGGTCACCCCCAGTATAGCATCGGCAGAAGCCGCCAAAACCGCGCGCCGGTGCCCCAGAGTATTGACAAAACGCTTAACTGCTTTATGATTTTCTTAAGGCACACATAGAGATAGGAGGGGGAGATGGCATCCTCCACAGTGATCCTCCAGCAAGCCCAGGAAGCCGCTTCCCGGGAGGCCCTGAGCACCTTCGCGCTGCGGTTCCGCCAGAAGCGGCCGGACGTCAACCTGTATTCGGCGGTGGTGCCACTCAAGGACCTGCTGGGCCGCAGCCTTCCCGACACGTACCGCCACGATAACCGCGAGGGGTACCAGCGACCGCTCACAGCTTCGCGTCTGCGGCAGGTGTCCACCTACCTGCGAGAGGAGGAGGGCGTGCTGCCCACCTCCCTCCTGCTCTGCATCCGCCAGCCGGACCACGCCTCCTTCGAGGTGGCCGGGATCGAGAGCGGCGGCGGCGAGCCCGGCGTCCTCACGATCCCGGCCGGCGTTCGCCTCTGGCTCGTCGATGGCCAGCACCGGCTGGCCGGCCTGGAGCGCGCCCTGACCAAGGACAAGGCGAAGTGGCTGGCCGACTATCCCCTGCCGGTGACGATCGTAGAGGGGATAGACGCCTACGAGGAGATGCGCTACTTCCACGTGATCAACACCCGCCAGAGGGGCGTGCCGACGGACGTCGTCGACCGGCACCTGCTCACGATGCGGGAAGCGGAAGGGGTGGCGCTCCTGGAGCGCGAGGGCGAACGCAACTATCTGCGCGCCCGCGCCACCAAGCTCTGCGACCTCCTGAACAGCGACGCGTCCAGCCCCTGGTACGGCACCCTCATCATGCCCGGCGAGAAGCGGCGCCCCCATCACCTGATGCGCCAGCACGGCATGGTCTCCTCCCTTGATCCCGTCGTGCGAGACAGCTTCGTCAAGCGGCTTACGGATGAGGAGGTGGGGCGGCTGCTGCTGAACTACTGGTGCGCCGCCCGCGAGCGCTGGCATAGCGCCTTCGAGGAGCCCCAGGGGTACGTCATTCAAAAGGCGCTGGGCGCCGGCGCCCTGCACCAGGTCATGCCGGACATCCTGGAGGTCTGTCGCAGCGCGGACGACTTCTCGCAGGAGAAGATCGCGGACGTCTTCGCGGAGATCGGTCGCAGCGCCGGCTTCTGGCATAGCGAGCGCGGGCACTACATGGTGCGCCAGAGCGGGGCCCGCTACGTAAAGGCGCTGGCGGAGTACCTGCGCGCCCGCCTGCCCCGGCCCACGCTGCGAAGGCTGTGAGCGTCCTACGGGTTCGGTGGGACCCCGATCCGGATCGGGGTCGTTGTCAGCCTGAAGGCTGACGCGCCAAAACAGGGGAGACGACGGGCTCCAGGCGCGGTTTCCCTGACGCCTCGGACCAGGTGAGCGGCTGGGCGCCGCACCGGCCGAGTATCCGCAAGAACGCCTCCACCACATCCGGGTCGAACTGCGTCCCGGCGTTGCGCTTCAGCTCCTCCACCGCGGCCTCCACCGGCATCGCCCGCCGGTACGGCCGGTCGGTGGTCATGGCGTCGAAGGCGTCGGTGACGAGGAGGATGCGAGACGCGATCGGTATCCGGTCCCCGGCCAGGCCGTCCGGGTAGCCGGAGCCGTCGAAGTGCTCGTGGTGGTGGAGGATGGCCGGCGTCGCGTCGGCGACGGAGCGTATCTGGCCTAGGATGTTCAGGGCGGTGACGGGGTGTTGCCGCATCAGCTCCCATTCCTGCTCATCGAGCGGGCCCGGCTTGAACAGGACGTCGTCGGGGACTGCGAGCTTGCCGATGTCGTGCAGGAGCGAGGCCAGCCGCACGATGGAGGTGTCGCGTTCGCCCAGGCCGAGCTCTTCGGCTAGCCGCGCGGCGTACCAGGAGCAGCGCTCCGTGTGAGCGGCGGTCGCGGGGTCCTTGGCGGCGAGCGCGGCGACGAGCGCGGCAACCGTGTCCGGGGCCCTGATGGCGCGGTCGGCGGCGTACCAGGGGAGGACGCCTTCCGCGCGATGGCGTACCAGCTTGCTCCAGTCGCCTACGCAGTTCTTGCCGGCGGACTTGGCCCAGTACATCGCGGCATCCGACCCGTAGATCAGCTCCTCCGCGGAGGACGCCGTGTCCGGGTAGCAGGCGATACCCAGGCTGATCGTGATCCCCTCCCCGCTGCCGTTAGTTCGCTTCTCAACAGCGCGGCGGAGGCGCTCTGCGGCGGAGGCGGTCTGCTCGTGGCTGGCCCCCGGCAGCAACACGGCGAACTCGTCTCCGCCGTAGCGGTAGGCGTCATCCTGTGGGACGGCCCTGGCGAGGGTGCGGGCGAGCCTGCGGAGGATGCGGTCGCCGGCGAGGTGACCCAGCGAGTCGTTGACCGACTTGAAGCCGTCGATGTCCATCATGATCGTGCCGAGCTCAGTGCCGTTGGCCTGCGCGTGGGAGAACTCGTCGCGGACGCGTTCGTGGAAGGCGCGGTGGTTGTGGAGGCCGGTGTTGGAGTCGGTGACGGCCTGGGCGCGGGCGGTGAGGAGCTGGCGGTTGCGCTCGCGGAGCTCCTTGTTGGCGATGCGCAGATCCCGCGTCCGTTCCTTGACCTTGCGCTCCAGGCTTCGGTTCAGGCCCTCGATCTGCTTGTGCTCGCTCTTGAGCTCGCTGTTCACGCGAGCGAGCTCTTCCTCCGCCTCCTTGCGCGCGGTGATGTCGTGGACGAAGGCGTTAAACGTGTAGCTGTCCCCCGACCTGACGGCCCAGACCGCCAGCTCCACCGGGAACTCGTGCCCGTCGCGGTGCAGCGCCGTGATCTCGATTCGCTGATTCAGCACGGGACCTTCCCCCGTGGCCAGGAACCGTTGCAGGCCCCCCACGTGGGCCTCGCGCAACTGCGGAGGGATGATGGTTTCGGCCAGCGTCCGGCCGACGGCTTCCTGGTGGGGCCAGCCGAAGATGGTTTCTGCCGCCCCGTTCCAGGCTGTGATCACACCGCGGGTGTCCATGGAGACCAAGGCGTCGTACGCTGTCTCTACGATCTGGCGGGTCCGCTCCTCGCTCTCCCGGGGCGCCTCCTCCGCCTGCTTGCGCTCCGTGATGTCGGTAGCAACGCCGATCAGGCCGGCGACCTCGCCGTCTTCGCGCCACACCGGGGAGATCCGGCAATCGAGCTGCAGCTCGCCGAGTTCGACAGTGAACGCAACCTTTTCGCCGGCGAGCGCGCGGCGAGTGTTCTCCTGGATTTGTGGCACGTGGGCGAATACTGTTGAGACCGGCCGCCCGACCATCTCCTCCGGCTTGGACGGAAGACCATCCGTTGCGGCGCCCACCGTGAGCGTAATTACCGCTTCGCTATCCGTCGCGAACAGAATGACTGGGGCGCCGGTGATGAGGACGCGGAGGCGCTCCTCGCTCTCCCGGAGCGCCTCCTCCGCTCGCTTGCGCGTGGTGATGTCGCTGGCGATTATTGTCGCGGCCACGACCTCGCCGTCGCGCGTGATTGGGCCCACACGGCTGGCGTACCAGGAGGTGCTACCGGACGGGCCGTCGCCCGCCACCTCGTAGCTCTGGGCTTCGCCCGTCTCGAACAGCCGCTCGAGCGCGGTCCGCATCGCCCCGTGGTATTCCGGCCGGACGTAGCTATAGACGGTGGTGCCGATGGCGTCTCCCACGGTGAAACCGGGCACCGCGTGGTTCATGAACTGGATTGTGCCTTCGCGGTCCACGGTCATGATGAGGTCCGGGGCGTTCTCAACCAGCGATCGCCAGCGTTCCTCCGCCTCCCGGATCGCCTCCTCCGCCTGCTTGCGCGCCGTGACGTCCAGGAGGACTCCCTGTGAGTGTTTGGGTTCGCCGGTGGCGTCTCGCACAACCACCGCCCGCTCCTGCACCCAGACGACGCGGCCGTCGCGGGCGATCAGGCGGTACTCGTGGCTACTCGGCTCGCCGGTGGCGTAGTGGTGGGCGTCCGCGGCTAGGGCGCGCTCGCGGTCCTCGGGATGGAGCACCTCTGACCACAGCTCGGCGCGCGCGTTGAACTCCTCCGGCGAGTATCCCAGCATCGTCTCGATCTGGGGGCTGAAGTAGACCGGAGTAAACCCTGCGGGGCTGGCCTCATCCACCACATCGATGTAGGTGATCGCCGGGAGCTGTTCCACCAGCGTCCGGTACTTCGCTTCCGCCTCGCGCAGCGCCTGCTCCGCCTGCTTGCGCTCAGAGATGTCGCGATGGGTGACGACGATGGATACCGCCCCTGACTCGTCGAGGAAGCCGCGCCCAATGGCTTCGACAGCGCGCCAGGAGCCGTCCCGGTGACGGATCCGTACCTCCAACAGGGGACCGGGCTCCCGGCTTCGCAGGCTCTCAGCCACGGCAGCCATGACAGCGGGCAGATCGTCAGGGTGCACCAGGTCCGAAGGGCTCTTCCCCACCAGCTCTTCCGGCTCATAGCCGAGGGTCCGTTGAACGGATGGGCTCACGTAGCGCAGGGCACCATCGGGCCCGATACCCATGATGATGTCCAGGGAGTTTTCGATGAGGGAGCGGAAGTGCTTCTCGCTCCTCCGGAGGGCTTTCTCCGCCCGCGCACGGGCGGCGAGGAGCCACCACAGGGGCGGCGCGCTGAGGGTGGCCAGGATGGAGCTGTCGGTGACAATAGCCGCGAAGCCGTGCGGATCCGCCAGCAGATGCGGTAGGAGGTACATCACGGCCGTCTCGGCCAGGAAGGTCACCGCCAGCACGGCCAGGAAGAGGCGCATGGGAGGCCGGTGCTCACGGGCGCGCCGGAAGCGGCCGGAGGCGGCGAGATGAGACTTCCGCGGGGACCCTTCTCCCGGGGCCGTGTCTCTGTCCACCCTGTGATCTCGATTCATCGGTCTTCCATGCATGGCTCCTGCGCGGCCCGTCCGCTGGCGGGCAGCAACGGGCGTGCGGATTCGCAAGCTTAGGATGCCGCCGCTGGAGAGCCGTTACAGGGGGCGTCGGGCTATTTCGATCCGTTTGGCCGGACACGAAAACCGGGGCGGAGTGGCAGGCCTAAAGGCCTGCAGCTACGGCGTGTGCGTGGCGGGCGGGCAGACCTGAGCGGGCAGGCATGGGAGCCTGCCCCTACGGCCGGGGTGCGCGAGACACAGGAAGGGCGCTCCCCAGTTGAGAGCGCCCCTCCTGCCCAAAGGGAGGTCTGGCGTAACTAGCCGCAGCCGCTGGTGGTGCCGCAGTTGGCGCAGCGGTAGCAGGTGCCGCACCTGGTCATGATCCAGCCACAGTTGGCGCAGGGCGGGGCGTCTGTCTGGCCGCTGGGGTTGTGGCGGGCGCCGTTCCCCGCGGAGGCCGGCACGTTGTACTCCTGCGCCATCAGCTTCGCCTTCACCGCCGGCGAGAGCACCCCGAACTCCTCCTTCTCCTCCTCGCTCAGGAACGTCGAGGCCAGCCAGCGGAAGATGTAGTCCACGATGGACTGGGCGACGGGGATCTCCGAGTTCTCCGTGCGGCCGGAAGGCTCGAACCGCATGTGTGAGAACTTGTTCACCATGTCGCGCAGGGGCACCCCGTACTGGAGGGTGAGGGAGATCGAGGTGGCGAAGGCGTCCAGCATGCCGGAGAGGGTGGAGCCCTCCTTGGCCATCGTCACGAAGATCTCGCCCGGGGTGCCGTCCTCGTAGCAGCCGGCGGTGATGTACCCCTCGTGCCCCTCGATCGAGAACTTGTGCGTCAGGGAGGTCCGGGTGGCGGGCAGCCGCCGCCGCACCGGCTGGCCCATCTCCGCGGGCGCAGCAAGCGGCGCCCCTACGTGTCCCTCTTCCTTGTGCGTGCTGAGGACCTGCGCCCGCTTGGAGCCGTCGCGGTAGATGGCCAGCGCCTTCAGCCCTTGCTTCCACCCCTCGATGTACGCCTGCTCGATCTCCTCGACGGTGGCCTCCTCCGGCAGGTTGACGGTCTTGGAGATGGCGCCGGAGACGAAGGGCTGGACGGCGCCCATCATCTTGACGTGGCCCAGCCAGTGCACGGTGCGGACGCCGTTCTGCGGCCTGAAGGCGCAGTCGAACATGGGGAGGTGCTCCTCTCGCAGGCCGGGTGCGCCTTCGATGGTGCCGGTCTCATCGATGTGGGCAAGGATGGCGGCGGCGGCCGGCTCGTCGTAGCCGAGGCGGCGGAGGGCGGCCGGGACGGAGCTGTTCACGATCTTCATGAGGCCGCCGCCGACCAGCGTCTTGTACTTGACGAGGGCGATGTCCGGCTCAATGCCGGTAGTGTCGCAGTCCATCATGAAGCTGATGGTGCCGGTGGGGGCGATGACGGTGGCCTGCGAGTTGCGATAGCCGTGCTCCCGGCCCAGGGCCAGGGCATCGTCCCAGGCCGCGCGCGCCGCCTCGAGTAGGGGCGCAGCGAGCGGCGCCCCTACGTCGATCTCGTAGGCGGCGGCGCGATGCTTCTCGATGACACGCAGCATGGGCTCCCTGTTCGCCTCGTAGCCGTTGAAGGGGCCGACGCGGGCGGCGATGGCGGCCGAGGTGGCGTAGGCCTGCGCGGTCATGATGGCGGTGAGGGCGGCCGCCCAGGCCCGCCCCTCGTCGTGGTCGTAGGGGATGCCCAGGGTCATGAGCAGGGCGCCCAGGTTGGAGTAGCCCAGCCCAAGCTGGCGGTAGTCCTCCGCGTTCCCGGCGATCTTCTCCGTGGGGTAGGAGGAGTTGGAGACGATGATCTCCTGGGCGGTGATCATGACGGCGCAGGTGTGGCGGTAGGCCTCGATGTCGAAGGCGATGGGAGAAGGGCCGGATTGGGGCGCAGCAAGCGGCGCCCCTACGTCCTCCGTGAGGAATTTGAGGAGGTTGACGGAGGAGAGGTTGCAGGCGGAGTTGTCTAGGTGCATGTACTCCGAGCAGGGGTTGGAGGCGTTGATGCGGCCGCTGTTGGCGCAGGTGTGCCAGTCGTTGATGGTGGTGTCGTACTGCATGCCGGGGTCGGCGCACTCCCAGGCGGCCTGGGCGATGCGGCGCATCAGCTCGCGGGCGCGGTAGGTGTGGGCGGGCTCGCCGGTGGTGACGTAGCGGGTGTGCCACTCGCCGTCCATCTCGACGGCGCGCATGAAGTCGTCGGTGACGCGTACGGAGTTGTTGGCGTTCTGGTACTGGATGCTTATCCAGGCGTCGCCGTCCAGGGAGACGTCGTAGCCGGCGTCGCCGAGGGCGTAGGCCTTTCGCTCCTCCTTCGACTTGCAGTCGATGAACTCCTCGATGTCGGGGTGGTCGACGTTGAGGATGACCATCTTGGCGGCGCGGCGGGTCTTGCCGCCGGACTTGATGGTGCCGGCGATGGCGTCGGCGCCGCGCATGAAGGAGACGGGCCCGGAGGCGAGGCCGCCGGCGGTGAGCCGCTCCTTCGAGGAGCGCAGCCGCGAGAGGTTGATGCCGGAGCCGGAGCCGCCCTTGAAGATCTTCCCCTCCGTGCGGTACCACTCCAGGATGGAGTCCATGGAGTCGTCTATGGCGAGGATGAAGCAGGCGGAGCACTGGGGCTTCTCTTCGATGCCCAGGTTGAACCAGACGGGCGAGTTGAAGCAGGCCTTCTGGTTGACCAGGATGTGCTTGAGCTCCGCCTGGAACGCCAGCGCCTCCTCATCGTCCGCGAAGTAGCGGCCCTGACGGCCCCAGTCCGTGATGCCGTTGACGACGCGGTCTATGAGCTGCTTGACGGAGCGCTCGCGGATGGGGGCGGTCTTGCCCGGCGCGGCGGCGGTGGCCTCGCTCAGGGGGCCGCGGAAGTACTTGGAGGCGACGACGTTGGTGGCGTTCTGGGACCAGTCCTTGGGGAACTCTACGTCGCGCTGTTCGAAGACGGGGGTGCCGTCGGCGCCTGCGATGACCGCCGTGCGGTCCGATTCCCACTGCAGCTCATCGTAGGGGTCGATGGCGGGGGTGGTGAAGCGGCGCTGGATCAGGGGCGATTCGCGAATCGCCCCTACGTCTGTCTGCGTGGTGTTGGGTCTGGTATCGAGAGTCACGCTGCCTCCTGTGGCCGTTGACTATTCGTCCTGTCGATAATTTCTCCGCCTCCTCCGCCGCCTGCGCCTGGTGGGCCGTTCGCTGTCAGGTCACGATGCTTCCTCTTCCACTCCCTCTCCGGCGATGGGCTCCGGCTTGGCGGCGTTTAATACGATTAACAATTCGGGAGCGTCGTTACCGGCGGACGCCACCTCGCCAGCTGAATCCCGAAGTTCCGAAGCGTCGACGACCCGAACGATAGAGTCCATTCGGGGCTGTAGCTCTTCCGCCTGGCGCTCCATTTCGTCAGCTGCGGCTCGGAGGGTTTCAAATCTTTCGGTCAACCGCCGACGCTTGTCGGTGTCGGGATCAAGTATTACCACTTCCGCCAGCACCTCCATGGCCTTCTTGCGTCGCTTTGCTGCGGTCTTTTTCAAGGCGGCTGCGAGCTCAAAGCGACCATGGAAGTCGAGATTCCGAACGACTTCGTCGTCTAGCCGCGTCACGCCTCACGCCTCCGCTTGCCCGCGGCGGCGGGCGTACACCGGCGCTGGCGCCTCCGGCCGCGTCCCCTCGCCCCCGAGCCCGTGGCGCTCGCGGAAGGTCTGGACGGCGGCGTGGGCCTCCCGCGCGCGGCCAGACGCCTCGGAGTCCGGCGCGCCGGGGCCCTCCAGCGCCTTCTCCGCGTCCACCCAGCCCCTCAGCAACCGGATGTACTCCTCGTACTCTTGCTCCGTCAGCATGCTCATGGCGTTGTGTGACCTCGCTTCCAGTAGGCGTACACCGTCGTGGGTTCTCCTGCGGGCTCCTCGTCGCCTTCGCGGGCGGCCTCGCTGGCGCTGCCGTCGCAGCCCGCCTTCAGCAGCGCCTCCGCCACCCGCGCCGCCGCCTCCGCCGTCGCCAGCCGCCGCACGATGTACCAGTCGCTCTCCTCCAGGCCGTGCGCGCTGATGCGGGCCTCGGGGTCGGCGGTGACCCCCACGTACCACTCCGAGTTGGCAGCGCGCGAGCGGTCGACGAAGGCCTTGATCTCGATGCGGGCGTCGAGCTCGGAGGTGATGGTCATCGTCCCCTGCCTCCGGCCGCGCGCGGCTCGTCCTCCGCCTTGGGCCGGCGCACGCGCAGCAGCCGCGGCTTGGGCGCCTTCGCCTCGGATTCCGGCAGCAGGGCCAGCTGGTCCGGCGGCACGTCCGGCCGACGCCAGCCCGCCTTCAGCGCCGCCAGCTCCTGCTCCAGCTCATCGACGTCCGCGAACGCCCGGTAGACGGAAGCGAAGCGGATGTAGGCGATGTGGTCCAGGGAGCGCAGCCGCTCCATCACCAGCTCTCCGATGTAGCTGGACGGGACCTCCGCCTTGTTCAGGGCGTACACCGCCTGCTCCACCTCGTCCGCCAGCGCCTCGATGGCACCGGAGGGGATGGGGCGCTTCTCGCAGGCCCGGCGGGCGCCGGCGATCACCTTCTCGCGGTCGAACTCCTCGCGGCGGTCGTCCTTCTTGACGATGGCGACGCCGCCGAGCTCGACGCGCTCCAGGGTGGTGAAGCGGTGGCTGCAGGCCTGGCACTCGCGGCGGCGTCGGACGCCGCCGATGGCGTCGTCCGGGCGGGAGTCGATGACGCGGGAGTCGGGGTGGCCGCAGAACGGGCAGTTCATGGCCGCTCGCCCCCTTCGACTTCGCTCAGGACGGGCTTCGACAGGCTCTCGCCCTCGCCTCTGCGAGTCGCCCTGTGCGACAGGCGAGTCGCCTTTGGCAACAGGGTGAGCGGGCCGGAGTTGGCGTCAGACCGCAGCCTGAAGGCTGCGGCATCGCTGGCGGTTGTTGCCACGCTCTTCAGGGTGTGGCCGGGTCGGTAGGCCGTCGACATGCGGGTTTCCATGTTCACTTGCTTGACAGAACTATCGGTAGCCTCTAAGAACCGTGCGCGCCCCCTCAACTAAGGGGGCGCAATGAACAAAGTAACACTAGATGTAGGGGTTGTCAAGGGGCCGACCACAAGATTTTGTGGTGAAATGCTTCACGAGCGATTGCCCGCTCGTCCCAAGTTCATCAAAGGACGAGGACGTAGGTCGGGGTCTTCAGACCCCGACTTGCGGGGGTCTTTAGACCCCCGCCTACAGAGGGGACTGCTGCCGGGGGGCCGGCGGAGCTCCCGACCCGCTCGTCCTGTCGCCAAAGGCGACTCGCCTGTCGCACAGGGCGACTCGCAGAGGCGAGGGCGAGAGCGTGTCGAAGGACGAGGGTGGGGTCTGGCCCTCAGTAGCCCAGCGGGTTGCCCACCGCCAGCACCTCCACCCACGTCTGGCCGCGGTTGAAGGCGATCTCGTCGCCGGCGGCGTCGTAGAAGCGGGTGCGGGAGAACGTGTCCGGCTTTGACCAGGTGCCGGTGACGGCGACGCCGTCCTGGAACACGACCGCCTCGCCGCCGCCCACCGTGTCGTACAGCAGGTGAGCGGTGCCGTCGCCGGCGGAGCGGGCGCTCGTGATCATCACGGCGACGTTCTTCGACTGGAGTTGGCGACCGGAGCCGCCGTCCTTGTGGGGGGCGCCTCCCTGGCTGCGAAGGTAGCCGTTCGTCGCCGCGTCGTACTGCCAGCGAACGGAGTAGTCCGACGACAGCGGCCCGCCGAACGCCAGGTCGATGGTGGAGGCGGCGGCGCCCGCCGCCTGCGCGCGCTGCGGCTCGTCGTCCTTAAACCGCCAGGCCTCAATCTGCGGCGGGCCCGTCCATCCCCGCTCCGCTGCCAGCTCCCACAGCGCGTCCGTATCGGCGATGCCGTCGTGCGGCCCCACGCGGTCGGGGGCGCGGAAGAAGTACGGCTCGCTGAGGAAGAAGCCGTCCAGGTGGCGTAGCTCCAGTCGCGCGATCGCCGAGGGTACGTCGGCGGCGCCGCTGGACTTCGCCCAGCCCCAGTGGACGTAGATCGCGCCCAGCTCCGCCGCCCAGTCCAGGTAGTAGACGCGGGCGGAGCGCACGGGCACGATGCGGCCAGGCTCGCCGCGCCAGAACACGCCCAGGAAGCGGGTGATGCCGCCCTCCGCGACCACCTCGAACACCAGGTCCGCCTTCTCGATCCCCACCTGCGGCCGGGCGTCGACGAAGTTGTCGAACATGACGGCGAGCGGCAGCCGGCCCTGGATCTCGGCGAGCTGCTCCGGGTAGACGAGCACGCCGTCGAGGAATGTGGGCTCGGTGGGGGGTGGCGTGGGGGGGGGCCGCTGTCGGTGTTGGCGTCGGGCTTGGGCCCACGTCGAGGACCGCCCTGGGCGAGCCGCCGGAGAACACCCCCGCGCCCGCCAGCACCCCGACGGTGACGGCGAGAAGCACCAGCGCGGCCACGCCGGCGGCTGCGGCCTGCCGTCGCCGGTCGCCGGCCAGCCACGAACGG
Organism: Dehalococcoidia bacterium; assembly: GCA_030690405.1. Next base: position 3,503 of record JAUYGU010000103.1, on the reverse strand, counting down.
AACTGACGCAGGCGATCACGCATGGCGTTTGACGGCGGAGGCATCGCTCGTATAATGAGGCCACGTCACGCCCCACGCAAGCAGGAGAAACGCCATGCCCAGCGCCACCGTCAACGGCCTCGCCTACAACTACGAGGAGAAGGGCTCCGGCTCTCCCATCGTCTTCGCCCACGGCCTCACCTTCGATCGCCACATGTGGGATCATCAGGTGGAGACGCTCTCCTCTCGCTACCGCTGCATCGCCTACGATTTCCTGGGGCACGGCGGCTCCCCGGTGGGACCCGAGGGGTACAGCCTGGAGGACGAGGCGGAGAACCTGCACGCCCTGATGGCGCAGTGGGGCGCCACCCCGGCGCACGTCGTCGGGCTTTCCATGGGCGGCATGGTGGCACTCCGGCTCGCCCTTGCGCACCCGCAGGACGTGCGCTCCCTGACGATACTCGACGCATCCGCCGAGGGGGAGCTGCCGGAGCGGGCGCCGCTGTACGAGCAGCTGGCGGCGACGGCGAAGGCTCAGGGGCCGCAGACGGTCGCCGATCCGGTCGTCGGGTTCATGTTCAGCCCCGGATTCGTGCAGTCGCAGCCGGAGAAGGTCGAGGCCTACAAGCGCGGCTTCGGAGCGCTGGACATGGAGGGGCTGGAGCGCGCGACGCAGGCGGTCAGCCGGCGCACGACCGTGCTGGAGCGGATCCCGCAGATCACCGTCCCCACGCTGGTGCTGGTGGGGAGCGAGGACATAGCGACGACGCCGGACAAGGCGCAACACGTCGTGGATGGTATCCGGGGGGCGCGGCTGGAGACGATAGCCGGCTCCGGCCACATGACGCCGGTGGAGCAGCCGGAGCGCATCAGCGATCTGCTCTCCGCCTTCCTGGCGGAGACCGGCGGCGGTCCGAAGTAGCGACGCAGGGGACACGAGACACGAACCCGCCCTGAAGGCCTCCCAGCAGGTCTAAAGACCTGCAGCTACGTGGCCGGGGGTAACGTCGTGGCGGGGTGCCTGTGGGCTGACCTCAAACCGCCGGAGGAGGCATGGCTGAGGCGAATGGGCGCGAGGACATAGCCGATGTTTGTCCCGTACGATGACCGGCGGGCGGGTAGTGTGCTAATTTGCTTCTCAGAGGGCGCGCAAGAGCGAGAGGGGGCGGGACATGCCAAAGGACCCGATGGAACGTCCAGACTTCTGGAAGCAAAAAGGTGGACCGTGCCCGAAATGTGGATGGCCCGAAACCGTAGCCAGGAGAGCCCGCAGGACGGGTGAACTCTACTTTGGCTGCTCAAGGCCGAAGAAAGGGCCAACTGTGGGCTGCAACTTCAAAGGCTGCCGAAACTACTAGGAGACATGGGCATGTACGGCTGGGCTTCTCTGGCTGGGAGCGTCGCCTTCGCGGGCTTAACGCTAGGAGCGGGGGCGGGCGGCGAGGCCCCTGTTCCATGTTCCTTGTCTCTTGTTCCCTGACAAAGTGACGCCGCGGGAATGTCTGGGGAGGCAAACAGCCCCGCGGCGCCTATCTGCCCATCGCGGGCAGACCGCGTCCGCCATCGGCGGACAGTCGTGCTAGCTATCGAACTGCGTTGCTCCTACCCTATAGCGCCTCCTTTCGCTGGCGCCCCGCCGCGGGCGGGGCGGACGCGACTGCTGGTTATGCCGGGCCCCGCCTTGCCGGAAGCGAGGCCCGGCGCTAGTTAACGGATGTTGACGGGCCGGCGAAGAAACGTCGGCAGATCGGTGTCGGCCACGTTCTCCATGGCCTCCGACCGGATCCGCCGAAACTCCTCCTCTTCGGCTCGCGATCTGTAGATCTCCTGGGCGGCGAAGCCCACCGCGATCAGCGTCAGCTTCACATCGTCGCCCATCGTCGGGTCGGTTGTGGTGCCGAAGATGATCTCCGCCTCCGGGTCTACCACCTCGGCGATGACCTGGGCCGCCATGTTCAGCTCGTGCAGCCCCAGGCTGCCGGAGCTGGTGAAGTTGAACAGGATGCCTGTCGCTCCGTGGATGCTCACGTCCAGCAGCGGGCTCGCTACGGCGGCCTGAGCCGCCTCCACCGCCCGGTTGGCCCCGCTGGCACGGCCGATCGCCATCAGGGCTGGGCCTGCTTCCGCCATAATGCGCCGGACGTCGGCGAAGTCCAGGTTGATGTCCCCGGGCATCGTGATCAGCTCGCTGATGCCCTGGATGCCCTGTCGCAGCACGTCGTCCGCCATCAGGAACGACTCGAGCACCGTCGTCTTCTCGTCGGCGACGGCCAGCAGCCGGTCGTTGGGGATGACGATGAGGGTATCGACCTCCTGTTGGAGGTTGGCCACGCCCTGGTCGGCGTTGCCCTTGCGCTTGGCCCCCTCGAACGAGAAGGGCCGGGTGACGACGGCGACGGTGAGGGCGCCCAGGTCCTTGGCGACCTGCGCCACGACGGGCGCGGCGCCAGTGCCGGTGCCGCCGCCCATGCCGGCCGTGATGAACACCATGTCGGCGCCCTTGATCGCCTCCTTGAGCTCATCGCGGGACTCCTCGGCCGCCTGGCGTCCGCGCTCCGGGTCGCCGCCCACGCCGAGGCCCCGCGTGATCCGGTCGCCGATGCGAACGCGGCTCTCGGCGTCGCAGCGCACCAGCGCTTGCGTGTCGGTGTTGATCCCCACGAACTCGACGCCCAGGATGCGCGCCTCCACCATGCGGTTGACGGCGTTGCAGCCACCGCCGCCGACGCCTACCACCTTGATGGGGGGGAGTCCGTCTAGGTCTAAGCCTGCCACTGCGCCCTCCTTTCCCTGCCGGGTGCTGGTGTTGTTGTTCTCCGCTGTCTGCTGGTCATCTGTCTACTGCGGGATAAGGGCCCTGAGCCACCTCCGGGCGGTCTCAAACACCCCTTTGAACTCGAACGGCGTTTTGAGATTGAAGCTGGGCTTGTGGCCGTTGTGGTGGCCGTTCTCCATGATCGACCAGTGGAGCAGCCCCACGCTGGCGGCGTAGGCCGGGCTGTTCAGCGAGTCGGCCAGGCCGTGGATCCCCCGGGGCATCCCAACGCGCACCGGCATGCGCAGCACCTGCTCCGCCAGCTCGTCGATCCCCGGCAGGCTGGCCGTGCCGCCGGTCAGGACGAGGCCGGCGGCCACCATCTCGTCGAAGCCTGCCCGCTTGGCGTCGATGTAGATCATCTCCAGGATCTCTTCGACGCGAGCCTGCAGTATCTCGGCCACCCGCCGGCGGGAGACCTCCTTGTGCCGCTGACCCCCGAACGCCTCCAGCTCCACCATCTCCTCCGCGTTCACCTGGGAGGGTAGGGCGGAGCCGTACCCCGTCTTCAGGTCCTCGGCGGAGGTGAAGGGGGCGCGCAGGCCTGCCACCAGGTCGTGCGTCAGGTGGTAGCCGCCAACGGGCAGTACGGAGGTGTGGAAGACGGCGCCGTCCACGAACACGGCGATCCCCGTCGTGCCGCCGCCGATGTCGGCGACGATGATCCCCTGGCGCTTCTCCTCCTCCTCCAGCACCGCCTGCGCCGACG
>JAUYGU010000085.1 GCA_030690405.1 Dehalococcoidia bacterium | reverse complement strand
CGGGAGAGCCGCGGCGGTTGAAGCGGTTCCGTGAGGGCGAACGCCTTGACGCCGCGTGGGATCATCCCCTGGATCGCCAGCTCAGGGTTGCCCAGGTGGGCGCTGAGCAGGACGACGCCTTTGCCCTCCGCGATGGCGGTGAGCAGGTACTCGTCGAAGCCGTAGTGGCGAAAGCGCCGCGTGTAGAAGCTGTCCAAGTTCATGTGGGGCATGCGCATCAGGTCGACATAATACTTCGCCACGTTGACGAACACCTTGCGCGCGGCGGCCTCCACCTCCCGCTGTGGCGCGTCCCCGCCCATCAAACGGCGGAGGTTACTGATCACGTTGCGCCGGTTGCCGGAGACCAGGCGGTAGGCAAGCCGCCCCGCGAGTTCGGCCAGGGCGTAGCCCAGCCCCAACGGCAGCCGGCCGATGGTCTGGATGGCGACCAAGAAGAGAGCGTACTTCCACATATTGCAGCGGGCCCGTCCGCGCTCCTTATGCCGAGGGGGAAGCGCCGTTGCTGCCCTGTATGAACTCCTCGGTGAGGATGCGCGCCTGCTCGTCCGTGAACTGCTTGGGCGGCGACTTCATGAAGTAGGAGCTGGGGCCCGTCAACGCTCCCGAGATGCCCCGGTCCAGGGCCAGCTTGCAGCAGCGGATGGCATCGATGACGACTCCGGCGGAGTTCGGGCTGTCCCAGACCTCCAGCTTCGCTTCCAGGTTCAGCGGCACTTCGCCGAAGCCCGTGCCCTCCATCCGGATGTAGCACCACTTGCGGTCCTGCAGCCAGGGGACGTAATCGCTGGGGCCGATGTGGATGTTCCCCTCCGGGAGCTGGTAGTCCAGCTGCGAGGTGACGGCGTTGGTCTTGGAGATCTTCTTGGACATAAGCCGCTCCCGCTCCAGCATGTTTAAGAAGTCCGTGTTGCCGCCGAAGTTGAGCTGATACGTCCGCTCAAGCCGTACGCCGCGCTCCACGAACAGCCGCGTGAGCACGCGGTGCAGGATCGTCGCGCCGACCTGCGACTTGATGTCGTCGCCGACGATCGGCAGGCCCTTCTCCTCGAACCGGTTGCGCCAGTACTGCTCGCGGGCGATGAACACCGGGATGCAGTTGATCATGGCGCAGCCGGCCTGCAGTATCTGCTCCACGTACCACTTCGTCGCCTCCTCGCTGCCGACCGGCAGATAGCTTATGACGACGTGTGCGCCGGAGTCGCGGAGGAGCTTGACGATGTCGGACGTGGGTCCGCTGGACTTGTGGACGACCGTCGACAGGTACTTGCCGATGCCGTCGTGGGTCATGCCGCGGGAGACCTTCACCCCCAGGGGCGGGACGTCGGCGAACTTGTGGGTGTTGTTCGGCGGCGTGAAGACCGCCTCCGAGAGGTCCTTGCCCACCTTGTTGGCGTCTATATCAACCGCGGCGACAAACTCGATGTCGCTGATGTGGTAGCCGCCGAGGTTGGCGTGCATCAGTCCCGGCACGTTGGTATCGCTGTCCACTCCCCGGTAGAAGTGGACTCCCTGCACCAGGGAGGAAGCGCAGTTCCCGACGCCGATGATGGCGACGTTGATCTTGTCCAAGGACTGTCTCCTTCTCGCGCTCTGACGCGGGTTTCGAGTGCGTGGTGGCATTCTGCCCTCCATAACGGCCGGCCGGTGGCCGCCCAGGCCATTCTACAGCAACACCGGGCGATGCCTCACCCCCGCAAAAGAGAGCCAGGCCAGCGTTGGCTGGCCTGGCGGACGTCTCCGGGTAAGAGCTGGATGTCTCTCCGGTGGAGGGACGAAGCCACCGCCCCGCCGGGGCGGGAGGTGAAGGCTTCGCGGATTGCGGGGTGTCCGGAGCCGGGGTGAGACTATCCCTTGCCGATCCGGTACATCTTCGTGCCGCACACGGGGCAAGCGCCCTGTGTGGCCGGCCGGCCGTTCTTCAAGGTCACCTGCTGAGGGTTCCGCATCTCCCGCTTGGTGCGACACTTCAGGCAATAGGCCTGCATATCCAACCCCCTTGCTGGGAATCTGGAGCCTGCCGTTCTGTTGCCCAAGCATACCCATTTTCAAGGGTATGTCAAGGGGATGACGCCCCGAGTGAGGCGCGAATACGAACATTGACGTCCCCTATCCGTTCGGACGTGCAGATATGAATACCTTTTGCGGCCGCCAGA
>JAUYGU010000082.1 GCA_030690405.1 Dehalococcoidia bacterium | reverse complement strand
CCGCTTGCGATCCAGCGCGGCCTTTACCGTCTCCCCCAGTCGCATCCTGTCGAAGCGGGTCGTCTCCGCCGGCCGCGACATGCGCGGCAGGAGAGCGCCTCTGGCCGTCCGTATGGCTCTGTTCTCCGCGACCAGCTCCTCGAAGATCGCTTTCACATCGCGCCAGAGGGCCTTGAGGCCCAGCTCCACCCTGCCGTCCATCTGCCGATAGAGATCCCCCAACTCGTCGGACTTGCGGTCCAAGAGCTTATGCCGGATGTCCTCGACCGGCGTGGTCGTGCCTGGCTTGGTCACAGTCCCGAACCTTATGGGCAGGACGGTGAGCCCCTCATTCATCACCCGCTCGATGACCGTCTGGTGCGCCATCATGTTGGCGCGGGTAGTGTCGTACTTCATGTCCGGCGAGTCGCTGATCACCGCCGCCAGGTCGCGAGAGACCACGGTGTGCACGTGGTCGCCGCGGACGCCGATCGCTTGCGCGCCCTGGAAGTCGCGCTCCCGGTTGCACTTGATGATGCAGTAGAGGTACTTGGCCTCCTCGGTATCCCGCCGGGGGCGCGGTGGGCGGACCATCTCTCCCGTTTGCGTCATTCCGGCCAGACCGCCTCTCCCGTAGCCCGCCGTATACTGACCAAGAAGGCCTGGCACACGTCCTCGGGGGCCAGGGAGAAGTGTCGCTCTCCGGTCTTCTCGCCGTCGCCGTCCTCCTGTCCGCGACAGTAGGCGGTCAGCAGATCGTAAGCTTCCCGCACCCGGACGAACTCCCGATCCCCCTGCCCGTTTTCACCGCGCGCATCGGGATGCGTCTGCGCTGCCAGCCGCCGGTAGGCCTGTTTGACCTCTGCCTGCGACACGCTGGCGCCAAGACCGAGCAGGCGCCGCGCCTCCTCCAGCTTGTCGACGCTGGGCCGAGCCACGTCCACGGTGGCGAAGCTGTAGGGCGGCAGCGGACCGACGATGCGAAAGCTCACCTCGCCGTTGAGAGCCCCATCCAGCTTCCTCACCTGCTCGTCGAACTCCTCCTCCCGCTTCTTCTCGATCAGGAAGGCCACGTTTAGCACCATCTCATCGGCGACCAGTGCATTCGGCTGTGCATCCAGAGCCGCTCCCCCGAGGGATTCCAGCAGGTGCTGCTGGAATTCTTCCCGCCGCCGGTCCAGGGATTCCTTGACGATCTTCCCGGCCTGTATCTGCACTTCCAGCACTTCCGTAGCAGGCCGCCCAGCTATCGATTCCCTCAGCCGCAGGATCTCATCTGCTTGCCCGACTTCCTCCAGGACCCGCTTCAGGTCCCAGGTGGCCGCTACCTCCATCTCCATCTTTCCCGTCAGCCGCTCAAGGGCCTGGCCGAGCCGCCCATGGCTCTGTTCGATGAGTCTCTGCGCCTCAGCCTCACTTTCAACGAGGGTCCCGAACTTCACGGGCAGGACGGGGAAAGCCTGCATGACGCGCTCTACGACTTCCTGATGGGCCATCAAGCAGCGGAGCAGCGTCTCCTTAGGTAGAGAGGCAAAATCCTCGCCAGAATAATTGCTTACGACACAGGCCAGGCCTCGGTGGGCCACGGTGCGCACCTCTTCCGGCTTGGGCGGGAAGCCGGACAGGCCGAAGGTCAGCGATTGGCCGCTAGGGATGACGCCGTAGATGTACGTCCGCGCCATCAGGAGCCCCCACGAGCGGTCGGCTTTCGACCGGCACGCTCCTCGGGCACCGGGGCCTTATCCCCTTGCCGCAATGCGAGGTAGTCCCACACCTGCGCCGCCAATCCGAAGGTCGCTGCTACGAGCAAGAGGATATAGTGGTGGGGTTTGCTTTCCATCCCGCCTAAGATGTCCAGGAGGGTGATGATGATTATCGCGAGGGCGGCGATGGAGAGCGTCTGCGGCCTCATGATCGCCCCTGCGGGTTCCTGGGCCCGGTTGATCCCCCGGCGTCGTTCGCCTTCACTGGTTCGGCCCTCTTCCACCTCTCGGCCCAGGCCTCGAGGTCAGACTCCAGGGGCGCGCGTGTCTTTCTTCCCGTGGCCCTGGCCCACTCCCTGGCCCGCAGCGTCTGGACGATGCGACCCATCATGGCGCCGTTGAGCCGTACCCGCCTCGGTTGGTGCTCAACTCCCCACGGCAGCGACCTCCAGGGAACCTCTCCATCCGTCCGGCGGCCGTCGGCGCGGGCCTCCAAGGGCACTCGTTGAAGAGTCACCACTGAGGTTTGGCCAGCCGGCTCAAACGGGCGCCTCTCTCCCTGCTCTTGCTGCGCCTTCCACTCCTCCGCCGCCTGCTCCAGGGGGGAGGGCAGCGCGGGTTTCCTCCCCGTTATCCTGGCTCTCTCCCTGGCCATTTCCAGCCTGGTCAGGGCATCCACCGTCAGCCTTGGTCTTACCGCCATAGCGCCGCGCCTCCCTACGTCATTCCGCGACGATTCGCGGTGAACACGCCCGCGCCCTTGCATTTCAGGCACGGCAGTTGGGTGCCCGTGGTGCGCCCAATGCCCCGACAAGCGTCGCACTTCTCCAGCGGCTCCTTGACCGCGATCACCCCACTGCCGCGACAGGCGGGGCAGGTGAGGTGCGACCGCGGCGGAGCCTCGCCGGCTCCCCTACAGAAAGCGCAGACCGCGACCGGCCCGCCGACCTGGTTGGAGCCCTTTCCGCCGCAAACAGGACACGTGGTCCTCATGTGGAGCTGGGCGCCCGTTCCGTGGCAGTAGGCGCAGGGGAACGCCTCCCCATTCAGGGGCGTGCCCACCGTTCCTAGGGCCGATCGCTGCTTCGTCCGGTAATGCTGCCACTCCACGGCTAGCTCCCTGTCCGCCGGGCGACGCTCAGTAGTTGATGGAGATCCGCTGCCATTCTTCTTCCTTGTATTCGTTCTTTTTCGGCTTGTTCTTGGGAGGAGCTTTGGGGCGCCTGCCTCTGTCGCGGGCGGGCCGCGCGGGCGAGCCCATGTTCTCCCGCGCCTTCTGCTCCTTCTCAACCATCTCGTCCTGGATGCCAGCCAGGCGCCGGCCCAGCCGCACCCGCCGCTTGCCGATCGAGACGCCCTCCTGGTTCAGCCTCTCCCGCTCCTTTTGCAGCAGGTAGAGGTCCAGGTAGTAGTGCTCCTCCCGCTTGGGGATGGCGCGCATCCTCCTGTTGAGGCCGGTGCCGATGTCCTGCACGCCCTTCAGGTGCTGCACCCCCCGCAGGGGAGACCCGCTCCCTTGCTGGTCGCGCTCTCCTGCATTGTCGTCGCCGGTCACCTCATCGCTGGGCTGGCTACGCTCTCGCTCCATGGCAGCTCGCTTGTCCCTCTCGTTCATCGATTCGCCTGGCCGCTGGCCGATGCTACCTGGCGTTGGTCCTGGCCGCTACCACTATGCTCCCCCTGGCCACGACCTTGACCTCCACCATCTGGCCTGGCTGGAGGCCCGTCGCGCGACGGATGTTGGCCGGAATGCTGACCTTGCCGTCCTTGTCCAGTCTGGTCATCACTCTCATAAGCGCCATCGCCATCACCTCTCTGATTCCTCAGCCTCGTGCGCTTCAGCAGTGCTCGTCGATCAGCTTGCCTACCATCTCTTTCACCCGGGCGCTCTGCTCCCGGCTGCCGACCCTGCTCGCCTCTGAAGGCAGGATGTCCAGGCAAAGCCTCCTGAAGACGGGGTCTCTGGCGCTAACCGAGCCGTTCAGGACCTTCAGGGTCTTGGCGATCATGATCGGTCCGCGGACGGTGGGGGCGTATTCGCATATGCCCAACTCCCGGAGAGCCCGCACCACAGCGACGATCTTCTTGGCGTCAGCACGGGCCAGCCCGGACTTGGCCGCCGTTATGGCCACCTCGGTCTCCTCATCGAAGTGGTCCAGGTCCAGGGTCACCAGCCGGTCCCGCAGGGCGTCCTGACTCCGGTAGACCCCGGCGTACTCCTCGGGGTTGCTGGTGAAGATGGCCGTGAACTCCGGGTCCACCTGGAGGTAGTTTTCGCCGTTTCCCCGCGCCGCCGGCAGGTCCAGCATCTTCTCCGCCAGCACCGAGAGGAGAACGTTGTTGGCCTCCGGGCGCGACCTGGTGAACTCGTCGTAGAGAAGGGTGAAGCCGTACTTGCAGGCCACGGTCAGGCGGTTGTCCACCCACCTGCTCACCATGTCCTCCTCGGTCTTGAGGACGGAGTGGATGAAGTTGTCCACCACCTTCCTCATGCGATAGCCGTTCTCTCCCCCCACTAGGTCGGATGTGCTGAACTCCTCGTCCCCATGGATCATCACCACAGGCCGGCCGATCTTGCTGGCCACGTGCATGGCCAAAGTGGTCTTCCCCGTCCCCGAGGCTCCTCTCAGGTGCACCGGGAAGCCTGCCTTGACGTAGGCCAGGGCCCGGTCCGTGATCTCCTTTACGGACTTCGTCTCCACGAAGTTGGGCATGGGGCGGGGCTCCAGTACGGTGGTGACCCCTTCCTCTCTCATAGCGGTAACCATTGTTTGTCGCTCCCTTCTGTCACCCGTAGGGGCGCAGCATGCTGCGCCCCTACGCTACGCCAGCAACCCTCTCCTTGACCGTGACTACCGCCGAGCCTTTGCACAGGACGCAGGGCAGGTAGTTAATCTCCGGGTCCGTTCCAGCCCCTCGGCAGCGGGGGCACTTCGCGTGAGGCGAGTGGACGCTGATCATCCCTTTGCCGGCGCAGGCGGTGCAGGTAAGCCGCTGGTCCCGGTGCACGCCGCTACCGCCGCAGAAGGCGCACCTGACGGCGGGTTCCTCAACGGCTACGGAGCCCTTGCCGCCGCACACCTGACAGGTGGATAGCGCGGACATGACCCCGAAGGGGTCCTTGCCCGATCCCCCGCAGAAAGCGCAGGTGATCACCTTTCCAGCCAACAGCTCCTCCTTCTCACTGCAGAGACCGTCCGCGGGTTGCTGGTCATTGAGAAAATAGTGCGACAGTGCGGGTTGCCCTCTCCAGGCAGACCTAAAGGTCTGCAGCTACGAAACAGAGACCAGACAGGATCGTAGCTGCAGGGCTTCAGCCCTGCCTGCTGTCGAATTATTTTGTTCATGACGACAAACCCGCCCTCGCTACACGGCGAAGTACAGCATCTCCCGCTTCTGCACCTTCTTTTCGTCGATGAGGCTTCGCATCTCCCCGGCCAGCTTGATGCGCGCCATGCCCAGGTCCTGCTCCATCTGGGCCAGCCTGGCGCCGTCGGGGTGCTCGGCCAGGTAGGCGAAGATGACGTCACGGAGGGTGGTGCCCGCCGGGGCGGCCGCCGCAACGGCGGCAGGCGTGGGAGCCATCCGGGGCGCTGCCCCGCCCCATATCTCGGTGCGGCGGTCAGCGCTGGCCTGGTGCAGGTGGCGGACGAACGCATCGGCCTCATCGATCAGCGCAGCTACCTCCTTGCGCCGGTCGGCGCTGACGCGGTGCAGGTGCCCTACAAAGGCGTCGGCGTCGGCTCGCATCGTCGCCACCTCGGAGCAGCGGTCGGCGCTGACCCCGTGCAGGTGCCCTACAAAGGCGTCGGCGTCGGCGCGCATGGTGGCCACCTCTTTCCGGCGGCCGGCGCTGACCCCGTGAAGGTGGCCGACGAAGGCGTCGGCATCGGCCCGCATGGCCGCCACCTGCTTGCTGCGGTCGGCGCTGACCCGGTGCAGGCGGCCGACGAAGGCGTCAGCTTCGGCGCACATAGTGGCCACCTCCGACCGGCGGTCGGCGCTGACCCGGTGCAGGTGGCCGACGAAGGCGTCGGCGTCGGCGCGCATGGCCGCCACCTCCTTGCGCCGGTCAGCGCTGACCCGATGCAGGTGCCCTACGAAAGCGTTGGCGTCGGCCCGCATGGCCGTCACCTCGCGGCCCAGGGCAGCCACCTCCTTGCGGCGTTGGGCACCAGCTTTCTGGAATTGCTGGATCAGGCCCATTTTCCATCATCTCCTCTCGACCCCGCTGTCAACGGGATGAATGATCAGCCTGGATGCGCGTCGGGACGCACCAGCGACTCCAGCGGCCCCGGATCGGGGCGGGAGCCCGGCTGGCGGTCGGGGCAGGCGGCCCCGACGCTCCGCCCAGGCCGGTCCGATCTAGGCTGACGCGGCCGTGAGGCCCACAGCCTCCGCGTACTTGAGAAAAGTGTCCACCCCTGAGGTGACCACGCGCGCCTCGACGGCCAATAGCTCGATGCCGACCAGGCTGACCCGGACCCAGGCGTCGATGACGATGCCCTTGTCCAGGATCCGGTCCACCACCTCCGCCAGGCTGGAAGATGCGATTGCCTTCTCCACTGCCATTCCACTCACCTCCTCTCGCTGATCGGTTGACCTTGGGTCAAGAGCAGAGCACGTGGACGACTCCCCTGTCCGTCGGACTCTGCCGTTAATGTCGAATCTGAGGATGCCTGAAGCTCTCTCCTGTTACGTTCCTTAGCGAACCCTAGACATTGCGCCTGACTGGCCCAGCCCTACACCCCCCATCTGGGCCATTTGTCGTTGGCCACATGGCCAAAGCGTGGGGAGTGGGACCGGGTGTCATCTGATGAGGCCGCCGCGCGCGGCCAGCATGACGGCGTGAGTGCGGTCGGAGGCGCCCAGCTTGCCGATGACCATCTGGACGTGCTTCTTGGCGGTGTCATCGGCGATGAACAGGGTCCTGCCGATCTCCTTGTTGGTCAGGCCCTCGGCCACCAGCTCCAGCACCTCCAGCTCGCGCCGCGTCAGCTTCTCGCAGACGTAGCCGTTCGGCGCCGGCGACAGGCGCCGTCCCCCGTTGGCCCTCTCCAGCCCAGCGATCGCGTCCTGGAGGACGCTCGTCTTAATCAGCGTCCCCCCGCCGCGGGCCGCGCGTACGGTGTAGATCAGCAGATCGCGGGAGGCATCCTTGAGGAGGTAGCCGCTGGCCCCTGCCAGCACGGCATCGATGACGCTGGCGTCGTCACTGTGCTCCGTCAGCATCACGACTGTTGCGGCGGGACGCCGAGCCTTGATGCGTCCTATCGCCTCAAGGCCGTCCCGGCCAGGCATATGAAGGTCCAGCAGCACCACATCGACGTCGTGCCCTGCGGCCCACCTGGCAGCTTGCGCGCCATCGCTTGCCTCCCCGACGACCTCGATGTCGTCGGCCGTCGCCAGCATCGCGCGGATGCCCTCGCGCACCAGAGGATGGTCGTCCGCGATCAGCGTCTTTATGGGGGCCATCGCGTCCTGCCTCCAGTCCTCCAGCTAACCTGTGCGCCCTTGCCCAGGGGCGTAGCCACCCTCCGCAGCGATGCGGACCTCACAGCGGTCACGGCTCCCGCCTCACCTCGGCCCACCTCCCCACCTGCGTGGTCCAGGCCCGGCCGTCCTCCTCGCGGTACCAGAACACGTCCACCTGCGTCGTGGCCAGCCGGCCGCGGTCCTCGCAGACGTAGACGCGCCCTGTCGGGTCGCCCACGATGCTCACCCGCTCGCCCAGAGCGTAGGCATAACCGCAGGCAGCGGCGCCCTCGTAGACCGTCTTGCCGCTACTCATGCCGCCGCAGAACCCTCCCCGCGGCCCGAGGCAGCTGTAGAAGGTGATGGGGGCTTGTCTCTCCACCGTCGCCCCGTCAGGCGCTCCCGTTTGGCCGGGGCCTGTCGCCCCAGCAGTGAGGCGCGGGTTATCCGGCACAGCATTCGTTCGACCAGTGGGTCGTGCCGCCGATGCGGCTAGCTCTGTGAGCATGCGAACATCCGGGCCCGCCGGAAGCAGCCGCAGACCCGAGGACTTATGAGGTGTCTCAGGCACCGCCTCCGATTGTGATCGTGTTGGTGTTTCGTCAGTCCCTTCCTGCGCCGCGCCTGGCCCCGCCAGCATCACCACCACCAACGGCGCCAGCATCAGCCGTCTCACCGTCTACCGAGTCCCGCCTGCCCAGAGACGGAATGCCCGCGACGGCGGCGCCGAAGATGATTTCCGTATCAACGTCGGGCCCCGGCTCCACCGAGACCACAGGGGGAGCCATGAGAACCGGCCAGGCTTTGGGGCAGGCGCGCGTGGCCAGCAAAAGCGACGGTAGCAGGGCGGGCATTCATTCCGCCAACTCGCCTCCTCCTCGAAACTCCCCGCAGCGAAGGTGCCGCGCTCTCACAGGAAGGACAGGCAATACTACGTGCCTGGCCGCAGGTAGACAATAAACAGCCAGAAGGGGACGACATGAAACAAGCGTGAATGTCTTCGTGAAGTAGCTGGAGCCAAGGAGCCGTATTCATCCAGTGAGGGCTGCTACGAAGCAGGATTTGACAGAGCCCAGGGAGTGCGCTAGGCTTTCTGCTAGACCATGCGCTAGGTAAACTAGCGTGACCATCCACAGGCGTGGTTTGGCAAGCCGACCCTCCCGCTGCTATCCGCCACGCTCAGAGAGGTTCCGCATATGGATTGGGACAAGAGAAGGATACGCTCCGCTGGCCGGACCAGCGGCAGCGTGGAGATAACCCTACCGGCCGAGATGCAGGCCCTGGAGGGTGTCGAGTGCCGCCTGGTGCTGCGGGACGGAGCGAGGCCGGAGATCGTGCTCCAGCCCGACGTCTCGGTTGCGGAGGCGGTGTTCGCCGAGCTATGGGAGCGGTTGCGTATCGCCTTCGCCAAGATCGGCGATGTCGGCGGCTTCTCCCTGGGCGACTTCGACGTGGGGCTGTTCCCGGCCCGCCACTGGCGAGACAAGCCACCGCTCTCCTATCAGGACGCCCTGACCATCCATCGCTCCCGCCAGGAAAGTGCCGGCCCTGGGCGATTCCCGCCGGAGGCGGGCGTGACGCACGTGGTCACCTTCCTGGCCGTGGACGCCGCCTACCGCCTGGGCTTGCAGGATCGCTTTGCCATGGCCTTCGGTGTCGTGGTAGGCTATTTGGTTTCCGGGATGAGCGCCGGCCACGGCGCCGACTTCGAGCGGGACGTCGCCCTCACCCTGTTCGAGGGAGAGGGGAAGGGGGCCGTGGCCCCCATCGGCTCCCTGTTCAATAAGGAGCGCTGGGAGGAGGCCCAGGACGGCTTCAGGCGGGTGTTCGAGAGGTTCCGGCAGTGGCAGGAGAACCCTGGAGAGTACGAAGCGGCCAGGCAGAGGTGGTGGGAGGCGCTGACGGTGGAGACGGGCGCCAGCGTCTCCTCCGTGGACGAATACATCAGCAGGATCAGAGGCGAGAACGCCTAGAGCGAGCCGTGCGGCAGCCGCTGGGGCAGAGTGCGGATCGGGAAGGAGGCATACCGATGGCCGAAACGAAACGAAGGCGCGAACGTCGCTCGGAGGCGAGCATCGATCTCGGCCTGGGCGGCATCTTCAAAGGGATGGGTGACTTCTTTGAGCTGATCTCGGAGATGGTGGAGCAGGGCGAGTCGGAGGTCTCAAGGACCGGCGAGTTCACGGTCAAGGGCCTGGGCGACCGCGCCAAGGGTGTCTACGGGTTCACCATCAGGACGGGCCTGGGGGGCATCCCCACGGTAGAGCGTTTCGGGAACATCCGCTCCACCGAGGAGGGGCCGGTGGTGGACGAGGTGCGGGAACCGATGGTCGACGTCTTCGACGAGAGCGAGAGCGTCCTGGTCGTCGCCGAGCTACCCGGTGTGGCGGAGGACGAGATCGCGGTTGAGGTCAGGGACGACGTCCTCTCCCTGGAGGCGAAGGGAGACAGGAAGTACGCCAAGGAGGTGCTGCTCCCCTGCCCTGTCGATGTCGCGACACTAAGGAAGGCCTACAAGAACGGGGTACTGGAAGTGCGCTTCAGCAAAGCCAAGGACCCGTCCTGAGCTTGTCGAAGGATGACTAGCCTTCTCGAGCACGTTAGCCTTCACCGGGTCGCCGGCACGGAGCTGCGTGTGGTCTCAGACATGGACTCCAGCCTCGGCCCGTTTGTCGAGGTGGAGACAGACGTTATCGAGAAATATGCCGCCAGCCCCCGCTGGCAGCAGCAGACCGTCACCCTTTTCGTCCTCAAAGACCTTGAGCCCCTGATCAGGCAGCTCACTCAGGAGGCGGCGGGCCGAAGGTCGGCCGACCTGTCGGCCCTGCCGCCCGGCGGCCTGGCCGGGCTGGGAGAGAGGCCCATAGTTAACGTCTACGACCTCAAGAACCCCGGTTCCTGCCACGTCTTCGTCAATCAGAAGGCGATGGAGAAGGAGGGGTACTGGGGTGACCGCGAAGCGGAAAAGGGTCTCCTCGCCCACGAGCACGCCCACCCTTTGTCTGAGTGCGAGACGACGTTGTCTGCGCGAAGGCTGAAGATGGACATCTCGACGGACAGCCTGAGGCCGTTGTTCGCCGCAGGGGCTCAGGAGAAGGAGTGGCCAACCAAGGTGGATCGTCTGCTGGAGGTGATGGTGGACAAGCTCTGCCTGTACGCCCCCAGGGAGATCTTCGCCAACGACTTGACCATCGAAAGCGGCTTCAGCGCATCGTTGCTTCATCTGGACCGGAAGAACCTTCGCAATGCCGGGGAGGGCGTTCGTGAGAGGGGAGCGCTCGAGCAGATGCTCCAGCGGGAGGTCGAGAGCGAAAGCCTGACTCGCGCGGGCGCGGAGCTGCTGCTGACGGTAGCCGATATGAAGGGCTACCTGGACCTGGCCATGGAGACGGCCCCCTTCTACCGGCAGAGCAAGGCCGCCGAGGCGCAGGGGCTGGAGGAGACACTGTTTGCCCAGGTGATGCCCTATCTGGAGCCGCTCGTGGCGAAGGCGTACCCGAAGCTGAGAGACGCGTACGTGGGATTGCCAGAAGACGCCTCACCGGAGGCCCTGAAGCAGTGGGTGGAGTCATTGGTAAGCATGTTGGCAGAGGTCCTGAGTAAGAAAGGGTTGAGGCTGGAATGCCGGCTAAGCGTCGTACCCGAATAGATAGCGACAACGGGCGCAAGCCCCTCACCCTGCGCGTCGCCGAAGCGCACGCCAGGGATGTGGGCCGCGCGATTGCCCGCATGGATCCCCAAGACTTGGAACGGATGGGCGCCGCCATCGGCGATATCGTGGAGATCGTGGGCAAGGAGAGAACGGTGGCCAAGGCGATGCCGGCCTACGTGGCCGAGCGCGGAAAGGGCCTCGTCCAGATCGACGGCATCCTGCGCGCAAACGCTCAGACCGGCCTGGACGAGAAGGTCTCGGTGCAGGTGGTCGAGCACCAGCCGGCCAGAAACATCGTCCTTGCCCCGGTGGAAGCCGTCAAGTCATGGCCGGGGGGACGTTACACCCGCTATCTCGCGCACAAGCTGGAGGGGCTGCCGGTGACCGCTGGCGATCGGGTGCGTCTTGACCTGTTCGGGACCCGCGCCCAGGACTTCACCGTGGCCGAAGTCTCGCCCAAGGACGTTGTCATCATCCAGCGTTCCACCGCTATCAAGTTCAAGGGTGAAGGCACTCCCTCCCTGCGAAGCACCATCTCCTACGAAGACGTTGGCGGCCTGCACAAGGAGGTCCAGCGCATCCGGGAGATGATCGAGCTGCCCCTGAGATATCCGGAGGTGTTCGAGCGGCTGGGCATCGAGCCTCCCAAGGGCGTCCTCCTCCATGGCCCTCCCGGCTGCGGCAAGACCCTCATCGCCCGCGCTGTGGCCCACGAGACCAGCGCCTACTTCGTCCACATCAACGGCCCGGAGATAATCCATAAGTTCTACGGGGAGAGCGAGGCCCACCTGCGGAACATCTTCGAGGAGGCCGCTCGCCAG
>JAUYGU010000076.1 GCA_030690405.1 Dehalococcoidia bacterium | reverse complement strand
GCCGTGTCGTCGAAGTAGATGTTGAGATCGGAGAGCACGCCGAGGGCGTTGACGATCCGCCCCTGCTCCCGGTCCGAGTGCGTCCCGAAGCCGAGGCGGGTGGAGTCGACGCCGGACTCGGCGGCCAAGAGGCGCTGGACGATCTGCTCCGCCGCCATCTCGACCGAGAAGATGCCGACGGTGGCCTGCTGCCGCGCCGCGGCGTTCCGCGCGAAGTTGAGCGCCAGCGAAGTCTTGCCGACGCTGGGGCGGGCGGCCACGACGACGACGTCCGAGCGCTTGAGGCCGCCCAGCAGCGTGTCCAGGTCCATGAAGCCGGTTGTGATCGCCCGCGCCTGCGCCGCCACGGAGTTGGTGGCGCTGTCCGCGGAGGCCAGGTAACCCTCCAGCAGCTCCTTCACGTGAACGAAGTCGCGGATGGACTCGCCCTGTCGGATGGCGGCGATCAGCGTCTCGGCGCGGGCGAGGACGTCGCCGACGTCGGGGCCCGCGTGGTAGGCCATCTGGGCGATCTGCCCGGCGGCGCTGATCAGCCTTCGATAGGAGGAGTCGCGCTGGACCAGCGCGGCGTAGTGCTCCACGCCGACGGAGGTGGGGAGCTCCGTGACCAGGCGGCTCAGGTAGGCGGCGCCGCCCACCTCTTCCAGCCGGCCCCTGCGGGCCAGCTCGTGGGAGACCGTGATCTGGTTTATGGACTCGTTGCGCCCCCAGAGGGCGAGGCAGGCCTCGAACGCCCAGGCGTTCTTCTCGCGGAAGAAGTCTTCAGGCTTTAGGGTGGGGGCTACTCGATAGATCGCTTCGGGGTCGACCAGGAGGGAGGCGATGACCGCCTCCTCAGCTTCGACATCATGGGGCGGCAGCTTCTCCGCCCGCCCGGTTTCGACAACCATTAGACCTTCTTGGTTACGCCACTACTTACCGCGATCTCCTCCCCTGCAACCCCCTCACCGGCCTGCCCGTCGGGGCCTGCCCCCGGGCAGGCGGCACATGACTACTTCGTCTCTTCCTGGCCGCCCTCCACGGCTTCGGTCTCGCTCTCCTCGCCCGCCGCCTCGGCCTCCGGCTCTTCCGCGGCAGGCTCCTCCTCCGCTTCGGCTGCGTCCGGCTCTTCCGCGACAGCCTCCGGCTCTTTCGCGGCAGGCTCCTCCTCCACCGCTTCCTCTACCGCCGCTTCTGGCTCCGCTTCCGGCTCTTCCGCGGCAGGCTCCGGCTCTTCCGCGGGCTGCTCCTCCTCCTCCGCTTCGACCGCTTCCGGCTCTTCGGCGGCGGCCTCCTCCTCCGCCTCAGCCTCAGCCGGGGCTTCTTCCGCCCCAGTCTCCGCCTCGGCAGCCGCACCCTCAGCCATGCCGCCCAGCGGCTCCACGTTCACCGTCACCGGCACGTGGACGTTTCGCGACAGCTTCACCACCACCTCGTGGACACCGAGGTCCCGGATCGGCTGGCGAAGGTCCACCTGCTTGTGCTCCATCTCGATGCTGGTGGCTCCCTGGAGCGCCTCCGCTATGTCGCGGGCGGTTACGGAGCCGAACAGCTTGCCCTGCTCGCCAACGCGCACCTCGATAGTGACGGAGCGGCCCTCCATCTTCGGGAGCAGATGGACGCGCGCCTCATCGTCGAGCCGCTCCTGGCGTCGCGCATCCTTCTCGGCGCGGGCCTGGGCGATGGCGACGTAGTGGTCGGTGGCGGGGGCGGCCAGCCGGCGCGGCAGCAGGTAGTTACGGGCGAAGCCGTCGGCGACGTTCTTGATCTCGCCGACGCGGGCGGTGCCTTCGACCTCCTCCATGAAGACTACTTTCATGCCACTCTCCTCCGGCTAATCATAGGGGGCGGCCCGCTTGCGAGGGCAAGGGGCTTATCCACAACTTTCATCGACATTTAGTCCACAGTGGCAGTTTAGAACGCTTGTGCGCTGGCGTCAACCGCCCGCTATCCCACCAGCGCCCGCTCCAGGCCGCCCTCGTAGGCGTCCCGCAGCTCAGCCAGGGGCAGGTCCAGCGACCACAGGCGCAGCCGGTCGCCGCCGGCGCGCCCGGCGAACGACACCGGCACGTTCAGCCCGCCCGCAATCGCCAGCAGCTCCTCGCGCCTTCCGGGCGGCACCGCTACCAGGATGCGCGACTGCGCCTCCCCGAACAGCGCCGCGTCCAGCCTCGAGGCCGCCGGCGCGGCGGAAGCGTCCAGCCCCAGCCCGCCGGCCAGGCACATCTCCGTCAGGGCCACCGCCAGGCCGCCGTCGGAGCAGTCGTGGCAGGCGGTCGCCAGCCCCTGCCGCACGACCGCCAGCGCCGCCCGCTGCACCCGCGCCTCCAGGTCGAGATCGATCTCCAGCCGCCCGCCGATGAGCCCTTGCTCCAGCTTCAGGTACTCGCTCGCGGCCAGGGCGCCCGGCGGCTGCTCCAGCGCCGCGCCCAGGAGGAACAGCTCGTCGCCCTCATTGGTCAGGCCCGGACGGCAGTGCTGGCTGACGTCCTCCAGCAGTCCCAGCATCCCGACCACCGGCGTGGGGTAGACCGCCTGCCCGCCCGTTTCGTTGTACAGGCTGACGTTGCCGGAGATCACCGGCGTGCCCAACACCTGGCAGGCGACGGCCATGCCGTGGATCACCTCCTGCATCTGGTAGTACACCTCCGGCCGCTCCGGGTTGCCGAAGTTCAGGCAGTCCGTCACGGCGACCGGCTGGGCGCCGACGCAGACCACATTTCGGGCCGCCTCCGCCACGGCGATGGCGCCGCCCGCGCCCGGGCTCACGTGGCAGTAGCGTCCGTTCCCGTCGGTCGCCAGGGCTATGCCCGTGTTCGTCCCCTTCACGCGCATCACGGCGGCGTCGGCGCCCGCCTCGATCACGGTGTTCGTCAGTACGCTCTGGTCGTACTGGCGGAACACCCAGCGCTTGGAGGCGATCGTCGGCGAGGCGAGGAGGCGCAGGAGGGCCGCGTTCGCGTCCGCGACGTCGGGCAGGGCGGAGAGATCCAGCGCCTGCATCTCGTCCAGCTCCGGCGGCCGCACCGGCTCGCGGGTGTACTGCGGGGCCTCGACGACCACCTCGATGGGCAGCTCCGCCACCAGCTCGTCGCCGTCGTAGACGCGGGCATAGCCGTCCACCGTGACCTCGCCGATGATCGCCCAGGAGACCTCCCAGCGCTCGAACAGGGCGGCCACGTCGTCCTTGTGCCGCTTGCGCACGGCGATGAGCATCCGCTCCTGGGACTCGGAGAGCATCACCTCGTACGGGGTCATCCCCTCTTCGCGGCGGGGGACCTTCGCCACGTCGATGCGCAGGCCGCAGCCGGCGCGGTTGGCGGCCTCCAGGGAAGCGGAGGTGAGGCCGGCGGCGCCCAGGTCCTGGATGCCGGTGATCCAGTCGGCGTGGTTGTGGGCCAGGTCCAGGCAGGCCTCCATGAGCATCTTCTCCAGGAACGGGTTGCCCACCTGCACCGCCGGGCGCAGCTCGTCGAAGCGGGCCTGGGGGTCGGTGCGCGAGGCCAGGCCGGAGGCGCCGTGGATGCCGTCCCGGCCGGTGTCGGCGCCGACGAGCATCAGCAGGTTGCCTTCCCCTTCGGCCTTGGCGCTGACCAGCTTCTCGATCGGGGCGACGCCCACGCACATGGCGTTGACCAGCGGGTTGGCGGAGTACGCCTCCTCGAAGACGACCTCGCCGCCGACGGTGGGGATGCCCAGGCAGTTGCCGTAGCCGCCGATGCCACCGACGACGCCCCCGAACAGGTAGCGGTTGTGGGCGTCGGTCAGGGGGCCGAAGCGGAGCGAGTCCAGGATGGCGATGGGCCGCGCGCCCATGGCGAAGATGTCGCGCACGATACCGCCCACGCCGGTCGCCGCCCCCTGGTACGGCTCGATCGCCGAGGGGTGGTTGTGCGATTCGATCTTCAGCACCACGCACATGCCGTCGCCGATGTCGACAGCGC
>JAUYGU010000071.1 GCA_030690405.1 Dehalococcoidia bacterium | reverse complement strand
CCTAGTCCCCCTCCGCATCGGCGGCGACGAGGGTAGCGACGCCGCAACCGTTCTGTTCCGCCTCCTCTACGCTGGGGGGGCTCAGACTCTCTGAGCTATGCACTTTGACGTGGCGCGACGCTGAGGAGCGGGGTAACGCTGGCCAGGTCACGGTCTCCGGCAGTGGTAGAGCTCCCGGACTTCTAATCCGTCCGAGGCCGTCCCGGTGCTTTCCGACTCCGAGCCAACACGCGGTGATTAGTTCAGAGGGGGATCGACCGTTAGGACGACCCTGAAGCCGTAGTCGTTGTAGCGGTAGTCGGGCGGAATGCTGCTGCGGGCGGAGCAGCGGCTGACCTTGATGGCGTGACGCCAAGCGCCGCCGCGTGAGGCCCGACGTTCGCCGGTCGGCGGGCCCTGCGGGTCGTGTTCGGGCGAGACGGCGTAGTGGCCGGAGTCGTACCAGTCGGAGCACCACTCGTGGACGTTGAAGCCGATGTCGATGAGACCGTACCCGTTCGGTGGCGCGGCGCCGACCTGCCAGGTCGCGTCCTGCTGGAAGCGCCCGCCTGAGCCGTCAAACGACTCGTCGCCCCAGGGGTACTTCGCGCCGTCGACGCCGCCGAGCGCCGCTTTCTCCCACTCAGCCTCGGTGGGCATCCGGAAGCTCCTCCGCTGGACGCCACTGAGCCAGTCGCAGTAGGTCACGACGTCGTACCAGCTGACACCGACGACGGGCTGGCGCGGCTGGTTGAAGGCGGAATCGTCCCAGAAGCGGGGCGGCTCGTGGCCGGTGGCGGCGAGGAAGGCGGCGTACTCCTCGTTCGTGACGGGAAGTACGGCCATGCGGAAGGCGGAAAGCGTCACGCGATGCGCCGGGCGTTCGTCAGGGCGGCCGTTGTCGTCGCCCATGGTGAACGCACCGGCCGGGATGAGGACGGTCTCGATCTGGTCGACTGGAGTCGCCACGGGGCGATTGTACAATGCCTCTCGGTGTATTTCTCGGACCCACTAAGCAACGCTCCTATGTGTCAAGGGCTAGGCAGCAGTTGCCATTGAAGGAGATGACGCCACCGGCTCGCACTCCAACCAGAGTCGCCATATCGCCCGGACGATGAATCGCTTGAGGGCGCGGATCGCCTCCCGACGACTCTTGCCCTCCACGGCTCGCCTCTCCAGGTAGGCCCTTCCCTCCGGAGAATGGTGCGCCTGGGTCAGCGCGATCCGATGGACGATCGCGTTCAGACGACGATTCCCACCGCGGTTCAGGCGATGGCGCACCAGCCCCGCCGACGAAGCTTCGAGGGGCGCCACCCCAGCGTACGCCGCCAACTGCGCGTCGTTGATGAAGCGACGGCCTGGCCCGAGAATGCCGGCCAGCATCCCGGCGGTGAGGAGGTTGACCCCACAGAGCCGGGTAAGCGGCGAGAAGCGGGCCTGGGCGGCTGTCCGGATGCGTTCCGTCAGCTCGTCGAGCTGGGCAACGGCCAGCGCCAGGCGGCGAGCTAGTCTGCGTACGCCAGCGACTCGCTCCAGCTGGACCGGGTGATGACCAGGAGCGTCGTAGGCTTCGAGAACCGCCAGGCCGGAGCGCGATTTCAGCGCGGGCAGCCGAGACTGGTATTCGGGATCGATGTGGGTTAGGAGCGCGTGGATCTGATTCCGAAGGCGGACAATCTCGGCCAGCACCTGGTCTCGCTCGGTGCTCAGTAGCTCCAGGATCGCGCTGTCGTCTTCCAACTGTACAACCGGAAGCACCGGCGCCTCTTGGCGTACAAATAGTGCAACCGCTCGGGCATCGAGACGGTCGGTCTTGCCCGGCCTCCGCGCTCGCTGCCGCCCGGCAGCGGTCCAGCGTGGGTTGATCTCGTAGACGGCTTCGCCTCGCTCAACCAGGTGCTGCGCGAGGCACCGACCGTATGCCCAGGCGCCCTCGATTCCCCACTGCCTCTCTCCACCAAAGCCCGAAGGCCCATAGGGACAGGTCACGCCAGCCGGCCTGGCTGTTCGGGCCCCGCCACTCCCCGATCTCCCGCCCGGCTTCATCGAGTGCGAGGGCGACGTGGATGCGCTTGTGCGCGTCAACCCCGATCGTGATCATCTAGCCTCCTTGAGATGATAGACCTACCGCTCAGGGGTTGACTGGCTTCTCTGAGGTCCTGGACCAGCTCCTATCAGGTCAAGCCCCTGGAAGCTCAGCGAAGGGAGCGACACGTTGCGTTACAAGGCACTGGGGCGAGACTTATTCGAGTCAGCTCCCTCCGCCCCGCTCAGGGTAACACCCTACAGAGAAGACTTATTGATCGTTGGCCCGCGGCCACCGGGGCGGTCGTTACTATCAGCATCGGGTCACTCTTCCCGGCAGATGAGGATCATCCTCTCTCCCTATTTGACAACGGCTGCTCTTTCCAGCACGATTGGCGTGTTCCGCGACTTCGCGGATAAGGGGCCACCATGAACTGTTCATCCTGTCAACGCGATAATGCCGACGGCGCCGCCTTCTGTAGCGGCTGCGGCGTCCCCCTGCGTCTCGTCTGCCCCTCCTGCAATCGCGTCAACGGGCCCGACGCCGCCTTTTGTAGCGGCTGCGGCCAGGCGCCCTCCCTGCCGTCGGCGCCCTGATGCCGCTCCGCGCTCTCGTCTTCGACCTCTGGGGAACACTGGTGGAGAACAGCGTCGTGCGCGAGGAGCCGCGCCGTCAGGTGCGGGTGCATCTCGTCTGCCAGGCGCTGGCCGTCTCCCGCCACCCATACACGGAGGAGACCGTCGCCGGCGCCTTCGAAGCGTATAACAAGTGGCACGGTGCCCTCGTCGCCGAGGGGCGCGACGTGGCGTGGCCGGAAACTACTCGAGCGGTTCCTGGAGCACCTCGAGCCCGGCTTGGCGCGGCGCCTGCCGCCCGCCGGAAGTCGCGCCGTCGACGAAGCGCTGGTCGGAGCCATCCGCCACCATCCGCCGGTGCCTGCGCCCGGCGCGCACGACGTATTGGAGGAGGCGCGGCGGCGCGGGCTCGGCGTCGGCCTCGTCTCCAACACCGGCATCACGCCCGGCTACGTGCTGCGCGCGCTGTTGGCTGAGTCGGGCCTGCTCGCGTACCTCCAAGCCCTTACCTTCTCCGACGAGGCGTGTCTTGCCAAGCCCGCGCCCGAGATGTTCCTCTGCACGCTCGAAGCGCTGCGCGTCGCGCCCGCCAACGCTGTCTTTGTCGGGGACATGCCGCACGCCGATCTCGCAGGCGCGCTCGCGGTTGGCATGTGGGCGGTGCAGATGGGCGACAAGCAGCTCAACGGGGTCCAGCCGCACGCCCGCATCGACGCGCTACCAGAGCTGTTTGGCGCGCTCGAAGGGTTGGGGCCTCGTCGCGGGTTAGCGGTTACGCGACGGGGTAGAAGACAGTCAGTCTCCGAGGCGGCCGGGACAGGCACCTCGTTCGCGTTCATTGGCGGCCGCGACTGCACATCGTGACCTCGCAGCATGGTCACACGATGAAGTCTTAGTGGCTCCCAACCCTGAAGATAGGCTTGGGAGTTACCGCTGCTGGGACACTTGGCCGAAGGCCTCCACCAGCCGGTCGACGCGGATGAGCACGCCGATCCCTTTCCGTTCTAGATCCCTGCTCAGCTCAGCCTCAGGAGTCTTGGCCATGATCTGCTCGCGCACCGGCCCTTCTTCATGCAGCTCGGCCCGGCCGTACATGCGCAGGTACTTGCCACGCTCGCGGCTGAAGTAGAGGACGGCCACCCCAGGATTGCGGCGCAGGTTGGTCAGGTGCTGACCGCGCGTCCGTTCCCAATACGATAGGTGGTCGCCGTCGAACACCTGCATGCTGCCCTTGTACCCGATGTCCGGACCATCTGGCCCACAGGTTGCTACGACGCAGTAGCTGCTCTCCTCAAGGGCGATGTTTATGGCGTCGCTAAACTCGGTTAGATCGATTGGCATTTTGAGCCTCCTTTCCGTACAAGCGCCAACCGGTTGTCTGCATTCCTCCCAAGATCCTGGGTCTACAGTCAGCGATAGGTGGTCTAGCCGAAGGTATTCACCTTTACCGGCCCCAGCGCCACGACGTAGCGAGCCTCGCCGGGTTGGTACAGGGCGCGCACGCCGATGTCGCTCTGGTGCGCGGCACGCTGACCGGAGGGACCTGAAGTAAGTTGCAGGTACAGCTCCTCGAACCGCCCGGCGATCACAGGCCATCTGTATTCGGCCTTGATGAGCTCCAAGGCGTTCTAGCCTCGCCGTTTTCGCTCATGGGTATTGGACACGGCGTCCATAACCGCTGTGGCCAGGGCGTCGACGTCGTCCACCTTGCAGAGCCAGCCATTGGCCAGCGAACCCTCGTCCGCGACGAAGTGGCGCGGCCCTCCGCAGCGGGAAAGCCCAGCTGTTGAAGTCGAGCTAGTCGGCCACAAGGCCGACCGTCTGTCTGACTTGCGCGATCAGCCCGGCAAGCTTCTCAGCCGTTCTGTTCACATGGTATTTTCCGGCATTCTGACGGCAGCGATGCGCCACCTCCGCTCGAAACTGCGGCTCCTGTACCAATCTGCCCAGGCCCGAGGCGATC
>JAUYGU010000069.1 GCA_030690405.1 Dehalococcoidia bacterium | reverse complement strand
GGTCTTCATGCTCCTCCCCCTCACCGCCGGCCTCTGGGCCTTCGCCCTCGGCGCCCGCTCCCAATCACCCTGGCCCTTCCTCGCCGCCGGCGCACTCACCTCTCTCGCTATCTTCACCCGCCAGTCCGCCCTCTGGGCCCTTATCGGCTACGGCGCCTGGCTCGCCGTTCTCTTCCTCCGCCACCGCCGGGAGCGGCCGCACCTCCTCCGCGCCGGCATCGCCCTCGCCGCCGGCGCCGCCCTCGCCGCCGTCCCCTTCGTCGCCTACTTCGCCGTCCACGGCGCGCTGTACGAGCTCTGGTACGCCATGTTCGCCTTCAACTGGCTGTGGGCGGGGGAGTTCCCGTTCTGGATGAAGCTTGTGCCGCCGCTGCTGATGAACCCGGTGCCCCTGCTGGGCGGGTTGCTGTTCTGGGCGCTGGCGGCGGTTGGGGTGTGGCGGCTGTGGAAGCGAGGCGATCGCTACGCCTGGCTGGTGCTCTCCTTCCTGGCGTTCTCGGAGGTGGCGGCGCAGACGCTGGGCAAGACCTCGCCGCACTACTCGGTGCAGCTGCTGCCGGGGACAGCGCTGGCGGGGGCGTTCGGCCTGGCCTACGTCTGGGAGCGCTGGCAGGAGGGCCGCCGCGGCCTCGGCCTGGCGATGGCCGCCGCGGCGGCGGTCACCCTGGCCGCGGCCGTCTTCGCCTACGCCCAGCCGACGCCCGCAGACCGCTTCGAGGTGCAGTACACTTACCGCGACTACGCCGACGACGCCGTCGCCGCACCCGTGATCGCGGAAGCGGTGGAGCGAATGACCCAGCCGGGCGACTACATCTACGAGTGGGGGCGGGAGAGCGAGATCTACTTCCTCGCCGACCGGCAGCCAGCCAGCCGCTGGCTCCACAATCGCCCCTACAGCGTGGACAAGTCGATCCTCGACGAGGTGATCGCCGACCTCGAAGAGAAGCGGCCCGCCCTCATCCTCATCACGCTGGAGGAGCCTCAGCTCGCGAGCGGCGGCTACCGCCCGCCGGCGGAGCTGGCGGCTTACTTGGACGACCACTACCGCTACGCCGGTCGCGTGGTGTACGCAGACCTCTACCGGCGGGAGGAGCGCTAGCCGGTGGCCGCGGGGCTGCTGCGCAGGCTGAGGGACGCGCCCCTGCCACGGGTGGCGCGCTTCGCGCTGGTCGGCGCGACGGGCGTGGGGGTGAACAGCGGGGTGCTGTGGCTGCTGAAGGAGGGCGCGGGGTTTCCGTTGGCGGCTGCCAGCGCGCTGGCGATCGAGACCGCCCTCTGGAACAACTTCCTGCTGAACGACGCCTGGACGTTCCACAAGGAGCGTCAGCGGCGGCCCTGGTGGACGCGGGGGCTGGCGTTCCACGTGACGGCGGCCACGGCGGCGGTGCTGAACCTGGGCCTGCTGCTGCTGCTGGTGGCCTGGCCGGGACTGAACTACCTCGTCGCGAACCTGATCGCGATCGGCGCGGCGGCGAGCGTGAACTACGGCCTCAACGCGCTCTGGACGTGGCGGCCGCCGGCGCCGCCCCCGCGCGCGATGACCCCGGCGGCGCCATCAAGCGGACGCAAGATCGTGGTCGTACCAACCTACAACGAGGCGCAGAACGTGGAGAGGCTGATCGATGCCGTGCTGGAGCAGGGGCCATCCTACGAAGTGCTGGTCGTGGATGACGCCTCCCCGGACGGCACCGGCGGGCTGGTGAGGGCGAGAGCGGAGCGGGAGCCGCGGGTGCACCTCCTATCGCGGGGCGGGAAGCTGGGGCTGGGGACGGCATACGTGGACGGGTTCCGGGAGGCGGTCAGGTTGGGCGCGGAGCTGGTAATCCAGATGGACTGCGACCTCTCGCACGACCCGGCGGCGCTGCCGCGGCTGGCGGCGGCGGCGGCGGCGGCGGACATGGTGATCGGCTCGCGGTACGTGGCAGGGGGGAAGACGACGGGCTGGCCCTGGTACCGGCGCCTGGTAAGCGAGGGGACGAGCCTGGCCTGCCGGACGCTCCTGGGCGTGCCGGTGCATGACGTGACCGGCGGCTTCAAGTGCTGGCGCCGGCGGGTGCTGGAGGCGCTGCCGCTGGAGGAGGTCCGCTGCCGGGGCTTCGCGTTTCAGATTGAGATGAACTATCTCTGCTGGCGAGAGGGGTACTCCATCGCGGAGGTGCCGGTGAACTTCGTGAACCGCCAGCACGGGCGCTCCAAGATGTCGCTAGCGATAGGGTTGGAGACGGCCGCGTTGCTCTGGAGGCTGGCGCTGGGCACGCCGTCCTTACGTTAAGTTAACCGACGTCTACGCTAAGTGAACCCAGTATTTACCCACGCCCTGTAACGTGTAATGTAACTGCCCCCGTCTAAGCTGATGAGAGCCGCGCCAAACCTGACGCTGGCAGTGATGGAGTCCATAGCAACGAGGGGGCGGAGGGTGTGAGTGTATGACTCTTGAGGAGAGCTCCGCTGAAACACTGGTGGCTGCCGCGCCGATGGCCGAAGCGCCGGCAGAGGAGGACTGGCTGACCGGCGCCGCGGACGGGGACCGCGCCGGCGCCGCCCTCGACCAGAATCCCACGATGCACGCCCAAAATGTGGCGAACCCCGTCGGGCGCGCGTTCCTCGTGCTCCGTGTAGCAAGCGTTGTTTCGATCCTCTGCGCGTTCGGCGTCCTCTTCGCGCTGGAGACCTCCCAGAGCAGCTGGCAAGTATGGGCCGGGACGGGGGGATTCCTGGTCTACCTGGCTTTCGCTGCGGAGGTGCTACTGCGCTGGACGCAGCGACGCGTACAGAAGGAGCGTACGCACTCCACTGAGCTATTCATGGAGCGGCAGGCAAAGCTGCAGGACATCGCCTCCCGCGACGACCTGACCCAGCTGCAGAACCGCCGCGTCTTCTATGGGCGCCTGCAGGAGGAGCTGGAGACGGCGGAGCGCACGCGCAGACAGCTCTCCGTCATCATGATCGATGTCGATGACCTGAAGGCGATAAACGACGAGTTCGGCCACCAGGTCGGCGACGTCATCCTGCGGCAGTTCGGCCGCGCGCTGAACCGGACGGCCGGGCCGAAGGCCGTGACGGCCCGCCTGGGCGGCGATGAGTTCGCCGTGATCATGCCGAACGCGGACCGCCGGCAAGCGGACCAGATGGCCTGGAAGATATGGGACCAGCTCAACGCGGCGCCACTCTGGGAGAACGGTCACGCCAGCATCTACCTCGGCGTCTCCATCGGCATCGGCGGCTATCCCTGGGGCGGTACCGACCTGGAAGAGGTCATCCACTGGGCGGACGCCAAGCTGTACGCCAACAAGCTGGAGCGCAAGGGGTTCGACCGCGGCAGGCGCGGCTCCGGGGACAACCGGCTGTCGTCCGCGGTGGTGGAGGTGCTGAGCACCGCCCTGGACATTCGCGACAAGATGACACACCGCCACGCGCGGCGGGTGGCCCGCATGGCGGCCGCCGTCGCCCGCGAAATGGGCCTGAGCGAACAGCAGGTGCTGGAGATCGAGTACGCCGCTGCCCTCCACGACATCGGCAAGATAGGCGTCGCGGACAGCATCCTGCGGAAGGCGGCTCCCCTGGACGAAGCGGAGTGGAAGGACATGCGCCGCCATTCGGAGCTGGGCTACGAGATCCTGAAGGGGATCGACTTCCTGCGCGACGCCGCGGAGATCGTCTGGGCCCACCACGAGCGCTGCGATGGCCGGGGCTACCCCAGGGGCCTGGCCAAGGAGGAGATACCGCTGGGGGCGCGCGTGTTCGGCGTGGTGGACGCCTACGACGCCATGACCTCGCGCCGGCCTTACCGCCAGGCGATGTCCCGCGACCAGGCCTGCATCGAGATCGAGGGCAACTCCGGGACCCAGTTCGACCCGGCCGTGGTTGAGGCGTTCCTCGTGATGGTCCGGCGCAGCCCGGAAGGGATGTACGAGGAGAACGACAGCTACGGCCCGACGACGAAGCGAACGCAGGAGCGAGAGAGGCAGGCGGCAGCGGTCGAGAGCGCTTAGGCGTCGGGACTTGGACACCCTTTAGGCCGCGGCTTACGCCGCGGCCTTGTCATTTCGCTTTCGGGACGGTTGAAGGGCCCGTACAACGGGGGTAAAATCAGGCGGAATTAGTGCGTAGACGAAGGAGGACAAGCGCCATGGCCGAAGAAGAGGAAGAGGTCGGCCGCGTGGTGGACTATTTCGCCAAGATAAGCGTGGCGGGAATAGACCTGACGGCCAAGCTCCGGGTCGGCGATACGATCCGCATCAAGGGCCACACCACCGATCTTGAGCAGCTGGTGGACAGCATGCAGATAGACCGTGACAGTGTGGAGGAGGCCGGTCCCGGGGACAAGATCGGCATCAAGGTGAATGACCGCTGCCGCGGCGGCGACCACGTGTACAAGGTCAGCGCGTAGCCCCGGCGCTCCCCTCCAAACTCGAAACAGGCGCGCCGGAGCGCGCCCCTTCCGCCGCTAGGCGGGGCGGGGCACGATCGGGTTGCGGCGGAGGAAGCGGGAGAGGCAGAAGGAGACGGCGGATATCACCAGCGCCCCCAGGAAGGCGGCGATGAAGCCGTCCACGTTGAACTCGATCCCCAACCAGTCGCAGGCCCAGTCCGTGAATGCGAGGACGAGGGCGTTCACGACGAAGATGAACAGCCCCAGGGTGAGGAGCTGAAGGGGACAGGTCAGGAAGATCAGCAGCGGCCGCAGCAGCGCCCGCACCACCACGAAGATAGCGGCCGCCGGCAGAAGGGATGCCCAGCCGCCTATATCCACGCCGCGGACGATCCAGGCCGCAGCCAGGAAGCCCACCATCGTGATCCCCCAGCGCACCGCGAAGCGCACTATCCAGGGGACATCCCTGTCCCAGGGCGGCTCCGTGTTCGACCAGTACGTCACCATGACGCGCGACATGGCGGTATTATAGCGGAACTACCTCCACCCACCCGTGACGGAGGTCACACGGCGACAGCGTGCGCCGAAGCGTCCGTTCCTGTAGCATTACCAGCGCGATTGGCGGGCCCCGGCGCCACCAACGTGAATCGCACCACCAGGAGGAGTCGATGGAAGCGTACCAGTGCATCGTCAGCAAGAGGGACACGCGGGCGTACCTGGACAAGCCTATAGACGAGGAGACGCTGCGAAGGGTCCTGCAGGCTGGGCGGATGGCGGGCAGCTCCAAGAACACCCAGCCGGTGCGTCTCGTGGTCCTGAGGGAACGCGAGCGGCGGGAGGAGGTGGCGGCCTGCGCGCAATTCGCGCAGCACCTGCCCGCCGCCGCCGCCGGCATCGCCATCTGCGCCCCCTCCACCGGCAGCGACTTCGACGCCGGCCGGGCGGCCCAGAACATGATGGTGGCGGCCTGGTCCATGGGTATCGCCTCCTGCCCCTGCTCGATGCACGACCAGCCCTGCGTCAAGGGCGTCCTGGGCCTACCGGAGGACTACCGGGTCGTCGTCGTCCTAGCGCTGGGTTACCCCAACCCGGCGGTCCCTATGAGCATGGGCAGGAAGCGCGTAGAGCTGGACGAGTTCGTCCACGAGGAGCGCTGGACAGAGAGGAGCGACTGATGGCGATCAAGGAGGAGCGCATCGCCGCGCCGGAGCGGCCCGGCGGCCAGGGGCTGGACGCCAACCAGGAGGAGTCCGGCAACCGCGCCATCGCGGCGCTGCTGACCGACCCGGTGCGCGGGCCGCAGACGGACCTCGTCGTCACCTATCGGCCGGGGCCGGACGAGGAGGGCGTGGACCGGCAGGGCGCCTACGAGGTGTGGGCGGCACGCGGGATGGTCCGCTTCCAGCGCTTCTACGACGACGGCGGCGCCCAGACGGGCGGACGTCCGTCCGGCTACGCCTATCGCGTCATCGAGAGGATCGGGGAGGACCCGATCGCCAACCAGGACCCAACGGCGCTGGCGACGCTGGCGCAGGAGCTGGAGGCGGGGGCGAAGTCCGGCTACTCCGGCACGGACCCGGCGCAGGCGTTCGTGGAGCCGGAGCATCTGAGCTACCCTCTGGCGATGGAGCGCATTGCCCAGCTCTTCGATAGCCCCAACGCGCCGGACATCGTCATCAGCCCTAAGTCGTACGCCTTCGGCCGGCAGCCCGGGCAGCACGGCGCCCTGGACGTCGTTCAGTCGCGGGCGCCGCTCGTCCTCTCGGGGCCCGGCGTTAAGCCAGGCGTGACGGACGCGGTCTGCGCCCAGGTGGACGTCGCGCCCACCCTGGCGCTCCTCCTCGGCCTGCCGCTGATCGACGGGATGGACAGCAGCGGCCGCACCTCCAGCGAGCGCGGCGTCGCGCCGGACGTCTACCTGAAGCGGCAGGACGGCAGGCCCATCGAGGAGATCCTCGACCGCGACGGCGAAGGCGAGCTGCGGCGAACGCCGGAGCGGGTCTACATCATGCTGATGGACGGCATCAGCAACACGGAGCTCCAGGAGAGGCTGGAGAAGGACGCCGAGTCGATCCCCAACCTGCGGAGGCTGGTCGAAGGCGGCGTGATGTTCCGCTACGGGACGACGGTCAACTTCCCGACGATCACCTGGCCCAGCCACAACGCGCTGGGGAGCGGCGCCTGGTGCGGCCACCACGACATCGTCAACCCGGCCTACTACCTGCGGGAGACGCGCGAGACTGTGGCGCCGCAGGGGATGCTGTTCGACACCGCGAAGTTCCTCGCCGACGGCTTCGAGACGCTGTACGAAGCCGTCCACCGCGCCTTCGGCCGTTGGGACGGCCGGCAGGGCGCGCTCACGGCATCCATCAACGAGCCCTGCACGCGGGGCGCCGCTCACGCCTCACTGGAGCGGCGGCTGGTCGGCGACGCGGAGCGGATCAGGGAGTTCTCGCACGCCCGCTACGAGGACACGAGTTCGCGCTGGCGGGAAGACGGCCAGGAGGGCGTCTACCGCTACTCACGGATCGACACGCAGGGGCTGGCGCAGGCGCTGATGCTGTTCGGCGACGAGGACCACCCGCCGCCGAAGTTCACCTACCAGGAGTTCGCCCTCACGGACGCCGTCGGCCACGACTACGGCCCCCACGCCGACGCGATACGCACTGCGCTCATCGAGACGGATAAGCGCATCGGCGAGATCCTCTCGCTGATGGAGCAGCGCGGCCTTCTGGACTCGACGCTGTTCGTGGTCACGGCCGACCACGGGATGGCGCCCATCGACACGTCGCTGGCGGCGAACCAGGTGCAGGCGGTGCTGGACGCCGGCCTAAAGGCCGTCGTCCCGGCGCCGCTCGTATACCTGCTGGACATGGACGTCACGCTGGAGGCCGCGATGGACGGCCGCACCGTGACCGTCACCGTGGTGGAGAACGACGCCGACGCCCACGGCGAGCAGCCGCCGGTGGCGGGAGCCGAGGTGCGCGTGCTCGGGGAGCGGCTTCGACAGGCTCAGCCTGAGCGGGGGGTGCTGGCGGAAGCGAAGACGGACGCCTTCGGCGTGGCCGGGCTGCCCCTGCCCGTGGACGCCGACCCGGCGAAGCTCGTCGTCTCCGTCCACGACGAGCGCTTCAACCCGCGGCACCTGCGGCTGGACGGCACGAACGTGGTGGAAGACCTGCGGGAGCGGCTGTACGGGCGGGCCGAATAGGCCCATGTCAGACCTCACGAGGCGCGCCGTGGCGACCGACTACGGCTGGATGGCGCTGGGCAACGAGCGATCGGCGGCCGATGGCGCGACGTTCATCCGCAACCCGTCGGTACCGCGCATCCGCGACGCCAACCAGGTCGTGGCCGTGAACGCCTCCGCGCCGGACGAGATCGAGGTCCTGATGGCCCGCGCCGACCGCGAGTACGCAGGCTGCCCGCACCGCCAGTTCCGGATCGACTTTGCGGCGCCGCCCGAGTTCGAGGCCCGCCTCGCCCTCGAAGGCTACGAGCGGAAGGACACGCTGGTGATGCTCCTTGAGGGGGAGACCGCCGGCGCGCCGAACCCGTGCGACATTCGGCCGGTGGAGAGCGAAGCGGACTGGCAGGCCTACTCGTCGCTGCACGAGATCGACTGGCGCGAGTACGCGGACAAGATCCCCGGCGGCGCCGACATGGCCGTCGCCGAGCAGATGGTGCGGACCAGGCGCGCCAAGACGCCGCCCGTCCGCTACTGGCTGGCCTGGGCCGATGGGCAGCCGCGGGCGTACCTGGCCTCGTGGGAGGGGGTGGACGGTGTGGGCCAGGTGGAAGACCTGTTCACTCATCCGGAGTTCCGCCATCGCGGGCTGGCCACGGCGCTCATCCACCATTGCGTGGCGGACTGTCGCGCCCACGGCGCGGGAGCCGTCGTCATCGCTGCCGATACGGCGGACACCCCGAAGAACATGTACGCAGCGCTTGGCTTCCGGCCGGTGGCTATCTCACGCACCTACTGGAGGGACTTGAGGCGCTAGCCAGCCGCTAGTCCGCCGGCAGGTCGCGCAGCAGGTTCGCGACGCGGACCGCCGTCTCGACGGCCTCGAACCCCTTGTTGCCGTGCTTGCCGCCGGCGCGCTCCAGCGCCTGCTCTTCGCTGTCGCAGGTGAGGACGCCGAAGATGCAGGGGACGCCGGTGTCCAGCGCCGCCCGCTGGATCCCCTCGGCGGCCTGCCCGGCCACGTACTCGAAGTGCGCCGTCTCGTGGCGGACCACCGCGCCCAGACAGACGATGGCGTGGTAGCGGCCGCTCTCCGCGAGCCGTTTGGCGACGATAGGAATCTCGAAGGAGCCGGGCACCCAGAACACCTCGTGTCGGGCGACACCGTAGCGTTCGGCCGCCTCCTGCGCCCCCGCCAGCAGCTTCCCCGTCGCGAACTCGTTGAAGCGCGAGACGACGATGGCCAGGGTCAGGCCGGAGCCGTCGAGTGCGCCTTCGTGGATGCTGTCGGTCACGGGTTCACACAGATGGGCTCAGAACAGATGTCAGGCCTCATTATAACCGCGGCGAGACAGGCTGAAGCATGTCCCACGATGAGCATCCCGGCGGTTAGCGCCACGCGACGGCGGCGACGCGGACCGGCTTCGCGAAGCCTTTCAGGTTGACGGCATGCGGCTCGGAGACGGAGAGGCCGCCCGGCGCCGCCGAGATCGTCTCCTCGCTCGCCAGGACCTCTCCGGCCTCGGCGAGTGAGGCTATGCGGGCGGCCTGGTGTACGGCCTTTCCGCCGTAGTCACGCCCCCGGCGCGTCGCCTCTGCCGTGTGCAGGCCGATGCGCACCTGCGGCGCGAACCCCTGCGTACGCCGGTGGTCAGCCAGGGTCCGCTGGATCGCGGCCGCGCAGCCTAGCGCCGCCGTGGCATCGGAGAAGGCGACGAAGAAGCCGTCACCGGCGTGCTTGATCTCCTCACCGCCCTGCTGAACGAACAGCGACCGAAGCGTCTGGTCGTGCCAGCGCAGGAGGTCCTCCCAGGCCTCGTCCCCTATCGCCTCCAGGAGGTTCGTGGAGGCGCAGATGTCCGTAAACATGAACGTCCGTGTGGCCCGCGCTGGCAACAACGGCTGGCTCCGACCACCGGCCAGCAGGGATTCCGCCCGTTGGGCGTCGGGAACCGCCCCCAGACGCTCGAATGTCGATTTCGCGGCCTCCAGCTCGAGAGCGGCCGCTTCCTCGTCGCCCTCAGCCCGGTAGGCCTGGGCCAAGAGCACACGGGCGCGAGCGGCTTCAAAGGGGGCGTCCACCTCCTGCCACAGGCGTAAGCCCTGGCGCAGGCTCTGCAGGGCTCCCCCGGCATCCCCTTCCACCAGAGCGAGGGCCCCGCGCGCGCAGGCAGCGCCGGCCTGGAGGGCTGCCGAGCCAAACGCCCCAGCGATGGAGTCCATCTCGTCCGCCGTGGAGCGCGCGGTTTCCAGGTCTCCCGCCGCCAGCGCGATCTCCACCTGAGCGGGCAGCAGACGGGCGCGGCCGAGCCGGTCCGATGGCCTGTCCGCGAGGGCGCGCCGGATGGATGAGGCCGCGGCCTCCGTATTGCCCTGGGCAAGACGGAGCAGGGAGAGCCCGGGCTGCGGGTCGGTGCCCAGCCCGTGGGCCTGGCGGAAGGCCTCCTCGGCAGCGGCCAGGTCGCCCACGCGCAGGCGGATCTCGCCGATCTGATAAAACGCCTCCCCAGTCGCGCGCATGTTGAAGCCTTGCAATTCGTCGCGGGCCAGCGCGGCTTCCTCTTCGGCTTTGTCCCAAGCCCCTCGGAGACGCAGAATCTCCGCCCGATGCACCCGGCAGAGGCCGGGAAAGCCGCTGATGGACTGCCGGCCGCACCAGCGCTGGGCCGCGTCTGTCCACTCGCCGGCGCGGCGGTAGTCGGCCAGCCGCTCGCAAGTGGTGATCATAGCGCAGTAAATAGTCCCGGTTGTCGCCGGGCCGAGCTCACCGCTGACAGCCGCAACCATCGCCTCGTCCAGAAGGGCCATACCCTCGGCGAGCTGGCCTTTGGCCACCAGAATGTTGCCCTCGTCGAACAGCCCTATCGCCTGCAAGTCACGATCGCCGTGGCGAGTCCCGATCTCGAGGGTCCGTCTGGCGTGCTCCAGTGCGCCATCCAGGTCGCCCGTACCCACCGCGACGTTAGTGTAAATCCAGGACAGGTAGCCGTGCTCGGGGCATTCCGGCTCCTGCGCCAGAAGACGCACTGCGCTACTGAGCCAGCCCATAGCGACCGATGATTCTAGCTTCTGGGAGTGGTGCTTAAAGAGCCTGATGGCGGCGCCTGCCGCCCGCCGGTTGTCCCCGGCCTCCGCGTAGGCAGCGTGGGCCCGCTCCCGCGCCTGGATGCACTCGTCCATGCGGCCGGTCCACCAGGCGGCGTCCGCTAGATTCTCTAGGTCCTCCGGCGTCAGGCCATCCGAGACGTCGACGGCGGTGAGCAGGTCGAACGCTTCCTGCCAGGCGTGACGGGAGATTGCGTCCCGCGCTTGCTGAAGCGTGTCGTCGGCGACTCTGCGCTCGGTCATGAGGTGGCCCTTCCTGAGTCGGCGTGCTAGCCGGGCATATCGATGAAGTGGCCCAGCTTGTCCCGCTTCGTCTCCAGGTAGCGCCAGTTGTGGGGGTTGGGGACGGCCATCAGGGGCACCCGCTCCACGACCTTGAGGCCGTAGCCTTCAAGCCCCGCCCGCTTGGCGGGGTTGTTGGTGAGCAGTCGTATCTCCTTGAGCCCCAGGTCGAGGAGGATCTGCATCCCGATCCCGTAGTCGCGCCGGTCGGCGGGGAAGCCCAGCGCCTCGTTGGCTTCGACGGTGTCGAGGCCTTGTGTCTCCTGGAGGGCGTAGGCGCGAATCTTGTTGCAGAGGCCGATGCCGCGGCCCTCCTGGCGCATGTACACCAGGACGCCGCGGCCCTCCTCTGCTATCTGTTCCATCGCCAGCTCGATCTGGTCGCCGCAGTCGCAGCGCAGGGAGTGAAAGACGTCGCCGGTGACGCACTGGGAGTGCACGCGCACAAGGACGGGTTCCGGCGTGGTGACGTCGCCCAGGACGAGGGCGGCGTGCTCGTCGGCGTCGATGTCGGAGCGGTAGGCGTAGAGGCGAAACTCCCCGAAGCGGCTGGGGACGGTCGTCTCCGCCACGCGGTCGACGAGACGTTCCCGCAGCGTGCGGTAGCGGATGAGCTGATTGACGCCGATGATCTTGAGGCCGTAACGGCCGGCGAAACGCTTGAGCTGAGGCATGCGCATCATGGTGCCGTCGCGGTTCATCAGTTCGCAGATGGCGGCGCAGGGATGCAGTCCGGCCAGCCGGCAGAGGTCGACCGACGCCTCGGTCTGGCCCGCGCGCACCAGGACGCCCCCCTCGCGGGCGCGGAGCGGGTAGACGTGGCCGGGCATCACCAGGTCCGCGGGAGCGGAGGCGGGGTCGGCGAGGATCTGGATGGCGCGCGCCCTATCGGCGGCGGAGATGCCGGTGGTGACGCCCTGACGGGCGTCCACGGAGACCGTGAAGGCCGTGCCGAACTGCGCCTGGTTGAGGTGCTGGCCGACCATCATGGGGACGCCCAGGGCGTCCAGCCGTTCGCCGGTGGTGGGGGCGCAGATAACGCCGCTGGTGTGCTGGAGCATGAAGGCGATGGACTCCGGCGTGACGAACTGCCCCGGAATGCAGAGGTCGCCTTCGTTCTCACGGTCTTCGTCGTCGACGATGATGACCGAACGGTCCTGGCGGAACTCCTCGATCGCCTCCTCCACGGTCGCCAGCGGCGAGCCGGCGCCGCGTCTGGCGCGACGGTGATCCTCGATGGACTCTATCACGACGGACCTCCTGTTCGGAGATCGGGTCCCCGACGCGCCGGGGTGCCCGTGCTCCATATCTCCGCTAGCCGCGCCGCTCGGAGAGCAGCTGGTCGACATAGCGGGCGATTATATCGCTCTCCAAGTTTACACTATCGCCAGATTTCTTACGAGTTAGGTTGGTATGCTCCTGCGTGTACTGCACGAGCGACACGCTGAAGGACGTCTCGTCTTTGGCGATGACGGTGAGGCTGGCGCCGTCCACCGTTATCGGGCCCTTGACGATGCAGTGACGGAGGATATCCGCCGGCGCCTGGTAGCGGGCGATGACGGCGTCCTCCTCCGGCGTCAGCGAGAGCAGCGTCCCCGTGGCCTCCGTCACACCTCGCACGATGTGGCCGGAGAGCCGGTCCGTGGGCCGGACGGAGCGCTCCAGGTTCACCGGGTCACCGGGCTTCAGCTCGCCCAGATTGGAGCGCCGGTAGGTCTCCGGCATGCAGTTGAAGTGGAGCGTCTCACCCTCCATGTGCGCCACGGTGAGGTCGACGCCGTTGATCGCGATGGAGTCGCCCAGGGCGGTGCCCTCCAGCACCGTCTCGCAGGCGATGACCAGGCGGCCGCGCTCCACCTCGCGGACGGCGCCTACCTCTTCGATGATGCCGGTGAACATTGCGCTCGAGACCTACGTGCACTCGGGCAGCAGGCCGGGATAGTCCCCCGCTTCCTGGCCCAACCCGCTTCGCTTAGTCGCGATCTCGCCGATGTGATAGTAGTGGTGCGCGCACGTCCGCAGGAGAGCGTAGCGCAGGGGCAGGCCCGACTCGCGAAGGTTCTCGAACGTGCCGTCGTACGGGATCACGATATCCAGGTCGCCGTCACCGAGCGGTTCGAGGTATGCGCGGGCCGTCTGCCGAACCTCGCGCACACCCGCCTGTATCTGCAGCCAGCCGCCGGCCACGCCCGTGCCGCCGAAGCGGAACCGCTGCTGGCCGATTAGCGGATGCGGGGCGCGCCCCTGGAACCGGACGTTGAGCCAGGCGTCCACCTGGTTCGCCACGTGCGCGGCCGTCCAGGCGAACGAGCTGCCGCCGTCCACGCCGCGGACGGCATCCACCTCAGCGAGGCCGTCGAGCGCGCGGTCCAGGTCCTTCCACGCCTCTAACAGGAGCCCGACGAGCTTGCTCTTCGCCATGGGATAGTAGGACAAGGGTACAGCAAGACGGCTGCGCCAACAAGGAGGCTACGGCCGGCGCGCAACGTCAGGGAGCGGGAAGAACGCGGGCGCGGGCGAGGCCGATGACGATGGCGATAAGCCCCACGACCAGCGCCAGCCACAGGGAGACGCCGGCGCGCCGCCCGTCCCGGCGGCGGGCGCGCCGCTCCAGCTTCCTGCGGGTCCGTCGTCGCAGCGGGCTCACCTCCGCTACCAGTGTAAGCGCTTGGGCAAGCGAGAAGCGGCTACGGCCTGCGGGCGATGAACGTGGCGTAATCGAGCCACGCCTCCACGGCGCGGCGCTCCAGCTCCACGCCGGACTCCAGTTCGTCCGCGAAGGCGATGTCCGCCGGCTGCGAGGTCTTCGCCTCCTCCGCCACCCGCAGCATCGGCCGCCAGTACGCCTCCCAGGCGGAGCGGTCGTGGATGTGCACGCGCTCGACGCGGAGGCCGGCCGCCTGGATTGCAGCCGCGTACTCCTCGGCGGAGAGCTTGGGCTCGGCGCTGGCCACCCACTTCCACTCCGGGCCGAGCGGCTGCTCCGGCTTTCGCCGCCAGACGATGTCCGAGACGACGACGTGACCGCCGGGGCTGACAGCGCGCGCCATCTCCGCCAGACACGGCTCCAGCCCGACGATGGACGGCGCGCCGATGCAGTACGCGGCGTCGCAGGCGGCACCGCGTAGCGGCAGGCGGCGGCCGTCGGCGCGGAGGACAGTCACGAGGTCGCGCAGGTTCCAGTGCCAGGCCTTCGCCGCGGCGTACTGGACGAACGGGTCGTATAGCTCCACCGCCAGAACGCGGCAGGCGAAGCGCCCGGCGAGCGTGCAGGCGGCCTCCGCCTTCCCCGCGGCCACCTCCAGCAGCAGGGCGTCCGCGGCGGGCCGCACAGCCTCCGCGATCAACTCCACCGTCCCGGCGGCACCGGGCGTCAGGTACTCCTGCCTGGCGTAGATGCGAAGGAAGTCCGGCATCCGGCCTCGCTCAGGCGATGATGGAGACGGTGTCCAGCACCTTGAGGCCCAGGGCGCGCTCCCCCGAGATGGTCGCCGCGGCCAGCGCCTCGTCCATGCTAATGCCTTTCGTTAACAGCCGCCACGCCGTCTCCTGGTCGAGGACGGCGGTCGCCTGCGGCTCCCCGTCGGCGTGCGCGTAGAGCCGCCAGCCCACCTCGCCGCGGACCAGCGACCACGCCCCACCGGCGTCGCCGCTGATCGTCAGCCGGACGTGCGTCCCGGCGGGCGCGGCGACGTCACGATAGGCGTGCGGGAGGGCGCGCGCGAACGTATCGAGGACGGGCGCGAACAGGCGGCGCTCCTTGAGGCCCGGCTTCCCGACGGCGTCCCGGATCTGCTGCTGGTGCAGCCAGCGCTCCGTGTACTCCCGGGCGACGTCCAGCCAGACGGGGGCCGGCTCCGGCCCCGCCCAGGAGACCGGCTCTCCGGCGGTGTACGGGTCCAGCGACTCGAAGTAGCGCTGCGTCTCTTCGCCGCTCCAGCGCAGGAGGTCGATCAACAGGCGGGGGCTGAGCCGGCGCGTCGCCTCCACCCAGCGCTCGTTCTGGCGATTGATGAACGCCAGCAGCTCCGCCTCGAAGTTGCCCCCTCCGGCCGGGACGAAGGCGGCGGCGAAAGCGTCGCGTCCGCAGGAGAGCCGCCCGATGTCGTCGCCCAGCAAGTGCGCGGCGACGTCCTTCGCCGACCAGCCCGGGCAGACCGTGGGCCTGCCCCACTCCTCATCCGTCAGCGACGAGAGGAGGTCCAGCAGCGCGGCGCGCTCTTCCGGGAAGAGGTCGAGGACGAGGACGGGTGCTAGCTCGCGCAGGGCCGCAGCGCTCACTCCTTCGCCTCCGGGTACTGGGGGTAGCCGGTGACCAGCAGGTCCTCGCCGAGCCGCTCTACGGTTATGTCACGCAGGCGCAGGGCGTCCGCCATCCGGTAGGCGCCCCGGCCGGCCACCGCCGCCGGCGCGTCGTCGGCCCCGATGATCATCGGGGCGATGACCGCGTGCAGCTTGTCGACCAGCCCGCGGTCGAAGAAGCCGCCGAGGATGACGCCGCCGCCCTCCACCAGCAGCGAGAGGACGTCGCGCTCCGCCAGCTCCCGCAGCAGCCCCAGCAGGTCGACGTGCTCGCCGTCTTCGGGGAAGGACAGAACCTCCGCGCCAGCGGCGCGCAAGGCCGCCCGCCAGTGCTCCGGCGCACTCTCCAGCGTCGCGATCAGCGTCCGCGCCGGGCCGGTCAGGACGCGGGCCATCGGCAGCGTGCGGCCGCGGCTAT
The DNA here is from genome assembly GCA_030690405.1 of Dehalococcoidia bacterium. Next base: position 24,744 of record JAUYGU010000069.1, on the reverse strand, counting down.
CGACGACGACGCGCAGGGGCTGGCGCTCCGCGTCGCGGCCTCCGGGCCGTGCGGTCAGGAGCGGGTCGTCGATGACGACGGTGGAGGAGCCGACGAGGATCGCGTCGGTCCGCGCGCGCAGCTCGTGCGACCACTCGCGGGTCTCGGGGCCGGAGACCCAGCGGGAGTCGCCGGAACCGGCGGCGATGCGGCCGTCCAGGGAGGCGGCGAACTTGGCGATGACGAACGGCAGGCCGCGCGTGCGGTGCTTGATGAACGCCTCGTTGATGCGGCGGGCCTCCGCTTCGCCCTCGCCGGCGTGGACGCGGAGGCCGGCCTCCTCCAGCTTGCGGTGGCCGCCGCCGTCCACCAGCCGGTCGGGGTCAGCCATGGCGTAGCGCACCTCGGCGATGCCGGCCTCGATGATGGCGCCGGCGCAGGGCGGCGTCCGTCCCTGGTGCGGGCAAGGCTCCAGCGTGACGTACATCGTCGCCCCGCGCGCCCGTTCGCCCGCCTGCTTGAGCGCCACGACCTCCGCGTGGGGGCCGGGCGGTGGCTGCGTCGTCCCCTCGCCGACGATCTCGCCGCCGGCGACGATGACGGCGCCCACCGTCGGGTTGGGGGAGGTGGTGCCGAGGGCGGCGCGCGCCAGCTCCATCGCGCGCTGCATGTATTCGCTGGTCCCTTCGGCTCCGCTCATGGCGGGGATATTATCGCACGCGGGTCGTGTATACTGATGCGGCGAACAACACCCCTGGAAAGAGGCCGCCCCATGGCGAGCAGCGAGACCGTCGCCGGCATCATCGATTCCATCCGCGGGCACCGCGAGAAGTTCGAGCGATTCTGCCGCTCGCTGAGCGAGGAGGAGCTGGCGCGGCCGGTGCCGGACAGCTCGTGGGTCGTGAAGGACTTCGTGAGCCACCTGGGGACGCTGGACCCGGAGCTAGCCCGCACCTTCGAAGCCGCCGCCGCCGGCCGCCCCGAGGACGCCGGCCGCAACGCCGACGGTACGCCCTTCGACCTCGACGGCTACAACGACGCGCAGGTCGCCGAGCGGCGGGACCGGCCGCTGGAGCGCATCCTGGAGGAGGCGGCGAGCAACCGGGCCGCGCTCATCGAGACGCTGGAGCGGCTGACCGATGAAGACATCTCGCGGGTGATGCACTTCCAGGGGGACGCCAAGCGCAGCCCGGCGCAGCTCCCGCTGAAGGTGTTCCTCATGGGCTGGAGCTTGCACGACCCGATTCACGTCGCGGACATGCTGAAAGCGCTGCCGGAGCGCGCGGATGACCCGGAGCTCGCGGCCTGGGTGAGCCACCCGGTGATCCAGGGCTACCAGCAGGCGATGGCCGGCCCGGCGAGGCGGTAGCAGAAGCGCAATCGTCAGAGGGAGGTGACACATGCCCGTGAACCCGATGTTCATCAAGACCTGGTCGGCGATGCACGAGTTCTGGTACCGCCTCAGTGGCGGCCTCATCGGCGGGCGGTTCGGCCGGGCGCGGATGCTGCTCCTCACCACCACCGGCCGCAAGAGCGGCCGCGCCCGCACGACGCCGCTCCTCTACTTTGAGGACGACGGCAACCTTGTCGTGATCGCCTCCAACGGCGGCAACCCGACGCACCCGTCCTGGTGGCTGAACCTGAAGAGCAACCCGCGGGCCAATGTCCAGGTTGGCCGTGAGCGGCGGGCCGTCAGCGCCGAGGAGACGACGGGCGAGGAGCGCGAGCGGCTGTGGCGGGCGGTCGTCGACATCAATCGCGGCTACGAGGGGTACCAGAAGAGCACCAGCCGCCGTATACCGGTGGTGCTCCTGCGCCCAGCGGCGTAAACGCCCTACTCGCCGGGCGGCGGGAAGCGCTGCTTGAAGGTGAAGGCGTAGGGCGTCGGCCCGTGCGCCCGCAGGTGGTCCAGCCTCTCGTCCGCATCCTCAACCGTCGGAATGTGGCCGGCAGGGACCCACCAGAGAACGAGGTACGCCTCCGTAGGCGCCTCAAACCACTCGCGGCGGCGGCGGTACATCTCGGCGTGGCCGCTGCGGTACGTGAACTCGAACAGCGCCTCGGCCGACTCCCACAGCGTGAAGTTGACGATCACCAGCTCGTCGCCGCGGACGCGCACCGAGGTCGACGTGCCGTCGTCCGTCTGGAGCCGCCAGACGAAGCCGGGGCTGCGGTCGCCCAGCGTGTTGATGCGGTGAAGGTTGGCGACGAAGTCCGCGATTTGCGGGTGGTCCAGCGGCGCCAGCAGCCGCGCCAGGTTGTACTGGGCCAGGTGGTAGCGGCTACTCCCGGCGTCCACGCTCGAAGTCCTGGGAGATGCGCGAGGGCGTGGGCCCGGTCTGCCCCTGGTACTTCGACGCCAGCCCCGGCGAGCCGTAGGGCCGCTCGACGGGCGTCGACATCCGCAGGAACGATATCTGCGAGACGTTCATCGCGTAGTACAGCGCTATCGGCATCTGCGACTGGTTGGACAGCTCCAGCGTGAGCTTCCCCGTCCAGCCCGGGTCCACGTAGCCCGCCGTCGCGTGCACCAGCAGGCCGAGCCGCCCCAGTGACGACCTGCCGTCGACGCGGGCGACGATATCGTCCGGCAGCGTGACGGACTCCAGCGTGCAACCGAGCACGAACGAGCCGGGCTGCACGATGAACGGCTCCGCGTCCGCGATCGTCACCAGTTCCGTGAGGTCGTCCATCGGATCGCGGACGTCCACGTAGGGGCGGCTGGTCACGCGGAAGATGCGGAACAAGCGGTCCAGGTGCAGGTCAACGGACGCCGGCTGGATATCGCGCTCGTCCAGGGGTTCGATGACGAGGCGGCCGGCGGCCAGCTCTTCTTTGATGGTGCGATCGCTGAGTACGGTCAAGGGCGGCTCCTGTGGGCGGGTCTTCGGAGATTGTAGCACCGGCCGATGCGGCGGGCGAAGACGGCGGCGGGGGCCGCCCGCTCGGGCGGCCCCCGCTTCGGGAGGAGTGCCGCGTCTACTGGATGCTGAACGTGATGGTGACCGTTGCCATAAGCTGCACGTCCGGCGTCTGGCCCTCCGCGTAGGCGATCCCGCCCAGCGGGACCGGCCCGATGAACTGCGAGTCGCAGGGCGAGCCGCCGTACAGCGAAGAGCTGTAGTTGGACGCTCCGGCGACGTCGCCCAGACCCACGCCAAGGACGCCGGCGAAGTTGGTGCCGCGCTCGCGGGCGTCTTTGACCGCGGCCTCCATCGCCGCCCGCTCCAGCGCCGCGCAGTCGCTCACGGTGTAGGAGACGTTGGTCCCCTGCATGGAGATGTCCGTGAGGCCGGCCGCCGCGTCAGTGGCCGCCTTCACGACGGCGCCCACGGAGTCAACGTTGCTCACGGTGGCGCGCACGGTAGCGCTGCCGCCGTAGGACGGATCGCCGTAGTACGGCGTCACGATCACTTCGACATTGGCCGCTGGGACGCCGGCGGCGACGATGGCATCGACGACGGGCTTCAGGTCGGCCTCTGTGATCTGCTGCGCCTGCACCGCCAGCTGAGGCGCCGGCTCGGCGGACGTGCCGCCGCCGGAGCTGCTCCCACTGGAGCCGGGCACGGAGGAGTCTCGCTGGGCCGGCTCCACGCCGGTCGCCTTGCCGCCGAAGTAGAACTCCAGGATGGCGCTGTCGGCGGTGATGGCGGCGGAGCCGAAGCCCTGGACGGTGATCCCGTCCTGGCTCTGCTGCAGCGTCGGGTAAGGGTAGAAGTCCGGCGCCACGGAGCTGCCGCCTCCCTTGCTGACGCCGGTGTCGGCGGCGGGAGCGCCGGGCACCGTCGCCCCGGTGGAGTCCTGGCTACCGCCGGTGGTAGCGGCTTCGCGGCTGGCGCTGGCGGCGAGGGCGGCCACGCCCAGCCCCTGCCGGGTGCGGATGCCGGCCTCGTCGCCGTTGCCGTTGCCGTCGCCGCCGCAGGCCACGGCCAGCGCGGCCAGGGCGATGAGGACAACGACTGCTGCTGCGATAACTCTGCTGTTCATGGTCAACCTCCTCTGGCTGATCCGGTACGTCATTTCTTTCTCCCGGTGAAGGAGAGGGCGAGGCCCCCGAGGACAAGCAAACCCAGGGTCACGCCGAGTCCGATCTCCGCGGCGGCGAGGGTGTCGATTCCGTCGCCGCCGGTCTCGGACGGCGGCTGCACCTCCGACGTCTTCGACGGCGTGCCGGTGTCGCTCCCGGCGGCCGGAGTCTGCGCTCCCTCGGCGCTCGGCGCCGCGGCGCTGTCGGTGGGAACGCCGTATTCCGTGCCGCGGTCGGACGCGGCCTGCGGTGCGGTCGTCCCGGCCTGGTTATCGCCGGCGAGACCGCCGAGGTCCACGACGAGCACGGCGGCCAGCGCCACCGCCACGCCCGCCGCGGCGAGCCGCATGGCGAGGGCGAGCGGCGTCGCGGCGCCGGTCAGAGGACGGCGCGCGGCGGCCCGCTCCGGGCTCTCGCCCAGGCGAGTCGCCTTCGGCGACAGCGTGAACGAACGCGGCACCTGCACTTCGGAAAGGTCGTGCAGGGCGGCCGCCGTCGCGCGGAGCTGCTGCAGCTCCAGGCGGCAACCCTCGCAGGCCGCGAGGTGCGTCTCCAGCCGTTCCGCAGCGCTCGCCTCCATCTTCCCGTCGATGTAGGCGGAGAGCTGGTCACGGAAGCGACGGTGAGTGCTGATCGAGAACATCTCAAGAACCCTCACCTGAAGGACGGAAGCGGGACGGCAAAAGTTCCCCGTGCTTAAGGAGGAAGTCGCGCAGGGCGGCGCGGCCGCGACTGATGCGGGACTTGACGGTGCCCAGAGAGGCGCCGGTGGCCTCGGCGACCTCCTCGTAGGCCAGCCCCTGCACGTCACGGAGGACGACGGCAAGGCGCTGGTCCGCCGGCAGCGACGCCAGCCCCCGCTCAAGGCAGCGCGCCAGCTCCTGCCGCTCGGCCCGTTCCTCCAGCGGCTCGCCGGGCGAGGCCGGCTCGGCGGCGGACCGCTCCTCGCCGGCCGGGGCCTCCAGCGGAACCTGCCGGCGGGAGCGGCGGCGGCGAAGCTCGTCGTAGCAGGCGTTGGCGGCTATCCTGAGCAGCCAGGCGCGAAGGCTGCCGTGCCGGAACCGGGAGACAGCGCGGAAGGCGGCTACGAACGTCTCCTGGGTCGCGTCCTCCGCCGGCTGAGGCGAGCCCAGCATGCGCAGGCAGACGCTGTAGACCTGGCCCTGGTAGGCGAGCACCAGCGCGTTGAAGGCGTCAAGGTCGCCGCGCTGGCTCCGCTCGATGAGTGATGCTTCGTCTGTCTGCATGCTTTACGGCGCAGCCCCGCCTATTCTAGCAGGAGCCCAGACAGGCCCGGGCCGCCGCCGCAATGAAACCGCGCGGCGGCCCGCTGCGTCTACTGTGAAGAAAGAGCGTCTGCTACAATTGGAGTCGCAGATGAATGAAGATGGCCAGATAGAAGACGAAGAGCCGTCTTGGGAGACGGAGGCGGAGCAGGAATCCCCACCAGAAACGCTCTACGATCCTCTCATCAACCCCTGGAACGACCCGGCGTCGACTTCCGTAATTGAATACCGCCTCTCGCAGCAGGAGACGCGGCCTCCCCTCCGGGCCGGCGTCACCCCCTACCCGCCGCCGCCCTACGCCCGCGCCGACGAGTTCACGGAGCTGCGCCGGCGGCTGCGGCAGGAGACCATTGTCGTCCCCAGGCGGCCGCGCATCTGGTCCGTCACCGTCCGAGAGATGGCGGAGACGCTGCTGCTGGCGATCCTCATCTTCCTGGCCGTGCGGGCCTCCATGCAGAACTTCCGCGTGGAAGGCCAGAGCATGCAGCCCAGCATGGACAACGGCGAGTATCTCATAGTTAACAAGCTGACCTACTCGCAGATCGACCTGAGCATCTTCGACTGGATCCCCTTCTTCGACTCCGGAGCCAACCCGGTCCACCACCTGTGGTCGACGCCGCACCGCGGTGACGTCATCGTCTTCCGCGCGCCCATCAGTCCCGACCGCGACTTCATCAAGCGCATCATCGGCGTCCCCGGCGACGTGATCGAGGTCGAGCCCGCGACCGGCAAGGCGAAGGTAAACGGGAAGACGCTGGACGAGCCGTATATCAAGGGCAAGACGACCTGTCAGAGCGCCTGCGGGCCCTGGCTGGTGCCGGAGGACTCCTACTTCGTCATGGGGGACAACCGTCAGAACAGCAGCGACTCGCGGCAGGGCTGGTTCGTGCCGGAGGAGAACATCATCGGCAAGGCGCTAATCACCTACTGGCGGGACGGCAACCCGGAACTGGAGCTGGCGCCGAACCACAAAGTGTCAATAACCGGCGAGGCTTCGGCAGAGGAGTAGATGGCCCGCCAGGCCGAGCTGTCAGCCCTGCTCCGGGAGGTGGGAGCGCTGATGGACGGCCACTTCCTCCTCAGCTCGGGTCGCCATTCCCCGATTTATGTCGAGAAGTTCCGCCTCCTCCAGCATCCGCAGCACACGGAGCGGCTGTGCCGCCTCATCGCCGACAGGTTCCGGGACGACGGGCCGGAGCTGGTTGCCGGGCCGACAACCGGGGGCGTCATCCTTAGCTACGAGGTGGCGCGCCTGCTGGGGCTGCGCGGCATCTTCGCCGAGAAGGCGGACGGGGGCCGCGCTTTCCAGCGCGGCTTCGAGGTCCGCCCCGGCGAGCGCACTCTCATCGTGGACGACGTGCTAACGACGGGCGGCAGCATCCGCGAGGTGATCGAGGCGGTGCGCCGGGCGGGCGGCGAGCCGATCGGCGTGGCGGTGCTGGTGGACCGCAGCGGCGGCCGGACCGACTTCGGTCTGCCATTCTTCGCCTGCCTGGAGCTGGACCTGCCGACCTACGAGGCGGGCGCCTGCCCCCTCTGCGACGAGGGCGTGCCGCTGACCGTGACGTGACCTGGCCGGGGCCGCCGTCAGGCCGGCGCGGCCGCCTGCGCCGCCGGACGCCGCAGGCTCAGGATCATCGGCGCCGCCAGGAAACCGCCGCCGGCCAGAAGAACGAACGCCAGCCGGTAGCTCTCGGTCTGGTCGTACATCCAGCCCGCGAACACGGGCCCAATGACCGCTCCGATTGTAGCGACGGTAAAGATCAGTCCCTGGATGGCGCCGAAGGCCCGTATCCCGAATACTTCGGCCTGGAGGGCCGGACGCACGGGGATCACGCCTCCCCACCCCAATCCGAACACGGGCAGCGCCAGGAATACCTGCCAGGGGTGGAACACCGCCGCGAACAGCAGCACACCCAGAGCCAGACAAGCGTATGACCCGGCCATGACGAATCGCTTGTCGATCAGATCGGCCAGATACCCGAACCCGAAGCGGCCGGCCAGACTCACCATGACCATCCCGGTCACCGAGGCGGCGGCCGCACCCTCGGACATGCCGACGCTGCTCGTCAAGAACGGTATCTGGTGAACGATTATCGCCATGGCGCCCACGTTCCCCAGCGCGACGGCGATGGCGAGTCGCCAGAAGGCAGACGAAGACAGGCTCTGACGCACCGTCATACCCTCGTCTCCCGCCGGTGGCCGACGCGGCGCGGCGCCCTGCTCATCGGCCGGATCGTCGGGAGGGTCGCCGTCCGGCAAGAGGCCCATCTCCTCAGGCCTGTCGCGGATGCTGAGGGCTAGTGGAACGCAAGCCACCACCTGCACGGCGGCGATGGCCAGCAGGGCATCGCGCCAGCCGAAGATCGAGATCAGCCAAACAAGGACCACCACCATGACGCCGCTGGTGCCGGAGCCCATGGCCATGTAGGCGAGAGCGCGCCCGCGGCGGCGGCGGAACCAGTGGGTGATGGCGACCATGCCCACGGATCCACCGGCGGCGCTGATGCCGATGGCTATGACGACGACGGAGCCGTAGAACGCCCACAGGTCCTGGACGCGGCTGAGGAGGACGAACCCCAGCGCCACTGCCAACACCCCCACCACCATGACGCGTCGCGAGCCCACCCGGTCGACAAGGAAGCCGACAGCGGGCGCGGCGATGCCGCCGACCTCGCTGCGGTGGGAGAAGGCGAACGATGTGGCGGCGCGGCTCCAGCCAAATTCGGCAACCAGGGGATCGAAGAGGGCGCTGAAGCCGTAGAAGAAGGTGCCGCCGGTCAGGAACACGATAGCGGCGGAGGCGAAGACGACCCACCAGCCGAAGAAGAAGCCGGTACGGGAGGCGACGATTGTGCCGATGCTCACAAGAGGGGACCTCGCCGGTATGATAGCTCCGATGGAAGCGAGGAGAAAGGACGCGGGCAAACGGCTCGTTGACAGGTCAGGGGGCGGCTTGCATAGTAATGCGAGGGGCCCGTAGCTCAGCGGTTAGAGCTCCGGACTTTTAATCCGATTCGGGCCATCCCGACCTGTCAATTCTCATACCATGGGTGATAGTTTCGTATCTGAAATCTGGCACCTCGTGGGGAGGCATCCCACCCCCTAACCCCACCTGCCGACAAGTTTGTCGGCAAATTGTCGGCAACTTCGAGGGTCGTCATGCCCCTGTGCAAGTGCGCCACCGCGGTCTGGCCCAACTGCACCGCCTCCTCCCGGCTTGACCGGCTAGACTTCGCGGCGACCGCGGCAGCCCGACGGGCTCTACCTCTCGTGCCCTTAGGAGCCGCAGTGAGCTTCAAAGTAGCGGGCTCCCGCCTCCAGATCCTGGATATCGCTGCCATTAAACAGCGTCCGCTTGCTGGTAATGCAACGAGCCCGCCCCGCTGACGTCAGCTGGTAGCGGCCCGCGCCGTGCTCCAAGTGCCCGTCGCTGACCAGGGTTTGCAGCGCGCCTTCCAGGGCTGCCGAAAAATCGGCTTCACCGGCGACGGCAGCAAACGGGGCGAAAAGGGGAGCCTCGTGAGCGAGGCCTTCAAACACCTCCCCCAGCCTCTGCGAGTCGTCGGTGAAGGTATCCCGCTCGATGGAGGCCAACATCCCCGACAACACCTCATCGATGGTAAAGCGCATGGACTGGGGGCCCGACTTGGGATCCTGTGTCATTCTTCACTTCCTACTTTCTAATGGTAGCTGATAACGCAGTAAGGAAGACACGGTGAGGCGATCCAGGTCAAGCTGGGTGACCGATCAGGCGCGGCCGACCTTGCCCGCGAGAATATCCCGGATGAGCGTCTCCGTCTCTTCCGAGGGCGCGGCCCCGATCTCGCGGCGAAGCGCAACGCGGAAGGTCTTATATTGGCGGTAGGCCTTCTGGCGACTACCAGCCTCGGCGTAGAGGCGCATCATCAACCGATTAGCGTCCTCATCCAGAGGGTCGGCCTGGAGCAGACGTTGGAGACGTTCGGCCGCCAGTTCGAGTTTTCCCGCCGCCGCGTACAGCTGGCTCAGCTCAATCAGCAGGTCATTGTGTAGATCCCGCAGCTCCCGGCGCGGCCCCTCGGTCCATTCCTCGTAGCCATCCTCCACTAGCAAGTCGCCCCCGTAAAGGGAGATGGCTTCCTCATAAAGCTCGAGTCTGTTTTGGGAGGAACGGGCCGCCTGCGCACAAGAACGGAATTCGTCGATGTCCAGGGAGATTTCAGGCGAGAGGACGACCATATCATCGGCGATGGTGACCACCTGAGCTGTTACCCGTCGCGCGGTGAACTCGGCGCGCAGATCAAACAGGATCTTGCGGAGGTTCGCGGCTGCAGCTGACGGTTTGAGGCTGGCCCAAAAGGCATCGAGAACCTGTTCGCGGTGCAGAGAGCGGTTGCTTTGAACGGCCAGGAGCTTAAGCAAAGCCTTGGCGTTTCGGTGGTGCCACGCCTCGTCGATGATCATATCGTCACCGGCGCGCACCTCGAAGCGCCCCAGCAGAGACATGCGCAGCCCTGCGCCGTCCGTTTGCACGGTTACGCTGTCTCGCCCTTGGGGCCGACGATCAAGGATACGTTCGTAGGCTGCATTGTAAGAGTATCGTATAACGACGTCACAGAAAATTTCAAGAACGAAGTCGTATAACAACGTCGCAGAAACTTCCAAGAACGAAAAGAACGTCAAAAGAACACCCCAGTAACGCCCACGGAACGCGTAGGGAACACCGGCCTCTTAAAGTGAAGTACATGAAGGTGCTCACCGTTAAGGAAACAGCAGATGTGCTGAAGATCAAGCCGCAATGGGTATACAGGATGCTGCGCGGCGGTGGCCTACCGTTCATCCGTCTCGGCCGTCAGATCCGCATTGACGAGGATTCCCTGGAGAAATGGCTGGCAGAACACCGTTCTGTGGTGCCTTAAAGGCCAATTTCTAAAGCCGTCCGTCTCAAGGAGCGCGAGTCATTTGGCTCTAACCGCGTTTCCTGCGCGGTGCTATCGTTCAGCCGGAACGCTGGGAGAAGGAAAAGAGGTGCAGAAATATGGTGGTGACCTGGATAGCTTTCGATCAAAGAGGACGCGGCCGATAACATCCGGCCAAGCTGAAGAAGCTGGCCAGCGATCGGTCTAAGCAAAGAGAGGAAATCATGACTATCCGGAGAGAGGATGAGGAGATCGCAGACGAGAGCGGACGGCGACCCGTCGCCGAAGACCGACCGATCGCCAGGGGCGATAGCGTAGTCGAAGAGCAGGTCGTGCACTCGCCAGCCGGCGGTTGGAACCTGGCACGCGGCTGGGTTCGTAGCCTGGGCGCCGTAATTATGGTCGTCCTCGCAGTAGTGGAGACGTTGCTGGTCTTCCGGCTGGGATTTCTTCTGGCCGAAGCCAACCCCAACAACGGCTTCGTCAACTTCATCTACGACGTCAGCAAGCCACTGGCCGCGCCGTTTCAAGGGATCGTCGCTAACGACGGCAATCTCGAATACGCGTCCCCCATCGGGATGGTCGTATACGCGGTCGCTGCGCTGCTGCTGATTGCCGTCCTATTTGCGATTACGTCCGGCCCCTCGGCAGCCGGGGAGAAAGTTGTTACCAGCCGCACGCAACAACGCGACCGGACCCTTCGATAAGTTGACCCACGGTTGGAGTTCTGAAGGGCGAGGCTGAGCAAACGGAAAGGAAATTAGCGCCATGATCGGTTTATTGTTAGCGTGCCTGCTGCTCGTCTTGATCTTCGGGGGACTGGGACTGGCGGTGTCTCCACTGTTCTTCCTCCTGGTCGTCGTCTTAATACTGGCGTTCGGGTGGGGTGGCTTCTCCAGGCGGGGGCGCTAGTGACGAATGACCGAAGGCTCGCATAGTGACAGTACCGGTGTGTACACGAAAGATTAAGGAGTGCTCAATGTTACGGTTCCCCCGACTTACCACACTCGTCCTGATTGTCCTGTTCGCCACGCTTCTTTCCGCGGCGGGCGCCATGGCAAGTCCCGGCGCGCAAACCGCGCCAGGGCTGGGTTCGGCGGCGAGCTTCGCGGTCCTGGGTGGCCAGACGGTGACCAATACCGGCCCGACCACTATCTTCGGAGACCTGGGTGTCAGCCCAGGTAGCGCGATCACTGGCTTTCCTCCGGGGAGCGTGACCGCGGGAGCAACGCACGCAGCGGATGCCGTCGCGCTTCAGGCCCAGAGTGATGTCACCACTGCCTACGATGATCTAGCAGGCCAGGCCTGCCCTGACGATATCACTGGTCAGGACCTGGGTGGCAAGACGCTCACGGAAGGCGTCTATTGCTTTTCGTCGTCGGCGCAGTTGACGGGAACACTCACTCTCGACGCTCAGGGCAACGCCGCCGCGGTCTTCATTTTCCAGATCGGGACCACGCTCACGACCGCCAGCAACTCGTCTGTTAGCGTGATCAACGGCGGTACAGCTTGCAACGTATTTTGGCAGGTCGGCAGCTCCGCGACTCTCGGCACAACCACTCAGTTTGCAGGAAATATTCTCGCCCTTACTAGCATCGCTTTGAATACCGGCGCAAGCGTGGCTGGTAGAGCCCTGGCGCGAAATGGTGAAGTGACTATGGATACCAACAACGTCACCATCCTGGGCTGCCCCGGTGCGCCGGCGGCTCCGACCGCGACCCCGACGGGCACGCCGACCACACCGACAGTCCCTGGCTTGCCGAGCACCGGCGGGGCTCCTCTGCAGAATGGAGGTTTCCCCTGGATCCTGGCGCTGGTCGCCTCCGTCGCAGGTAGCCTCGGCGCCATGGCGTTGGGCTTGAGTGTCCGAGCGCACCGCCGCCGCGCGTAGCAGGCGAGGGCGATAGCGTCACAAGTGCAGACACGGAGGATTCAAAAATGGCTGACAAGAAGATCGAAGGTAAGATCGAGCAGGTTAAGGGTAGAGTGCGAGTGGCCGTCGGCAAGGTAACGGGGAAAAAGTCTACTGAGCTGAAAGGGAAGGCGCAGCGAGCGAGAGGAAAATTAACGGAGAAGCTCGGTTAGCGGAGGGCGAGGGGCAGCGGTTCACATCCCGGGGACGCCTCTCCGGCCGGCGGCCCGCGCCCGACTACAAAATCTTACCAGACGGGAGGTGAGTTTATGCTAGGCCAAAACATATGGCTGGTAATTATAGTCGTATTCATCATCCTGGTAGTTCTAGGCGTGGTGACTGTCGCAGTATAATAAGCGAGCACGCCTGCTCCAGGACCAGCCCGGTTCCCGGCCTACATGGACAGCGTCTGAGCGAGCTACTTCGCCTGAATCGCGTCACGGCGTTGGCCAAAGGAGAGTCCGGCAGGTCGCCACACTAAGGAGAGCAAGAGTGGCCACGTCGAATCAGCGACACGTTGTGCAGCACCCGCACGGTGGCTGGGCTGTGAAGAAGCCGCACGCCGAGCGGGCTAGCTCGCGCCATCAGACTCAGGCCCAAGCCCAGACGCGGGCGACAGAGATACTGTCGCATGGCGGCGGCGGGGAGGCAGTGACGCACAGGCGAGACGGAAGCATCCGTCAGTCGGACACCGTTTATCCAGCGGTTGTCGACTGGTCCCTCCTATCTCCCCAGGGACACGTTCTGTTCTATATTGCCCTCTGCCCGGACAGCACCACGAAAGACATCGCCCGGGCCATCGGGCATACAGAACGGCAGATCTGGAGTATCATTCAGAGCCTTAGGCGCGGGGGTATGCTCCGTCTGCGCAAGAAAGGACGGCGCCATCACTATTCGATTGATCTAGATGCCCCGCTACTGCACCCAACTATTCAGGGACTCACCGTCCGGCCCGTTGTGGAGCCCTTGGTCGAGCAGGCGCGGAGCGAGGCTCCGGACATCTGTGAAGAGATCAAGGCCTGACGAAATCTGAAGCATTTTCCGCATCTGATCGACGCCAAATAGAAGGAGGATGCGGTGACTAACAAGATTTACGCGGGCGGCCTGCCCCTCGATACTGTGGATGAAGAACTCAAGACGTTCTTCCAGCAGGCGGGCACGGTTCGGTCAGCGACCGTCATCACCCATGCGGAATCGGGTCGCTCAAAGGGCTTCGGTTTCGTCGAGATGTCTACAGCTGCCGAAATGCAGCGGGCAATCTCGTGGTTGCCGCTACGAGATCGGCGGATTGAAGTGCATGAGCGCCTGCCCGAGTCCGCGTCTGCAGCGGCTCCGCCATCGCCACCGGCGGCACTTGGTGCCTGGAGTGGCCGAACGTCCGAGACTCGTGTCTGGTGCTAGGCTGCTAGCTGCCAGAGGCCTGTACGTGCAGGAGTGTTCCGGAAGACGCGTTGGAGAACGCCGCTGCATGACTTCAGTCTTTTTTCAGGAAAGGCGCTGAGCCGTTGACCGTGCCGAGAGGCCAGCGCTAGACTTCCGCCGACCATTGCTTGGGATCGAGCGGCACTAGCAGGACGGGCGGGGCGCCTGGCGCCGTCTCAGGCTCCTAGCGGCGAGGGGGTTTGTCTCGCGGCCTTCCGGCTCCGGAAGGACCGGCGGGAGTGGAGGAGACGGAAGATGCGGCGCCTCTTTGTGTCCGTCGCGCTTGTCGCGGCGGCTGCCACGCTAGGTTTCGTGGCCCAGGGCGGCCTGATGGTCGGCCAAGCAGTTACCAGCCCACCCCTCGTAATCGACGCGCCCGGCGTCTACGACGGCGGTGGAGCAACCATCGATGTAGGCTGCGGTGCTGAGCACAACGTTGTGATCAACGCCGACGGTGTCACGCTCAGGAACTATACACTCCTGAACGCCAACGAGAGTGCTATCACTATAGGCGGGCGCACCGGCACGGTGATCGAGAACGTCACGATTAAGGGCTTCAATTGTGCGGACGGGCAAGGGCAATACCTGGCAGGCGTGGCCTGTTGGGGCTGTACAGCGCTCACCGTTCAGGACTCGCACATCGAGACGTCCCGGACCTTCGGCGACGGGGTCTGGGTGAAGAACTACGGGAGCGGCAGCGGCGGTGGCCATGTCTTCGTCCGGAACACCATCGTCGGCGGCTTCGACGGCATAGGCGGCGAGCCGGAGGACCAGCCGTACGGCGGCGTCTTCAGAGATGCCCTCATCCGGGAGAACGTGATCCGCGACTGCGCGGACGACGGAATCCAGGTCGAGGGCGGGAACGTGAACGTGCGTGTGCTGGACAACACCGTCGATGGCTGCGCGCTGGGGGTGGCCCTGGCCCCGAACGTGACGGGCCCGTTGTACGTGGAGCACAACCTCATTCGCAATCTCAAGGTGGGGTACTACGGCGCCCAGGCTTGCTTCAAGATTGGGGACGGCGGCGCCGGAGCCACCTTCCTTACCGGCAACACGTGCGCCACGGATGGTGATGGCTTCAAGCAGACCAACCCCGGTCTCTCACCCATCGTCGCCCGCGGCAACTGCATCCAGGTGTCGCGCTACGTCATCGAGACGTCCGGGGCATTCCCGCCCACGGCGTCCTTCGATTTCGATCGCCTGTGGACTTCCGACCCCGACAGGTTCATAAAGTGGGACGGGGTGCGCTATGCCGACCTGGCGAGCTTCAATGCCGCCACCGGGCAGGAGCTCAACGGCGCGGCGTCCCCCAGCTGTGCGACTTCGGGAGCCGCGCCGACGCCGGCGCCACCCGAGGCGACACCCACACCGGCGCCGTCCACATGCGAGGTCCTGGTCCGGGTAGACGGTGTGCTGCAGTGGATCACGAAAGACATCTCCTTCTGTAGGTAGGTGGGAGCCCGGCGCCGGCGACGGGGGTCGCATCACGGCTCCTGCGTATGCCGCCGCGCCTGAGGCGCCGGAACATCTGGCGGGAAACCAGCCCCCCAGGCCAACTTCTGGATTAAAAGTCTGCCCAGGCCTGTTTTCACCTGTCATTTCTAACATCGCTGTGACAGTTGCGTACCTGAAAGCTATCACGCCGTCCCGGCCGATCCCGCCCGATCACCCGTCTTTTCGCCACGATGGGCGACAAAATGGCGACAAATGCTGGGAGGGTTAGCAATTGTGAGGGCGGCAGGGAAGCCTTCGGGGAAAGGTTCGGACTCCGCAAGTGACAGGAACCACTTTATGCTCTGACGAGCGGCTACTAGGCTAAGGGTCGCTGTACGTTCGATAGGTCTCGACTGGTGCGCAGCCGGCCTGAGGGCGCTAGGAGATCAGCTGGAGACGGAGAAGCTGCAATGGCTTTGAGTACACCGCAGGCTCGACGAGATCTTCGCAGCGCTCCCCTGCGCTCCGCGTTCGAGGCTCCATCTCTTATTACGCGCCTAGACCTCTCCTGGGGAGGAATCTTCGCTCCTCAGACCCGAAGCTGGCCGGACTATTGGCGGCCTGTCCACTGGCTCGGCAGCCCGCAGATCCATCGTGCTCTCGGTCAGCTCGGGGCTGCATGGCAGAAGTACATAGCTTCCTCGTTCGATCCGTCGCTGACGAGGGACTACTGCTTTCGGTACTTCTCGTTGCTCGACGCGGTGCTTTCGGAGCGGGACAACTTGTCCGCCTCGCCGCTCTGGCAGCGCGCCCTGCAGGCCGTGCTGGGCTTCGAGTGCTTCACCATCAATGAAGGGGCCTTCGGCCCGGAGGGCGGCGCTGTCTCGAGAGCTGGTCGCTTGGAGCCAAGCTGCTGGGTTCACTCCTCGCCTGCGCTTGTGGCTGGTCGATCTGGCTCCGCCCGCTGCCATGTCCGTCTTCCGGATCCCGCCGCTGGGCCGCTTCGTGGAGAAAATAGCGAGCGTCAGCATGGACTATCGTGCCTGGCTTGCATCGCCCCGGCGGCTGCCCGCGGCGTCGGGCCCGCGCATGGCGCTTGCTTCTAAGATTCTCAATGTCTCGAGTCGCTTTGCTATTCGCAGCTTTCGCACGGATGTGCTATCATCTGTCGTCGTGGATCCTGGGGTGTTGGAGCGGGAGAGATACAAGCCCGAGCGGTGTCTCGCACCCAGCGGAGAAGGGCCCAGGGCATTGCAGATGTCTAGTTCGCGCGTGGTGGTGGAAGAGGGCCATGCGTTCCCGCTGGCGTCACTATCGGGATTCTTTCAGGGCCTGCGTTTCGTCTCGCAGTCACCCGGGGATGACGATGCTGAGGAAGATGGCCTATGGCTGCCGGTGAGGAGCCTGGATCCACAGAGCCTCGTTGCTGCCGATGGTGCGAGCGCGAGCGGCCGTCTGCTTGAGCAGTGCGACTACCTGATTGTCGAGGATGCGGACCTGCGGCCGCGAGACCTCATCGATCACCTGAGAGCGTTCTCGCTTCGGGGAATCGCAGTGCAGGACATGACCAGAGCGATGGAGCTCAAGGCGAACTATGCGTATGTCCTGTGGCGGAGGGGGCGAAGGGAGCCGCAGCTAGAAGGAGAGCGCATATGGTGACCGTGACCAGGGCCAAGCGCCGGTCACCGGTATTGACGCCGTCCGGTCTGGCCTGCCTTTCGGTGCTTCCGACGGTCAACCTCACCGTCGGCTGTCTCCACGACTGTGTCTACTGCTACATCCGCGGCTATCGCAACTATCCTGGCGAGGGCAGGATAGTCCTCTATGAGGACACGTTGGAAAGGCTGCGGCATGAGCTGCGCCCGGGGCAGCCAAAGCCACGCGCCGTGTACTTCAGCCCCTCCAGCGACCTGTTCCAGCCGGCGCCGGAAGTCCTGGAGATGAGCCACGCTGTGCTCGAGTTCCTGTTCAGCCAGGGCATCGGTGTCGCGTTCCTGACGAAGGGGGAGATCCCGGACGAGACCTTGGAGCTTCTCATCGACCATGCGGAGCTCGTGCAGGCGCAAGTCGGTCTGATCACCCTGGACGAGGAGATCGCGCGCGCCTTCGAGTCCCACGCCGCAAGCCCGCGGACGAGGCTATGGCAGCTGCACTCGCTCATCGCCGGAGGTGTAGCCGCGGCTGCCCGCTTGGACCCGATCCTGCCAACGTTGACGGACGACGCCGAGGCGCTGGATCGGCAATTCGCAGCCCTGGCGCAGGTCGGCGTGAAGCGAGTTGCGGCAGGCGTGCTGTTTCTCCGCTCGGGCATTTCGTACTGGCTGAGCAGAAGGGTGCCCCCGGAGATGCTGGCGCCGCTGCTTGTGGCCTACCGCGAGGAAGAGCAGGCTGTCATGCGCGGCGCCGAGTACCCCATTCAGAACTTGTCGGCTGAGCGTCGGCGTGGGATCTTCGCGCGACTGCAAAAGGCGGCCGAGGCGCACGGCATCCAGCCCGATGTCTGCGCCTGCAAGAACTCCGACATCGCACGGGGCTCTTGCAACATCGCCGGAACGTGGGCTGCGCGGACGGCCAGAGCCGCTCAGCCGCAATTACTTCGCCTTGTCTAGGCGGCGCGCTTCCTCTACCAGCTAGCCACCGGGATCCGGCTCAGACTCGAATGCCGGCGTGTTGACCGCGGGTCGTTAGCACCGAGCTTCGCCGCGGCTCATCCGGACCACGCTAGGGCTCCGCCGGTGCTCCTCCAGCCCGGTGACGGCATTTGCAGACTGCGTTTCGTGTACCGTAGAATCGGGCACGATCTCGACAAGCGGTGCGAGAAGCGAAGCCGGGAGACACTACGTTGATTTACGAGCTCAGAGTGCAATTGAAAGGGGTGGATCCTCCCGTTTGGCGCATGCTCCAGGTGCGCCGGGACACGACTCTTCACCATTTGCATGAGGTGCTGCAGGTGGCGATGGGCTGGACCAACTCGCACCTCTACCTTTTCCACGTTGGTGACAAGGTATATGGCGAGCCAAGTCCGGAGTGGGACACTAAAGTTCGAGACTCAACACGAGCGAAGTTGGAGACGATCTTCTCCGAGGCGGGCGGGTCTTTCCTTTACGAATATGATCTGGGAGACAGCTGGATGCATGCGATCACGCTCGAAGGGACTTTGGACGTGAAAGGGGAAGAAATGGCGCGGTGTACCGGTGGCGCCAGAGCGTGTCCGCCGGAGGACTGTGGCGGGCCTCCGGGATACCAGCACGTTCTTGAAGCGATCTCGGATCCGCGCCATCAGGAGCACGGTGCGATGCTTGATTGGGTGGGTGGGGGATTCGACCCGGAGGAATTCGACGTGCGGGCGACGGACTTGGCGCTGAGCCGGCTGGCGTAGGTTGGCTGGTCGCCCCGCTCCGCCGGTCTGAAACGTCGGGAGTTATTGACATGCCCCGACATTTCGAACACCATGGTTTCATGGCAACTTCGCTCACTGATAAGATCCTGGACCGAGTGCGAAAAGCCGGCGTGCTGCGTCCTCGAGACCTTGAGGGCTCAGGAATCCCAGGCACTTATCTCGCAAGGCTCGCCCGCCGTGGCCTCCTCGCGAGGATCGGTCGGGGGCTGTACACGCTGCCCGGCGCCCCGGCCGGCGAACATTATTCGCTCGCCCAAGCGGCAAAGCGGGTGCCCCGAGGCGTGGTGTGCCTGCTCTCCGCGCTGCGCTACCACGGCCTCACGACTCAGTCCCCTTTCGAGGTGTGGATGGCGATAGGCGAGAAGGACCGGAGACCGAAGGCCGACGGCCAAGCCCTGAGGATCGTTCGCTATTCCCCTCAAGCGCTTCGAGCAGGCGTCGAAACCCACGTCATCGACGGCGTTCAAGTGCGCATCTTCGCTCCCGCCAAGACTGTTGCCGACTCCTTCAAGTACCGCAACAAGATCGGCATCGACGTCGCGATCGAGGCGCTCAAGGACTGCGTACAGCGGCGCCGGTGCCCGGCGGACGAGCTTGTAAGGTATGCCCGCATCTGCCGCGTCTGGAACGTGATGCGACCGTACATGGAAGCGGTCGCGTGAGCCGTGGCCCTCAGAAGAACCTCCCGGCCTCGGTGCGGCAGCGTCTCCTGAACCTGTCTCGGGAACGAGGCGAGGACTTCAATTTCCTGCTGACGCGATATGCCAACGAGCGCCTGCTGTACCGGTTGGCGAATTCGCCTTACCGCGACCAGTTCGTCTTGAAGGGCGCCGCGCTATTCCAGGTATGGAGTGAGAGCCCGCATCGTCCAACGCGCGACGTAGATCTCCTCGGATTCGGAGATTCGACTGCGGCGCGAATCGAGAGCGTTTTTCGCGAGCTATGCCAGCTGGAAGTCGAGCCAGACGGACTCCGCTTGCTGGAGGACTCCGTTCGCGCCGAGGAGGTCCGGGACCAGCAGGAGTATGGCGGTATTCGCGTGCACCTCATGGCCGACTTGGACGGAGCGCAGATCGCCCTGCAGGTAGACATTGGCTTTGGCGACGCCGTAACGCCCGGCATTGAGGAAGCAGACTTCCCGACGCTGCTGGAGTTCCCGGCGCCACACCTGAGGACGTATCCGCGCGAGACTGTAGTCGCGGAGAAGTTCGAAGCGATGATCCGCCTTGGGATCGTCAACACGCGGATGAAGGACTTTTACGACGTTTGGCAGCTTGCTCGCACCCTCTCGTTCGACGGGGCATCGTTGTCCCGCGCGATCGCCGCAACATTTGAGCGACGAGCCACACCTCCGCCGGTCGCGGCGCCGGTCGCGCTGAGCGCGGAGTTCGTCGAGGAGCGCACAAATCAGTGGTCAGCGTTTCTCCGGCGCAGCGGTCTGAGTGGCAGCCCAGATCTCTCCGATGTGATTGACTTGCTCGCGCGCTTCCTCCTTCCGCCTTCGTCGGCCGCCGCGGCAGGCGAGCCGTTTGTACTCAGATGGCCTCCAGGTGGAGACTGGGTGCGAGCGGCAAGCCGGATGTCGAGCTGACGATCGACCGTCCCTTCGTCTTCCTGATCCGCGACATCCAGACCGGGGCCGTTCTCTTCGCCGGGCGAGTACTGGACCCGACCGCTTGAAGCCAGACATCGGGGGCCCAGCAGGCTTCGGCGCTTCCCTGTCGGCATCCCGCAGCGCGCACTAAGTGCCGTTAGTGATCCTCTCGCCGTGGCAAAGTACAATGGGGCGGCCCGCTGGGCCGCCGGCTACCCCACACGTGACCGCGGCCCGGGCGAATCGAGAGCGGGAGGTGGTGTACCGCGCGGCGTCGAATAGTCCTGCAGCCATCCCCTGAGAGCACAGGGGGTCTTCGAGTCCTGATGGGGATCGTCTTCTACCCGCGAGGGGGCAGCGCACAAGTGGTGCGTTACTTGTCCCGAGCCCTGACGGAGCGAGGACACGATGTCACCGTGGCCTCTGGTTCCTTGAGGGGCGCCGAGGCGGGGGCGGACTCCCGCAGCTTCTACTCGGGCCTCCCGCTGCTGGAGGTGGACTACACGGAGGCGGTCAAGGGCAAGGACGCGCTCGTGGAGGAGTTGGGGCAGGCGATCACCGAGGCTTCCGCCTTCTGCGCGGAGCTGGGCATCGAACTGCCACGGCTGGAGAGCGCGCGGGGATTCGAACGGATAAAGCTGCTGGACGACGCGGTGGACGCCATCCTGGCGAACGACGAGACGAAGCTGAAGTACCTCTCGCTCGCCGGCCGCGTCGCCTTGCTGTACCGGGCGATCCTACCCGACCCTGCGGCTCTAGAGTTCGGGCCGGCGCGCACTGTGCTCGGGGTCATCGCGCAGAAGATACGCTCCCTCCTGCCGCACGTCGATATCTCCGAAATCGTCGAGGACGTCGAAATTTTGCTGGACAAATCCATCGAGACCGCTACGCCCGCCATCGGCGAGGAGCCGGGGGAGTACATCGTCGATCTCAGCCAGATCGACTTCTACGCCCTGCGGAAACGCTTCGAAAAAGGTCACCGCCACATCGAAGCAGAGAAGCTGCGAGGGGTCATCAGTGACAGGCTTGGTGCGATGGTCGCCCTGAACAAGAGCCGGATCGACCTGGCCGGGCGCTTCGAGCGGCTGATCGATGAGTACAACGCCGGTAGCCAGAACGTGCAGCTGTTCTTCGAGGAGCTGCTGGCCTTTGCGAAGGATTTAAGCGAAGAAGAGAAGCGCGGCATCGCCGAGGGCCTGACCGAGGAAGAACTCGCGGTCTTCGACCTGCTCACGAAGCCGGATCCGACGCTGACGAAGAAAGAAGAGCAGGAGGTCAAGAAGGTCGCGAAAGACCTGATGGAAACGCTGAAGCGGGAGAAGCTCGTGCTCGACTGGCGGAAGAAGCAGCAGGCGCGCGCGGCGGTCTGGATCTGTATCGAGGAAGCGCTCGACCAGCTCCCGGCGACGTACTCCCCCGAGCTATTCGCACGCAAGCGCAACGCTGTGTACCAGCACATCTTCGACGCATACTACGGCCCTGGCGACAGCATCTACGAGAAGGTGGCGTGAGGTCGGTGGTGTCTTCAAAGACGCAGACTAACTGGCTATAGCTGACCCGCGATCGCCTCCTTTGGTCCACCGATGCGTACAGGTCAACTTGTTGGCGGCGGGCTTCACCATCCGGGCTCCTTAGTCGCAGCGACCATTACCCTTGTTCGTGACCGAGGGTAGTCGTTTCGTAGCGTCACCGGCGTGCAATGGAGGAGGCTGTTGAAGAAGCCACGGTTTGACGGTCAAGAAGGTCTCGCCCGGGCTAGTACGCGGGTCTCGGACGCAAGACCGGTCCGCCGGCGAGGAATCTGAGGAGGGCCGTGAGCGCGCTCGGCGCTGGCCACCTCCGTGCACCCCCGTGCTTGAGTAAGCGCTTCAAATTCTGGCCCGCCGCCACCATCAGCCCCTCCATATTGACCTTGTGCAAACCGCGCAGCCGGAACCGGCGCAAGCCATGGAGCACCTTCGCCTCGCCGAAGAGCGGCTCCATCCAAACCTTCCGCTTTCGGAGCGCCTTCTCGTAGGCTGGCAGCTCACGGTAGCCCTTCACTTTGTCGATGTAGGACTGATCGAACGGGCGGAAGACCTGACGGCCGTTGGCGCTGCCGGTGCACTGGCTCTTCATGGGGCAGGCGTTGCAAACGGCCCCCTTGGCTTGGTAGATGAGGACGCTGTCGCTGTAACGGCGAACCCTGAGGGGCAGCTCTTGGTCTTGGGGGCAGATGTAGCGGTCATTGACGGCGTCGTACGTGAACCTCTCAGCGGGAAGGTAACCGGTGCGCTGACTGTAGTCAGGAAGCGGCACGAAGGCGCGGATGCCGTCGTCCTCCAGCCCCTTGATGTTTTCGATGGTCCCGTAGGTGGTGTCGCCAGTGGCCTGGCGGGGTCTGAGCCGCCAGCGGAAGCGCACCCGTCGCACCAGGTCCAGCATGGGACCGTTTTCCATTACCGAGGCCGGCGTCACCAGGGCAGTTAGAATGATGCGCGCCTTGCCGCCATCCACCACGTAGTGGTCGTGGTAGCCGAGGCGAGCGCGGGTGCCCGGGGCCGACTTCATGAGACGGGCGTCCGGGTCGCTGGGGTTGTAGCGGGAGTCCGAGGTGCGGACGTAGCGGCTCTTCCTGAGACTGCTGCGGTAGCCGTGACGGTAGGCTTCCACCAGGGAGACGAAGGGTGGGGGTTGGTTTTGTCGTTCAGGCTCGGTTGGCTCTACAGACTCAGGGGCATCGACCGATGCGGGCTGAGGATGAATCGACTGCGCTTCAGTTAGCGCGTGCGGCGGCGCGGGCTCTTCGGGAGCCGGATTCTCGGCGAATACCTTCTCCACGTGCTCCCTGGCGGCGACGACCGAAAAGCGGGTACGCATGGTGTGGACGGAGGCGTTGGCATCCACCTTGGTGGCGTCCAGGTACAGCTCCTCGCCCCCCACTAGTCCTGCGTCCATGCACAGCTCCACGATTCGCTCGAAGAAGCCGTGGAAGGCCTCCAGCCCGTAGCGACTGCGGATCTTGGATAGGCTGCTGTGGTCGGGCAGCGGCTCGTCCAGGTCGTACCCCAGGTACCAGCGATGGGCTAGGTTCAGTTGGGCCGTCTCCATCAGGCGCCGCTCCGAAGTGATGCCATCGAAAAAGGCGATCAGGTGGAGCTTGAAGAAGACCACCGGGTCGATGGAGGGGCGGCCCATCTCCTCGTAGCAGTCCCGCACTAGGTCGCGCACGAACGACAGGTCCAAGCAGTCCTCTAGCCTGCGGTAAAAGTTGTCGGAGGGAACCAGCGCTTCCAGATTCGTCTCTGTGAACAGCTTGAACCGTTTGGAACGATGACCCATCATCTGACGGCTCCTCACCCAAAACTATCTGTTAATGCGAGTATACCACCAGACTTTTTCAACAGCCTCGGAGGTTGGACGGCCCCAGCGGGCCGTTTCTGTGCCCCGGCCACCGCCGAGGCTCATCGGCACAGCGGTTACGAGTCGTGGCTCTCCTGGCGCCTCCGGCGCCGATCCGCCCCCTGCCTGTGGCCCAGCCGGAGTCCACAGCGTTTACCGCCCGAAGAGCTCCTCCGCCAGCGTATCGCGGTCGACCTCCAGGTAGGAGGCTACATCGGTGAGGATGGAGTTCAAGGTTCCGACCCTCAGCTCCTTGTGGCGGGGGATGGTGATGTGGTGTTCGGTCCCCTTCAGGGTTGAAGTCAGGCGCAGGTGGCTGCCTGTCTGTCTGGTGATCTCATAGCCGCGGCGACTGAGGAGCGAGGCGAGTTTCGTGCCTGAGAGGTCGCGCGGCAGCTTCAAGCAGTGATGACCTCATCCTTCACCAGGTGGAGGCGGATGACCCGGGGACGATCAGCCTCATCGAAGTGGCAGCGCACGGCGTCCTGGACCATCTCCTTGAGCTCGTCCAGGGTATGCGCCTGCGTGTAGATGGAGTAGCCCAGGGCCCTGGCCTCATAGCCGCCCTCGGGCGACTCCTCCACGGTAAAGATGATCTCGCTATCCGCCATCTCCTGCACCTCCTCGGGTGGCCATATTATACGCGGAGCGAGCATCGGGAGGCATCCTTCGACGAGAGACGGCGGCTCTCCAGGCGGCCGGGCTCGGATCGGTCCAAGCGTGTGGTTCAGTCCAATTTTAGTCCAACAATCGAGTCCAACTAGTCCAATCGAAGGCGGATTCAGTCCAATCGCAACTCCCGGGCTGGCTCGAAACTTTTTTCGGCCTCTCGCGGCGTTGGCGGCCGCCGGGTCGGGATCCCAGATACGATTGAGCCGGAGTTGGACCAAAATTGGACCAAAATTGGACTGTGGATAATATATGTTTTTGATTTGTTGGACTAGAGTTCCCTCTTCACATCAACCGGGCGAAGAACGACTGGCTCCTGTTGACTGAATCCCGTGTGAAACAAGCTCCTGCATGATCCTTCTCTTGACACACCTTGACTCCCAATCACGCCTACTACCCGAGCCCCCTTGCCTGCCTGGTTGTTGAGATATCGATTCTGCCGTCTCACCATCGGATGGAGCAACGAGGATGAAGTACGTGATTGACTTGGTTGGAGATCGTTCCTTCCTCACGTCAACGGGGAAGAATGAAGAACTGACTCACCTCCGTTGAATCTCCGTCTCAATCTTCGCGACCAAGCACCACGGTCGTGTCTAATCTCGACACACTGATACTGAGTGACGCCTGCCAGTCGATTGTCTCTGGTCCCTGGTTTTGACTCTTGTGAATGCTAGCCTAAAAGGCACCCACCCTCAAAGGTGGAGTGATGGTCGAAAATGCACCCACCTCAAGAGGACTC
>JAUYGU010000065.1 GCA_030690405.1 Dehalococcoidia bacterium | reverse complement strand
CCTGGGGCGCCGACATGACGGGCCCCAACCGTCAGCTGGCGCTCGCTGGCACCTGGTGGCCGGTCTTCTTCCCCGGCCTCGCCCTCAGCCTCGTCGTCCTCGGCTTCAACATGCTGGGCGACGCCTTCCGCGACATCTCGGACCCGCGGCTGCGCGGCGCCCTCGGCTCTTCCGATAGCGGCCGCGGCTCGTCCGGCATGTAGCGCCGGCTACTTCGCCGCCAGGAACTCTTCGGTCCGCCTTCGCAGCTCGTCCCGCGCCTCGCGGAACGCCTGTAGCGTGGACGCGCCGCGCATCTCAGCGTGCAGAGGGTCCTCCACGTCCCAGTGGATGCGCTCGCCGCCGCCGGGGAACACCGGGCAGCTTTGGCGGGCGCTATCGCAGACGGTTATCACGTAGTCGAACCGCTGGCCGGCGTACACGTCCACGTGCTTCGAACGCTGGCCGCTGACATCGATGCCGATCTCCCGCATCACCTCGACGGTCCGCTCGGCCAGCCCCTTCGGCTGGGTGCCCGCGCTGTGCACCTCGAAGCGGTCGCCGGCCAGATGGCGCAGCAGCCCCTCCGCCATCTGGCTGCGGGCGCGGTTTCCCGTACAGACGAACAGCACCCTGTTCACGCCCGCCTCTTCCTTGACCGCCTTCCAAACGCCATGCTAGACTTCCGTTGCGGCCCCTATGGCCCTGTCTGCCGGCAGGCAGGTCGGGGCTTTTCTATCGGTACGTGGTGGGCGTCGCCTAGCGGTCTAAGGCGCCAGGTTGTGGCCCTGGAGATCGAGGGTTCGAATCCCTCCGTCCACCCCAATCTCCTTCCTACGCCAGATGTTCTATCAGCAGCGCCCCCAGGCCCAGCAGGAACAGGAACCCCAGCGTGTCTGTGAACGCCGTTAGGAAGATCCCGGACGCGATGGCTGGGTCCAACTTGAGGGCGCGAAGCGTGAGCGGGATCACGGCGCCCAGGAAGCCGGCCATCAGCATGTTCAGCAGGAGGGCCACGCCCACGACCAGCCCCCACGCCGGCTCCCCCTGCCAGGCCCAGGCAACTAGGCCGATCAGCAGGCCGAAGACGAGTCCCTTCACCAGGCCGATCGTGCCCTCTTTGGCCAGCACCCAGCGCGCGTCCTCCGGCTGGATCTCGCCCAGGGCCAGACCCCTCACCACGATCGTGATGCTCTGTATCCCTGAGTTGCCGCCCTGACCGGCCACCACCGGCATAAACACCGCCAGAGCCGCGGCCTTCGCGATCGTGCCCTCGAAGGCGGCCACCATGGCGGCGGCGGCGAACGCCGCCAGCAGGTTTATCGCCAGCCAGGGGATACGCCGCCTGGCGGAGACGAGCACCGGCGCGTAGACGCTGTCGTCGGATAGCAGGCCCACCATCCGGTACATGTCCTCCGTCGCCTCCTCGCTCGCCACCTCCATCGCATCGTCGGCGGTAATGATGCCCCGCAGCACGCGCTCTTCATCCACCACCGGCAGCGCCCGCAGGCGGTAGTGCTGCACCAAGCGCGCCACCTCCTCCTGGTCCGTGTCCGGCGCCACGGTGATCGCGTCCTTGGTCATCACGCTCACGATGGGCGTCTGCGGATCGGAGATTAGGAGCTCCCTGAGGTTGACTACTCCCTGCAGACGGTTTCC
>JAUYGU010000053.1 GCA_030690405.1 Dehalococcoidia bacterium | reverse complement strand
GACGCCCGCGGCTGGACAGAGACCTCCACAGTCCTTCACATCCTCTCCAACAGCTGGCTCATGGGGCTGTACCAGGTCGGCGAGTATGTCGCCCACAATGAGGCGGAGTCCCTGATCTTCCGCCTCTGCATGCAGGACGTCGGCCGCCAGCTCGCCTACGGCGCCCAGCACCTGAAGTACTTCCTGTCGCGCAACCTGGACAGGCGCGAGGAGGTGCACTCCTACCTGAACAAGGCGGAGGCCGTGATGGTATACGATGAGGAGAAGGACACCCCGTTGCGGGAGGCGCTGATCATCCTCCTGGGCGGCGGCGTCGCCAGGGAGCAGATACTGGACGGCGTCCGCAAGCTTGAGTACTTCAAGCGGCGCTGGGTGCGCGATTACCTGGCGCGGCTGGCCGCGGCCGGCCTGCCGGAACGCCGCGAGCGGATACACCCGCTGCTCAAGAAGTACGTCGAGGAGCCGGTCGCCCAGGCGGCCTAGGACCGCTAGTTAGAAGGAGTTCGTCATGGCACAGGAAACCAAGGTGAAGGCCACGTTCCCCTCCCTCGAGTGGCTCCAGGCCCTCCGCGATATCATCAACGCCGACGACGTGTACAAGCGGATCGGCACCTGCGACGCCGTCGTCGGCCTCAAAGTGCCCGACCGCCAGAAGTTCTTCCTCCTCACCTTCGAGGCGTTCGAGGTGCTCGACGTGAAGGAGGTCTCCGAGAGCGGGGCCGAGGACTCCGACTTCTGGCTGGAGCTCACCTTCGACCGCTGGCAGGAGCTGCTGCAGAACATCAAGGCGAACGGCAAGGCCGACCTCCACCACACGCTGAACACGATCGACCTGGAGGACCCGGAGGGGTTCGCACGCTCCCGCGACGGCTACCGGCGCGACGCCTTCTACCGGTTCAACCAGTCGTTCCAGCACCTCTTCGACTCCTCCGCCAAGATCGACACGACGTTCGCCTAGCAGCCGCCCGTTCCGTTCGCTCTGGCCGGGGGGCGGCCCTGCGCACCATCGCCGCGAAAGGAGGTCCGCCATGGCTCTGCTCCAGGCCCAGGAGATCACCTACACGGATGTCCAGCGCCTGCGGAGGGACCGCTCCATCGCCTTCCTCTCCGCCAGCGCCCTTGAGGTCCACGGCCCTCATCTGCCCCTGGGGATGGATATGTTCATGGCCCGCTGGATGGCCGAAGAGACCGCCCGCCGCTTCGCCGAGGCGCGCCCGGACTGGACGGTCGTACTCTATCCGCACATCCCCCTGGGCACCGACGAGCTGCCCCTGCCGGGCTCCATGGACGGCACCCAGCAGACGGTCTACCGCGCCCTCCTGGCGCACGGCGCCTCGCTGGCGCAGGCCGGCTTCGGCTACGCCGTCGTTACCAACGGCCACGGCGGCCCCCGCCACGCCGCCGCCCTGGAGGCCGCCTGTCGCGCCGTCAGCCGCCGCCACGACATCGAGATGTTCTCGCCCTCCATCGCCGTGCTCTACGGCATCGTCGCCGGCGGCCGCCACGAGCAGCTCGAGGCAAACCTCGGGCGGCCGCTGACGGACGGTGAGCGCCAGGGCTTACTCCACGGCGAGCACGCTGGCACGATGGAGACGTCGTTCGCCCTGGCGGAGCGGCCGGAGCAGGTGGACGGTACCTACCGCGAGCTGGAGCAGCTGGGCCCGCCCGCGTTCGGGCCGCTGGCCGTCGCCGGCAGGGCGGTGGCGCCGCTGTTCGGCGGCCGCTCGGAGCGCTTCCGGGAGATATCGAACAGCCTGGCCGGAGGCGTGGGCTGGATGCTGAACGCCCGCTACGGCTACGGTGGCGAGCCCGTCACCTACCAGGGCGACCCCTCGGCCGGCTCTGCCGAGCTGGGCCACGCTATCCGCGAGACGATGGTCCAGGGCTGCCTGGATTACGTGGAGAAGGTCGCCAGCGGCGAGCTGTCAGCCGAGGAGGTGCGGTCCATCGCCTCGGAGCCGACGATAATCCAGCCGGGGTTCTGGCAGCGGCTGGGGCTTCTCTCCGCCGTGGCGGTGGGCGCCGCCGGCCTTGTCTGGGCGCTCCGGCGGCGCTAGGGCTACCGCAGCTCCAGCCGCGCCGCTTCGCGACGAAGGTCATCCCAGCCTTCCGTTAATCCGCTGGGCCGCTGTACTTCTCGTACCGCGCCCGGTAACCCAGCAGCCGCCCGATCGCCGCTCCCACCGCGATAGCCGGCTTCTGCAGCCAGATCGGGAGGCCGCCAAGGTAAGTGGTGTGCTCGCTGGCCAGAACCATCGCCTGGAGCGGGTTCGTAAGGTTCTTCCCATCCAGGTGGAGGCCGATGAGCGTCTCGAACAACGTTGCCGCCTTCATCGGGGGCCGCATCTGAAGGCGAAAGTGCAAGAACTCTTCCCCCTCCCTTCGGAGAAAGTGCACCATGCCCGCCGGAATGACCACCGCCTCGCCGGGCCCCACGATCTGTTCCTCCCGACCCATCCGCACGCGCGCCGTGCCCGCGATCAGTTCCACCCGCTCTTCGGTCGTCGCATGGATGTGCGGCCGCGCTGCCACCAGCGCGAACTCGCGCACGAAGAACTCAATCTCAAACACCTCACCCTGGGTGTCTCGCGCGCGCCTCAAGAAGACGAACTTCTCACCCGTTCGCGGGATCTCGATCACGTCGCCAACTGTTGCCATGTGCCTTACCTCCTCTGCGTGATGTCTACTCTTGCCGCGCCCCCGCTGTACTTCTCGTAGCGCGCACGGTATCCCAGCAACCTGGCTACGGGCGCCATCACGGCCGCGCCGACGCGTTGGAACGCCAGTACGCCGATGATGATCAACAGGATCGCAGGGTTAAGGATTGACCGGGCGTTACCCTCCGTGAAACCGAGGCGCGTCCCTTCGCCGGAGGAATCCGTGAGACTGACATTCAGTAGCCATGAGCCAGTCCACAGCAGGCCGCCGAGAATCGCTACCTGTCGACCCCAGAGTTCAAGAAATCGGTGCAACGTACCTCCGGTCTGGCTCAATCGCGTCTGGGCGCTCGGGCGGCGCTAGGCTACCGCAGCTCCAGTCGCGGCGCCAGGCGCGACTCCAGCTCCGCCGCCACGGCTCCCGCCAGCGAGGCGCCGCCGCGCGCCATCAGACGCTCAAGCAGCGGCCGCCGCGGCCTGACGTACTGGAGCCGGCGCGGCACCCGCCCCATCTCGCTGGCCATGTCCAGCACCGTCTCCCAGTCACCAAGCTCGTCGATCAGCCCCATCTCCCGCGCTTTCGTCGCCGAGAACATCTCGCCGGTGGCGTACTCCCGTACGACCTTCGGGTCGAGCCGCCGCGAGGTCGCGACGGCGTCCACAAACCACTCGTATATCTCGGCGGTGAGCGCCTGCACCTTCTCTTGCTCCTCGTCGGTCGGTTCGCGGAACGGCTGGAACATGTCCTTCAGCCGGCCCTCCTTGGTGATGATCATCTTGACGCCAATGCGCTCCATCAGCTCCTGGACGACCGGCCGGACGAGGATGACGCCGATGGAGCCGACCAGCGCCGTCGGGAGGGCCACCACCTTCGAGGCGCCGCAGGCGATCAGGTAGCCGCCGGAGAGGCCGGCGCCGCGGATGTAGGCGAGCGTGGGCTTGCGGGCGGAGAGGTGACGCAGCGCGCGGTATATCGAGTCGGCGACGGGGGCCGAGCCGCCCGGCGAGTCGACGTCGATCACGACGGAGCGGACGCGCGAGTCCTGGGCGAGCGCTGAGAGGGTGCGCACGAACTCCGGGCCGCGGATCATGGGCCCCAGCGTGCCGTACACCTCGAGAACGGCGATGCGCGGGCCACCAATCGGCAGCCTCGGTAATAGCGACGATAGCAGACCGTCCATGTTCTCCTCCTCAGGCCCTCAACCCAGGGCGTCCAACTCCCGCAGCGTCTCCTCGATCGAAGGGATCTCCCACTGCTGCCATCCGAGGTGAGCGTAGCGCACCACGCCCTCCCGGTCTACGATGAACAGCCCCGGCCGCTGCCCCAGCGAGACCATCGCGCTCTTGACGTCGTACTGGCGGTAAACCTGCCGGTCCGGGTCGGGAAGGCAGGGGAAGGGGATATCGTGCCGCTGGAAGAACTCCCGGGCGTGCTCCAGCGTGTCCGGCGCTATGGCCAGCAGCTGCGCGTCCCGCCGCTGGAACTCCTCGATGCCGTCCCGCAACTGCGAGAGGTGCCGGCGGCAGAACGGTCACTGGAACCCCCGCAGGAAGACCAGGACGACGTTGCGGCCGCGGTAGCCGGCAAGCGTGACCTCCTCGCCCTGGATGGAGGTGAGGGTGAAGTCCGGCGCCTGCGAGCCCACGGGGACGGTTTCGCTGTCAACGGGCATTGCGGGACGATTCTACGGCGGGGCGGCGGGCGCGTCAATCGCGGGCGCGCGGCGGCCTGCCGGTCGCTGCCTGTGCTATCATCGTTTCGTCGTTCGTATTGGGGATGCAGCGTATGCGCCTGATTCTACTTACCGGGAAGGGCGGCGCCGGCGCCAGCACGCTGGCCGCCGCCACCGCCGTCGCCTTCGCCGGCGGTGGCCGCCGGACGCTCGCCTTTGGCGTCGGCCACGGCCTCGCCGCCGCCTTCGGCCGCCCCCTGGGGCAGAGGCCCGTCCCCCTGGCGGCCGACCTCTGGGCGCTGGAGGCGGTGCCCGTCCGCCACGACGAGCCGGGCCCCTTCCTGGAATGGCTGCGCGACCTCTTCGCCTGGCGCAACATGGATGAGACCGTCGCCGATGATATCGCCGCTCTGCCGGGGCTGGTTGACCTGACCCGGCTTCTCGCCCTGGACGAGCAGGTCGAGGGCGGACGGTTCGACGCCGTCGTCGTGGACTTCCCCGCTCTCCGCCACACGCTCGACCTCCTGGCGGCGCTGGACGCCGCCGCCCGCTCTCTGGACCGGATGTTCCCGCCGCGCCAGCCCACCATGCTGGACCCCTTCCTGCGCGCCCTCAGCGGCGCCGCCAGCGACGGCGAGGGCGTCTACGAGCGCGGCCGCGAGCTGCTGCTCCGCCTTTCTCGCCTGCGCGGAACGCTATCTGACCCGGACAGCGCTTCCGTGCGGCTGGTCCTCACCGCCGACCGGGGCTCCCTGGCGGAGGCCCAGCGGGCGGTTACCGCCCTCAGCCTGTTCGCCTATCCGGCGGATGCCGCTTTCTGCAACCGTCTTTTGCCCGACGAAGCGGGCCCCTGGGCCGGCGCCCGCCGCGAAGACCAGCGAGAGGCCCTCACTTACGTCGCGGACGCCCTCGCTCCTCTGCCCGTCCTGAGCGTCCCGCTGCAGCCGCGCGACGTGGCCGGGCTGGCGGACCTCGCCGCGCTCGGCGGCCTGGCCTACGGCGGGCGGGACCCGGCGGCCGTGCTGCACAGCGGGCCGGCGCAGGCGTTCTCGCGTGACGACGGCAGCTACGTCCTCAGCCTCGCCCTGCCGTTCGTCGAACGGGAGGAGCTGGCCATCGAGCGGCTGGACGATGCGCTTATCGTCCACGTGGGGGAGCGCAGCCGCACGTTCGACCTGCCTGCCGACGTGCGGGAGATGGAGGGCGTCACTTCCGCCTTCGACTCCGGCACACTGCGGGTTACCTTCAGCTAGCGATAGTGGGCGGGCCACCCAGGAGGGAAGACCGTTGATCGGCAAGGCCGACGAACTGCTCGTCCACCAGACCGAGAAGCCGCTGGCGCAGGTTGTGTCTGACCACCCCGAGTGGCAGGACCGCTTCTACTTCAACATCCACGATCGCGGCGGGAAGTTCGCCGTCATTACGGGCCTGGGCGCCTTCCCCAACCGGAAGGCGGGCCCCGACGGGATGGTGCAGGCCTTCATGTTCGTCGTGCACAACGGGCGGCACTACGCTTACCTGAACGTCCGCCCCATCAACGCCGACCGCGAAGAGATGCGGGCTGGCTCCCTCTCGTTCGCCATCGAGGAGCCGCTTAATGCGTGGCGGCTGGAAGTCGCGGACGAGGCGAACGGTGTCAAGGGGTCGCTGGTCTTCCGGGCGCGCTGTCCTTTGTACGAGTTCAGCGCCATCCGCTGGCAAGACGGAGAGGCGCTGGTGGTCGATCAGCTGCACTACACCCAGTCCGGTAGGTACGAGGGTTCGTTCAGCGTGGACGGTGAGACGTTCACGGACCTCGTGGGCATGCGCGACCGCTCCTGGGGCGTCCGGGACATGGCGAAGGTGCCCGTCTGGCACTGGCTATCCGCCCAGTTCGAAAGCTTCTGCGTCTCCGCCTGGCTGTGGGAGACCCCTGAGGGCGACGTGATCCACTGCGACGGCGCCATCATACCTGAGGAGGGAGAGGCGCGACCGGTCGCCCGCATGGAGCACGCGCTGGAGCTCGAACCCGGAGCGAAGCGCCCGCGGCTGGCCCGGTACACGCTGACGACCTCTGATGGGGGGCAGGAAACGCTGGAGGTGGAGTCGATCGGGACGATCTTCCTCGGTCCGGCGCCGGGCGCCTGGTCAGACTCCGAAACCGAGACGCTGGCGCAGGCCGACGCGAACGCCTTCGGCTTTGACCAGCACTGCCGGTTCCGCATGGGCGGGCAGACGGGCTACGGGATAGTGGAGTATAACTTCAGGGGCGGCAGCCGCCGCTACGGCATCCCGCCGATCGAGATCGGGTAGGGGTCAGGCCGGCGTACCGGTGCGCCGCTCTTCCAGGATGCGGCGAAGCGCGGTGCTCATCTGGGCGACGTTCAGGCTGCCGTAGATCGGGTAGTTGAACAGCGCCGGTTCGTTGATGGTGTAGATGTTGCGCCGGCCCACGCGCTTCTTCTCTATGAACCCGCCCTCCTCCAGGTCGCGGACGATCTGGTAGACGGCCCGCTCGGTGAGATCCGTGCCTCGGGCGATCTCGCGCAGGGTCGCGCGGGAGTTCTGGAAGAGGTGTGTCAGAACCAGGCCGTAGTTGCTGAGGAAGTTCCACTTCTTAGGCATTGTTGTTCCCCTCGTGGCGCGCGGGCAGGCCGCCGCCGTCTCCTGCAGCCGAATACCCGCCGCCATATTCCCTGATTATAGTCACGCAGAGCCTTGACACCTCTCTTGCGGCCCCCTTATCCTGACTGTGCCGATGCAGAATTCCGATTCTACATTGAGCTGTGAAAGCAATGATATTCAGATGCTAATGTCCCGAAGCACGAAACTACTTTGAGTTATACGGATACGCAATTCAAGTGATATTATGCACCTGACGCGAACAGTTGTCTAGCTCCCCCGCTTAGCAAACGTTCAGTTTCCGGAGCACGCACCCCGAACCTGATGCCATCGCTACCAAAGCTCTTCCGCTCCCCCGCGGACAGCACTAATGAGGCTGCCCGCCGGCTGGACCAGTTCGCCGAGAAGTACCAGCAGTTCTTCCCGCGCGTATTCGCCTACGTCTACGGCCGCGTCTACAACGTCCACCAGGCCGAGGACCTCGTCTCCGAGGTGTTCGAGCGGGCGTTCCTCAAGATGAGCTCCCTGCGGAACGACGAGGCGTTCGCCACCTGGCTGTTCACGATCGCCCGCAACCTGGTTACCAGCCAGGCCCGCAAGCGCGGCCGCGAGTCAATTGTCGATCCCGACATCCTCAAATCGGTCGTCGCCACGTCCATCTCGGTGGAGAACGAGGTGCTGGTGCGTGAGGAGGTGGCGGCGGTGGTCGAGTGCCTGAAGAAGTTCCCGCAGCGGGAGCAGGACATCGTCTCCCTGAAGTTCGACGCCGAGCTGACGAACGGCCAGATCTCCCGGGTCATGGGCCTGAGCGAGGCCAACGTGCGCGTCATCCTCTTCCGCACGCTCCGCAAGCTGCGGGAGATGATGAAGTCCGGCACCCCCGCCGAGTAGCGGGGACCTCACCCCCGGCGTTCCACCCTATCCGGCCCGCGGGCCTATCGCGCCCTCCCCCCGAAGCGACTCGATCTCCTCCCAGGTGAACCCCGCCTCCAGCAGCACCTCCTCCGTGTGCTGCCCGAACTCCGGCGCCGTCCGCCGGATGCTGCCGGGCGTGGCGTGGAGGTTCACCGCCGGGCCCACAATCGGCATGGGGCCGTAGGATGGGTGGTCCACGCTCACGATCATCTCGTTGGCGGCCACCTGCGGGTCGCCCGCCAGTTCGCTGTACTCCTGCACTACCTCGACGACCATGTCGTGCTTTCGCAGCAGCGCCACCCATTCGCGGGCCGGCTTCATGGCGAACAGATCGTCCATCTTCGAGACCAGGGCCATGAGCTCCGCCGCGTGCATCCGCATCCATTCGATGCTCAGCGCCTCCGGCTCGAGGAGGACGCCTGTCGCCTCTTCCATCGTCTTGCGGAAGACGGGCCAGTAGCGGCCCAGCTGCGCCATCGCCAGCATGACCCATTTGCCGTCCTTCGCCTTGTAGTGGTTCCACAGAGGGCTCGTGAGCCTCCGCGAGAGCCTCGGCAGCGGCTGTCCGGCGTAGGTGCCGGTGGTCAGGAAGCTGGTGATGTTGAACGCCTGCGAGGCGATGATCCCCTGCAGCAGCGAGCCGTCCAGCGATTGCCCCCGGCCGCTGCGCTCCCGGTGGAACAGGGCGATGGCGATGCCGTAGGAGAGCAGGAAGGAGCTGACCTGGTCCGCAAAGCCGTTGGCCGTACGCGTGGGTGGGGTCTCCGGCTCCCCCGTCACGCTCATCAGGCCGCCGCGCGCCTGCGCCAGCGGGTCCAGCGCCGGGTTCTCCGCGTCCGGCCCCTTCAGCCCGAACCCGGATGCCGAGCAGTAGATGAGCCGCGGGTTGATGGCGGACAGCGTGTCGTAGTCTATGCGCAGGCGATTGTTCACGCCGGGCCGGAAGTTCTGCACCACGATGTCCGCGCCCTCCACCAGGCGGTAGAACACCTGGAGGCCGCGCTCCGACTTCAGGTCCAGGACGATGCCGCGCTTGTTACGGTTGTGCGTTTCGAAGTAGGCGTTGACGCCGCCCGGCGTCACCTCGTAGCGGATCAGCGAGCGCCCCGGGTCGGGCGAGTCCGGCCCCTCGATCTTGATGACGTCCGCGCCCCAGTCGGCCAGCATCGCCGTCGTCATCGGCCCCTGCTGCCATATCGTGAGGTCCAGTACGCGAATCCCCTCAAGCGCCTGCATGTTCGCCTCTCTTACCCTTCCACGCCTACGTCGCCTCTGCCAGCTGCCGCAGGCGCGAGACGACGAGCGGCAGCGACTCCCCGGAAGGGGCGCGCAGCACCACGTCCGCGATCTCCGTTAGCGGCGTCTCGTTCGGATTGACCTCGATGAGGGCGCCGCCGGCCCGCTTGACCTCGAGGGGGAAGCCCGCCGCCGGGTACACCGCCGCCGAAGTCCCCACCAGCAGCATGCAGTCGCACATCTGCGTCTGGAGGATGCACTCGTCTAGGGCGTCGCGCGGTATCGGCTCGCCGAACATCACTGTGTCGCCCTTGACGGTACCGCCGCACTCCGGGCAGGTCGGCGGCAGCTCGTCGATGGGGAACTCGTCCAGAGGCCAGCGGGAGCCGCAGCCCAGGCAGCGCAGCTTGGTGCGGTTGCCGTGGATTTCGGTTATCGCCCGGCTGCCCGCCTCCTGGTGCAGGTTATCGATGTTCTGGGTGATGATGTGCTTCAGGAAGCCCAGCTCCTCCATCTCCCACAGCGCGACGTGGCCGGCGTTCGGCTTCGCCCGCGAGAGCGCCTCCACAAGCTCCCGGTAGCCGCCGGAAGGGCTCATCCGCTGCTCCCACCACTCCTTCGGGTCGTCCAGGAACCGTTCGTAGCCGTGCATGTCGGGTTCTCCGTACTTCGTCCAGAGGCCGCCCGGCCCGCGGAAGGGTGGGATGCCGCTCTCCACCGAGAGCCCGGCGCCGACGAGAGCGACGACATGGCCGGCGGTGTAGACCAGCCGCGCCGCTTCATCGGCCGCCCGCTTCAGGCTGGCGTCCGTCATGAGCCCGCGCGTCGCTTCTGCGGCAGCGCCTCGCGCGGCGCGCGCGCCGCCACGACCGTAACCAGCAGCTCGCGCTCGCGGGGGCCGTCGAACTCCGCGAAGAACACCGCCTGCCAGCGCCCCAGGGCCAGCCGCCCCGCCGCCACCGGCGCCGCCGCCGACTGGCCCACCAGGCTGGACTTGATGTGGGCGTGGGCGTTCCCCTCGTAGTGGTGGTAGGGTGCGTCGCTGGGCACCAGCGCCTCCAGCTTCTCGATCAGGTCGCGGCCCACGTCGGGATCGGCGTTCTCGTTGATCACCAGCCCGGCCGTGGTGTGGGGGACGAACAGGTGGCAGACGCCTTCGTCCACGCCGGAGGCGCGGACGGCTTCGTTCACCTGCTGGGTGACGTCTTCCAGGCACTGGGCGGACCGGGTACGCAGGCGTATCCGCTCCATCGGGGCACCTCCCTTCGCCGACCCATTATAGCCAGTCCCGTTCGAAGCGGGCAGCCCTGCCTACCGGCAGGCAGGCCTTGACCGGCGACGCCGGGCGGGGCTCAGTTTTGACTTTTTATACAGAAGATGCTTTACTTGGGTGGCTCATATTGGCTAAGCAGCCACTTGTTCTCACGAAAGGGGTGCGCAGTGAAGCGGTCTCTACTTCTGGTACTGGGGCTTGCCGTGGTGGCAATCGCGGCTTTTGTATATCTTCAGGGCGCCGCGGACGGTCCACGGGGTGCGCGGGCTGACGACGGTGGCGCGAGGGTGCTCCTCCGGAACGCGGCTGGCGACCCGGTGGGCGTGGCGAAACTCACCGAGGACGACGGCGAAGTTCTCGTCCGGGTGACGGTTCACGACCTCCCAGCGGGCTTCCACGGGTTCCACGTGCACGAGACCGGCACGTGCACACCGGCGGGCTTCACCTCGGCCGGTTTCCACTTGGACCTCGCTGGGACAGGCTCCGGCGGGACACCCCATCCGTCTGAAGCCGGCGACCTGCCGGTCCTGCTGGTGAACGCCGACGGTTCGGGGGAGGCGAGGTTCAAGACAGACCGCTTCGACGTCGCAGACCTATTGGCCGGGGACGGCACTGCCTTCATCATCCACCTCAACCCGGACAACTACGCCAACATTCCGGCTCGATACTTGGCTCCGCCAGCTACGATAACTGCCGTGGACCAGGCCACCAAAGACACGGGAGACGCCGGCGGCCGCATCGCCTGCGGCGTAGTCCAGGCCTCGGACTGACCGGGCGGCTTCTTTCCCGGTAGGTCTTAGCGGTCGCCGGCGGGCACCCTTGACCGGCGACGCCGGGCAGGGCTAGTTTGGGTGGTGCCATGCCCAGCGTCCTCACCATCGCCGGCTCCGACTCCAGCGCCGGCGCCGGAATCCAGGCCGACCTCAAGACGTTCGCCGCGCTGGGCGTCTACGGCACCTGCGCCATCACCGCGATCACCGCCCAGAACACGCTTGGCGTGAGCGCGGTCCAGGAGATGCCCCCGGGGATCGTCGCCGCCCAGATCGACGCCGTGGTCACGGACATCCGCCCCGACGCGGTGAAGACGGGGATGCTGGCCGGCGCGGCGATCATCGAGGTGGTGGCCGCGAAGGTGCGGGAGCACGGCCTGCCGAACCTGGTTGTCGATCCGGTGATGGTCGCCAAGAGCGGCGACCGCCTCCTCCGGGAGGACGCCGTCGCCGCCCTGCGCGAGCTGCTCCTGCCGCTGGCGACCGTCGTGACACCGAACCTGCCGGAGGCCGAAGCGCTCACCGGCCGGCCCGTCCGCTCAGGCGAGGACGTTCGCAGGGCGGCGGAGGAGATCGTCCGGCTGGGGGCGCGTTCGGTCGTCGTCAAGGGCGGGCACAGGCAGTCGGCGGAGGCGATCGACCTGCTGTACGATGGCAAAGCGTTCCGCGAGTATTCGGCTCCGTGGATAGAGACGGGGTCCACGCACGGCACCGGCTGCACGTTCGCCTCCGCGATCGCTGCCTGTCTGGCGCGTGGGATGCCGTTAGCGGACGCGGTGGGGGAGGCGAAGGCGTACCTTACGGAGGCGCTGCGGCAGGCCTATCCTATCGGGAGCGGTCATGGGCCCGTACACCACTTCCACCGCTGGTGGGGAGCGTGAGACGGAGCGGAAATAGAGAAGGCCCCGATTAGATCGGGGCCCGTCTCACCGCCGCTCCCTGCATCATCCAACGTCGGAGGATTCCAACGCTTTCCACATTCAAGCGTATGCCCCGTCCCGTAACCCGTCAACCGTTTGACTACGAACGCAGGGTTGAGATTCGGTAAACGGTGGCGCCGTCACGGCCCTGCGGACGCGATTGACGGCCTCGCCCGCCGGTGCTACCCTGACCTTGAACGAATACCGCAGCGGGAGCTCGGGGGCCTCGAGACCATCGGGGCAGGCCGGGCTGAGAGGCCCCGACCGGTCGGGGCGACCGCAGGAACCTGACCTGGGTAATGCCAGCGAAGGGATAAGGCTGACACCGGACCGCCGCTGGCATTAATCCCAGCGGCGCATTCATTTTCGCCTCCCGCGAGGCAGGGCAGGCAGGTCTAGAAAGGGAGTCAGCATATGGGCCGCAACGGCAGCAAGCCCATCACGCAGCTTCAGTACGCCAGGCGGGGCGACATCACCGATGCCGTGCGCCGCGTGGCGGAGAGGGAGGAGCTCCCGCCGGAGGTCGTCCGGGACGAGGTGGCGCGCGGCCGCATGGTGGTCCCCGCGAACGTGAATCACCTGGCCGGACGCCTGGACCCGATGGGTATCGGCAAGGCGTGCACGGTCAAGATCAACGCTAACATCGGCAACTCAGCGGTCGCCTCCAACATCGAGCAGGAGGTGGAGAAGCTCCACTACGCCGTCCACTACGGCGCCGATACGGTGATGGACCTCTCCACCGGCGGCGACATCGACCGCATCCGCCAGGCGATCATCGATGACTCCACCGTCCCCATCGGCACCGTGCCCATCTACCAGGCCGTCACCCGGGTGGATCGCGTCGAAGAGCTGACGCCGGACGACTTCGTGGAGATGATCGAGCACCAGGCGAAGCAGGGGACGGACTACCAGACGATCCACGCCGGCGTCCTCCTGGAGTACCTCCCGCTGACCACCAGCCGGCTCACCGGCATCGTCTCCCGCGGCGGCTCCCTCATGGCCCAGTGGATGTTCTACCACCACAAGCAGAACCCGCTGTACGACCGCTTCGACGACATCTGCGATATCTTCGCCCGCTACGATGTGACATTCTCGCTGGGCGACGGCCTCCGCCCTGGCTGCCTCGCCGACGCCTCCGACGAGGCGCAGTTCGCCGAGCTGCGCACCCTCGGCGAGCTGACCGCGCGGGCGCGCGAGCGCGGCTGCCAGGTGATGATCGAGGGGCCGGGCCACGTCCCTATGGACCAGCTGGAGATGAACGTGCAGAAGCAGCAGGAGTGGTGCGATGAGGCCCCCTTCTACACGCTGGGCCCGCTGGTCACCGACATCGCCCCCGGCTCCGACCACATAACCTCCGCCATCGGCGCGGCGATGGTCGGCTGGTACGGCGCTTCGCTCCTCTGCTACGTCACGCCCAAGGAGCACCTGGGGTTGCCGGACCTGGAGGACGTCAAGCAGGGCGTCATCGCCTACAAGATCGCCGCCCACGCCGCCGACGTCGCCCGCGGCCACGCGGGCGCCCGCCGGCGCGACGACGAGCTCTCGAAGGCGCGTTACGACTTCAACTGGGAGCGCCAGTTCGAGCTCTCCCTGGACTCGGAGACCGCCCGCCGCATGCACGACGAGACACTGGGCCACGACGTGTTCAAGCACGCCGAGTTCTGCTCCATGTGCGGGCCCAAGTTCTGCTCCATGCAGATCTCCCGCCACCTGGGCGAGGAGCGCCCGAAGCGCATCCACGCCGACGAGATGGAGCTTGTCGACAGGCCGAAATGAGGCGAAGCGATGACCGATGACCCCCTCACCATCGCCGGCAAATCGTTCCGTTCCCGCCTCATCGTCGGCACCGGCAAGTACCGCAGCATGGAGGAGATGCGCGACGCCATCGACGCCTCCGGCGCCGAGATCGTGACCGTCGCCATACGCCGCCTGCCGCTCGACCCGGACGGGCGAGTCAAGCCGGACGAGCCCAACCTGATGGACTACCTGGACTGGCAGCGCCTCACCATCCTCCCCAACACCGCCGGCTGCCGCACGGTGGACGAGGCGCTGTTCACGGCCCGCCTGGCGCGCGAACTTACCGGATCGAGCTGGCTGAAGCTGGAGGTGATCCCGGACCCCGCTTACCTCCTGCCCGACCCGGTGGAGACGCTCGCCGCCGCCCGCGTGCTCATCGACGAGGGGTTCACCGTCCTGCCCTACATCCACGCCGACCCGATCCTCGCCCGGCGGCTGGAGGAGATCGGCTGCGCCACCGTCATGCCGCTCGGCTCGCCCATCGGCTCGGGGCGCGGCATCTTCACGCTGGAGGAGATCCAGATCATCGTCGAGAACGCCGGCGTGCCCGTGGTCGTCGACGCCGGGCTGGGCGCCCCGTCCGACGCCTCGCTGGCGCTGGAGATAGGCGCCGACGCCGTGCTCGTCAACACCGCCATCGCCCAGGCGAACGACCCGGCCGGGATGGCGGAGGCGTTCCGCAAGGGCGTCGAGGCCGGCCGGCAGGCGTACCTGGCCGGGCGCATCCCGCGCAAGGAGCTGGCCCAGGCCTCCAGCCCCGCCGAGGGCGTCGCCCGCCCAACCTGATGGCCAGAGATTCCGGCGGGTCAGGCTTAAGCCTGACCCCCTCTTGGGTAGGCCTTCCAGCACCCTGCCTGATGGTGGTCACCGACCGCGCCCAGTGTGGCGGCGCGGAGGGGCTCGTCGCCGCCGTGAAGGCCGCCGTCAGCGGCGGCGCGAACGCCGTACAGCTGCGCGAGAAGGACCTACCCGCCGCCGACCTGGCGACGCTGGCCCGCCGTCTGCGCGCCGTCACCCGGGGGCAGGCGTTGCTGCTGGTGAACGGGCCGCTGGACGTCGCGCTGGCCGCCGGCGCCGACGGCGTTCACCTGCCGGAGGGCGAGCCGATGCCCCTGCGCCCGCGCGAGGGCTTCCTGGTGGGCCGCTCCGTCCACTCGGCGGAGGCCGCGCGCCGAGCGCTAGCCGAGGGCGCCGATTACATCGTCGCCGGGCCGGTATACGAGACGCGCTCCCACGCGGGCGTCGAGCCCGCCGGCCTCGCGCTCATCGAGGAGATCGCGTCGGCTGTCCGTGTGCCCGTGCTGGCGATAGGCGGGATAACGACGGAGCGCGTGGAGGAGGTAGTGCGGGCGGGCGCCTCGGGCGTGGCGGTGATCTCGGCCGTTCTCGCCCAGCCCGCCGAAGGCGGGGCCGCCGCCAAAGCGCTGCGCCGAGCGCTGGGCGTCGCCTGGGCCGCGACCGGAGCCGCCCGCCGGTGATCACGGTCACCGTCAACGGGAAGCCGCGCGAGCTGGAGGAGCCGCTCAGGATCGCTGCCCTGCTGAAGGCGCTTGACATAAACCCCGAACAGGTCGCGGTGGCCGTAAACGGGGAGGTCGTGCCCAGCAGCGAATGGCCGCGCGCCGCCGTCGGCGACGGGGATGCGGTGGAGATCGTGCGCGCCGTGGGTGGCGGCACGCAGGTAGACACGAAGAAGGAGCCGCTGTTCATGGATGCGCTATTGCTGCTACTCGTCTTCGGGGCCGGGCTGGCCGCTGCCACTCAGATACTGGTCAACAGCTCCCTGGGCGAGGAGCGCGGCGTGCCGGAGGCGCTCCTGGTCTCCGTGACCGTCACCTACGGGTCGGCGGTGGCGATCATGCTGGCCCGGTTCGCCGTCGTGGGCCGGCTGAACCTCGACACGCCCGGAAAGCCGCTGCTCTACCTCTTGCCGCTGCTGCTGGTGTCGCTGCTGGCGATCCTCGGCCTCATTCGCGGCCTGGAGTGGTACTACGTCCTCGGCGGCCTGACCGGGACGCTCATAGTGGGGACGATGGCCTTCGCCGGCCCCCGCATCGGCATAGGCGCCACCAGCGCCGTGCTGGTCGCCGGCCAGATGCTGGGCGCTATCGTGTGGGACCACCTGGGGCTGCTGGGCCAGACGAAGGACCCGATCGACGCCGTGAAGGTCATGGGCGGGCTGCTCATCGTCAGCGGCGTCGTCCTCGTTCGCGGGCTGTGATGGCGGACGTCGTCATCGTTGGCGGCGGCGTCATCGGCTGCGCCTCCGCTCACTACCTCACGAAGGCCGGCGCCGGTGTCGCGCTGCTGGAGAAGGGCGAGGTCGCGGGAGAGGCGTCGGGCGCGGCGGCAGGCATGCTCGTTCCGCCGCCCTGGGCCGCCGCCAGCGGCGACTTCCGTGACCTCTGTCTCGCCAGCCTCCGCCTTTATCCGGCGCTGGTGGGATCGCTTCTGGACGAGACCTCGATCGACGTTCAGTATCTGGAAGCGGGGCTGCTGGTGCCCGCGGAGAGCGAGCCGGCCGCGGCCGCCCTGCGCCAGGTGGCCTGCCACGGTGGCGACGAGGTGGTGCCGTTGGAGTGGGTTGAGGGGGAGCCGCTGCGACGACTGGAGCCCGGCCTCTCGCCGGCGCTGCCGGGCGCGGCGTACTCCCCGTCGCAGCGGCACGTCAATCCCGGGCTTCTCACGCAGGCCCTGGCTCGGGGCGCCGTCGGTCGCGGCGCGACGCTCAGACAGGGCGCTGGTGTGTCCGCGTTTCTCCGCCGCGGCGGGCGCGTCACCGGCGTCCGCACCGGCGCCGGCGATACCGTCGCGGCCGACTATGTGGTGCTGGCCGCCGGGTCGTGGACGGGCCGCCTCGCGCGCCGCCTGGGGGCGAAAGTGCCCACGCCGCCGATGCGCGGGCAGATGCTGGCCTACCGCTCGAACGCGGTGCGGCACATGATCTGGGGGGAGGACGGGTACCTGGTGCCGAAGGCCGGCGGCTTCCTGTTCGCCGGGGCGACGGTGGAGGACGCGGGGTTCCGGCCTCGCACGACCGGCCGCGGTCTGGCCGGGCTGCGCCGGATGGCGCGATCGATCGTCCCGTCGCTGCGCCACGGTGAGGTGGCCAGCGCCTGGGCCGGCCTGCGCCCCGGCTCCCCCGACGGCCTGCCGGTGATCGGGCGGCTGCCGGGCTGGGAGAACGTCTACGTGGCGACGGGCCACTTCCGCAACGGCATCCTCCTGGGCCCGATCACCGGAAAGCTCATCGCGCAGTTGATCACGGGCGGCCGCACGGAGGTGCCGCTGGCGCCGTTCGATCCGGCCAGGTTTTCTTAGACAGCTAGCTCTATGCTATAGCGCTGTTTCATCCCTGGGGGCAACTGACCCTGGCTTTCGACTAATTCCCCCGACGGAATGCCTCTTCACGTTCATCTGTGAGACCGCTGGTATCGGCGACCGCAACCCGATGCATTCAATTTACATTCAAACCAACAGCCCGACTGCCGAGCTTCTGTTTGTACAAGCCCTCCCGTTTCAGCACTTCGCTTCGGGCGAAAGTCGGTGGAAGAATCTGGAGAATCGAGTAGGAGAAGGCTTCGGGGTAGGCAGGGTCTTTCGCAATCAAGTCCTTGAGCAACTTATTCCCGCCGTGCCCGTCTTTGGCGTAAGATGCCCACCTGCCCCAAAATCCCTCTACACCGTGCGCCGAGCCGACGTACTGCGCGCCAGTGGTTGTGGCAAGTACTAGGTAGACTCCAGCGACCGCGCTCAATCGAGCACGCCATTCCCTATTCGTTTCAGGCTCGGAGCATAGGAACTTCAACTCGCTATGGGTGAGTGTGAAGCCGAGGTAGTCATCAAATGGTCGTAACAGTTGACCCTTGGGAAGGATTTCGACTACCTCCTTGTTCTTTGGCCACTGATCCCAGCGCCTGGTTCCCTTGCCCCACTCGATTACGACTCTGTGCTCAAGTTCTTCGAATCCAGGAAGTCGCCGCATCTCATAGAAGTAATCACAGTCCAGCCACTCCCGATGCGGGCACCCGTCTGGTAGTTGGCCCGCGTGTCCTGGCTTACAGCCCAGGACTTCGTAGACTCCGACGAGACGCGACTTTGTGCGGCCAACTCCGATGAAAGAGACGACGAAGTCCACTTTGTTGAAGACCGGTTTAGTTTGGAACGCTTGGTACGCTTCGAGCCAACCGCGACGTAGAAAGTCGCGTAGATCGTGGCCTCCTTCCTGATGGCGCACCAGCTTGAAACGTTTAGTCAGGTCGAAACCCTGTAGA
Organism: Dehalococcoidia bacterium; assembly: GCA_030690405.1. The sequence continues at coordinate 11,479 of JAUYGU010000053.1, read as the reverse complement.
CGTAAAAGGTCGAGGATCCCTATTTGCCCCACCATCTTGAACGGAATTATACATCACACGTGCTAAGAGGGTATTACCATAAACGATAAGGCAGAAAATAGAAGAAATGTCCTGATCTTGTCAGGATAGTGGCCTGAACCGCGCGGCCAGCCGCCGCGCCGCCTCCCGCACGTCAGGCGCGGCGATCACCGCCGCGATCACCGCCGCCATGTCAGCCCCCGCCGCCAGCACGTCGTCGATGTTCGATTCGTTGATGCCGCCGATGGCGCACACCGGCAGCGACACGGCCGCCTTCACCGCCCGCAGCGTCTCCGTCGTCGCCGGGCGGGTGTCGCCCTTGGAGCCCGTCGGGAACAGCCGCCCCACGGAGACGTAGTCGGCGCCGTCCGCCTCCGCCCGCCGCGCCTCCTCAGGGTTGTTCGTGGAGCAGCCGATCACCATTTCGCGGGGCACGAGCCCCCGCACGACCGCGACGGGCAGGTCCTTCTGGCCGACATGCACGCCGTCCGCGCCCACGGCCAGCGCCAGGTCCACGTGGTCGTTCACGATGAACAGCGCCCCCCGCTCCCGGCACAGCGCCTGCAGCGCCTCCGCTACGGGGAGCTGCAGCCCCTTCTCGCGCGTCTTGTCGCGCAGCTGGATGAGCCGCGCGCCCCCGTCCAGGGCTTCCCGCGCGATCTGCACCTCTTCGCGGCCTGTCCTGAGCCCGGTCGAAGGGCCAGGCACCACCGCCGGGTCTATGATCACGTATAGGCCGCGCAGCTGATCACGCATCCGGTCTCCTTCCGCGAGCCGGGGCAAGGCCGAAACAAGCCGCGTACTTCAGTGCGCGGTGCGGGTCTCCACAGGCCGCGCAGCTGATCACGCATCCGGTCTCCTCGCTGGCTCCCCCAGCGACGGCGGCGTCCGGCGTATCGCCGCCTGAGGACGGGCAGTAGAATGGTAACAAACCATGAAGGACCGCACTATTCAGTTCTGTCGCCGCTACTGGCTGGCCTTCGCCATCGTCATCTTCTTCCTGGCGATGTGGGTCGTGCTCTGGAACATCCGCTACAGCCGTGTCGGGATTACCACCGTCATCATTGTGCCCGACCTGTTCGGCTCGCCGGTGAGCGCCCTCAAGATGGTAGGCGAAGAGCCTGTGCGCGAAGAGGTGTGGCTCAACGTACCGAAGGGACGCGGGATGCTGGTCGCCGACGTCTACCGGCCGCTGGACGGCGACGTCCACGGCGGCATGGTGATCTCCGTGGGCGCCGCCCCCAAGATCCGCGAGCACCCCGGCGTCGTCCGTCTCAGCAAGACCGCTGCCCGCGCCGGGATGGTCGTGATGATACCGCAGCTATACTACCCGTTCCACGAGAACGTCCTTCCTGAGGACGTCCAGGGGCTCGTCAACGCCTTCGGTACGAACGTCGAGGAGGTAATCGCGTCCTACCAGTGGCTGCGCGAACAGCCCTACGTTGACCCCAACCGGCTGGGCATCTTCGGCGCTTCCGCCGGGGCCGGCATCGCCCTCGTCTCCGCCTCGGACCCGCGCATCAGCCAGGAGGTGGACTTCTTCGCCTCGCTTGGCACGTATTACGACCTCGTCGACCTGATCAGCGCGATCACCACGGACACGATTCAGTACAAGGGCCACACGGAGCCCTGGGACCCCTGGCTGACCAGCGTGCGGGTCCTCTACAACAGCGTCATCTCCTACTTGCCCAGCGCCCAGGACCGCGATATCCTCACCCGCATCTTCGTGGATGAAGACGCTTCGGCGCGCCTCACGGTCGGCCGGTTGTCACCACGCGCCAGGGAGATATACGATGCCTTCCAGGCCAAGGATGCGGAGCGCATCCTTAAGTTCTGGGGCGAGGTCTCTCCTCAGGACGTGAGCACGCTGCGGAAAGTGTCGCCGTCAACCTCCGTCCAGGCGCTGGACGCCGACCTGTTCATCATGCACGACCGCTCCGATCCGTTCATCCCGTACGTGGAGTCGCGCCGCCTCCGCGATGCCACGGCCGGCAACGGCCACCGTGTCTACTTCGCGGAGTTCGATTTCCTCAACCACGTGGAACCCAAGAACCCCAGCAACCCGATATCCTTCATGGCGGACATGGTGAAGCTGACCTTCTACTCCTGGCTGCTGATTCTGAGGATGCTCTGAGGGACGGGCAGCCGCGCAGAGCCGAACGTCGGCGGCTATGGGAATGCGCGAAACTCTAGCGGTGGGTGGTCTTCTGCCGCGCGCGCTTTTTCCGCGGTGATCTGGATGCCGCCGGACGGGCGGTCCGCCTGTTCGAGGGCGATTGGGCGCTGGCGATGAGCCTGGTCCAGATAACGCCGAGGCTGAGGCCCAGGGCGAGGCCGTAGAGGAACCTGGCGGGGCCCGGCACGCTACCTCCTGGCAGCGGTCTGGCGGAGCCTGTAGACCTCAATCTGGGTGAGGTTCGGCTGGAGCGGCGGGGTCCGCTTCGCGCCCATACCGGTGAGTTCGTCGTCGTCTTCCGCGGTGAACCCACAGTCCCCGCACAGGTAGTACTTACCCCACATATCGCAGGAGATCCCCAGAGGCTGGTCACAGCGGGGACAGCGATGTGTTAATCGCTGCATGAGCCTTACCTCCGATCTGCAGGCGACCAATCAAAAACCGGGCCAGAGGACATAGCCTCCGCCCGGCTCTGCGGGGCGCTATGGCCTCTTTCAGCGGCCTACGAGGTTAGCTGACGGGTTAGGGCTGAAAGAGCTGCCCTTCTCGACTCTCGTCGGGATTCACCCCGGTTGACGGTTCCCCCGTTCCCCCGCCAGGGGCGGGGGATTAGGCCTTCGGTCGCCGTTCAGTCACACATAATACCCGCCAGTTACGAATCTGTCAACCTGAAGCGCCGTTCCACATTCGCATTTCGGCCGCCGCGCCCGACGGTTTGACGCGTTATCGTAACGCGGCGGCCTGCGCCACGTCTTGCTAGGTGTATCAGCCATCCTTACGGGGCCTAAAGACCCATCAATGAGTACCGATATAGACGTTCACGGGCACAGGGGGGACCTGCTGACCGGCGCCGCGCCTTCAGGTGATAACGCCATGGGCGCCGTCGACTTCTCGAAGGACGTGCGGCGCGTCAAGCGGCTGACGCAGGTAGGCGTCTACTCCGGTATCTTCGCCACTGCGCCCTTCCACTACCTGGTGCTGGGCTTCTCCCCCGTGCAGCTACTCACCGTCCTGGCCATCGGTCTGGTCATCGCCACCACCGCGATCGAGGGCGCTTTCGCGGAGATGTTCAAGCTGAGGAAGCGCAGCGCCTAGCCGGGCGCCGTCGCCCTGCAGCTCGGCGCCCTGCCGACCTTCGACGCCGCCTGCCAGACGATGGAGGCGACCATGGACAGGCTCCTCCGTCTCAGGGGCTCCTTCCTCACGCTTCAGAATGAGGCCGGCTTCTTCAGCCTCGTCGCGCTCAGCAACCTCAGCCGCGTCGATGCCGACCGCTACCTGCGCCTGGGGGCGGGCTGCATCCAGCAGGCGCTCTCCAGCCGGGAGCCGGTGGGCCTGCGCCCCAACAACGACCTTCTTGCCGGGGCCCTGCCGCCGGGCGGGCAGGTCGTCTTCGTGCCCGTTCAATCGTTCCAGCGTGTCATGGGGGTCCTGGGGCTCATCGCGGACGACTCCAACGCCGACCTGCGCGACCGTGAGCTCTTGACCTCTCTGGGCATGGCGATCGGCGTCTCGCTGGAGAGTCTGCGTCAGCGAGACGATCTGAGGATGCTGGCGGCGATCGACGAGCTCACGAAGGTGTACAACCGCCACTACTTCTTCGATCAGCTGGACAGGGAGATCGCGGCGGCGCGGCGCTACTCGGTGCCGGTCTCCGTCCTCATCTTTGATCTGGACGGCCTGAAGAAGCTCAACGATAGCTTCGGCCACGGGCTGGGTGATGAGGCCCTGCGCATCCTGGCGCAGCGGCTGGTCCGGTTCTCCCGCGCCTCGGATGTCGTGGCCCGCCTCGGCGGCGATGAGTTCGCCGTCATCCTGCCCCGCAGCGACCGCGCCGGCGCGGCGGAGATGGCGCGCCGGCTTCAGGGCTCGGTCGAGAACGAACCCCTGACGGCCGTGCCGGGCCGGGAGCTGCGCCTGGCCGTCTCCTGCGGCCTGGCGTCCTTCCCCGAGGACGCGAGCGACAGCGGCACTCTTATCCGCCACGCCGACGGGCAGATGTACGCCGCCAAGGCGGCGCGATACGGGCGGGGCAGGGGCATCTAGAAGGCGGCGGCAGCCGAGACCGGCTCGTCTTCCAGCGTCGCGACGACGCGGCCAAACGATTTCACGAGCTCCGGGTCCAGCTGCGTGCCCGCCACCCGCCGGATCTCCGCGGAGGCCTCGTCGCGGGCCAGCCCACGGCGGTGCGGCCTGTCCAGCGTGATCGCGGAGAAGGCGTCCGCCAGGGCCAGGATGCGGGCCAGAAACGGGATCTCCTCCCCACGCAATCCGTCCGGATAGCCGCTGCCGTCGAAGCGCTCGTGGTGATGGCGGACGATCGTTCGTACCTCTTCCGCGTCAGGCACGTCCACGATCAGGTCCTCCGCGATGGCGACGTGGTGCTTGATCACCTCGAACTCATCGGCGGTCAGCTCGCCCGGCTTGTGGAGGATGTGGTCCGGGATGCAGATCTTGCCGACGTCGTGAAGGAGCGCGGCCAGCCGAAGCGTGCGCTGGGCGGACGGCGAGAGACCGATCTCCTGGGCCAGTATGACCGCATACTCGGCCGTGCTCTCGCAGTGAGCCCTCGTGTAGTGGTCTCTGCTGTCGATGGATGTCACGAGGTTGTCCAGAAAGCCGAAGACGCCCAGCCCCGGCTGCGGTGCGTGGCTGGACCGCTTCTTGCCGCTGACCGCTGAGCGCTTGCACTGGTAGAGACGGGCATCGGCGGACGCCAGCAGCTCCTGCCGCTGCCCCCCGTCGTCCGGGAAGACGGCGAGGCCGGCGGAGACGACGATGGGTACGGCGCCGCCGCTGGGCGTCTTGAAGGCGTAGTTGGTCAGCCAGTCCTGAAACGCCTGCGTGAAGGCGTCGGCCTCCTGCTGTCCGTGGCCGGGAAGGACGACGATGAACTCATCGCCGCCGAAGCGTCCCACCATCCCCTCCCTGTCGGTCATCAGCCTGAGCTGGTTGGCGACGACCTGGAGCACACGGTCGCCCACGGAGTGTCCGTAGGTATCGTTGAAGCTCTTGAAGTCGTTGACGTCCATCAGGAGGACGGCGAACTTGCGTCCGCGCGCCGCCCCGGCGCTGACCAGCTTGTGGATGTAAGCCTGCATGAAGCGGTGGTTGAACAGGCCGGTGACGAAGTCTACGTCCGCCCGCTCCTGGACCTCTTCGTAGTGGCGGGCGCGGCGGAGGGCGTTGGTGAGTTCGGTGGTCAGAGGACCAAGCAGTTCCCAGCGCTCCGGCCCCCAGGGCTCGGGCCCGGAGTACACCTCCAGTACGCCCTCGCGGGGGGAGCCGTGCAGGGGGATGTAGAGGGCGAATCCCTGGGCGGGGGCATCTGCGGCGCGGTGGAGGGGCTGTGGACGCTGGTCCTGCGCGTTCGCGGTGAGGACAAGCGGCGTTGCACCACGCCCCGCGGTGCGGGCCAGGATGATTCGTTGGGCTTCGGGCAGGGCGGGAGGAGCGCCGCGGGCGTCCTTCTCAGAGGGGAACGATAGCCACGGCGCCTCCGGGTCGCCCTCACTGTCCGGCCGCCAGAAGACCGCGCGGCCGGTGCCCATCTCCTGGACGAAGAACTCTGTGGCTGCCCGCGCGACGCCGTGCCGCCGCGTCTCCTGGGCGAGAAGGAAGGTGAAGCGGTTGAGCAGGCGCAGCTGTTCAGCGCGGCGTGCCAGATCTCGGGTAGTCTTCCACATCTCACCCCGTGCCCGGCGTGCCTTCACGATGGCCAGGACGGAGGCGGACAGAAGCAGGACCCAGGCGATGGCCCCAGCAACCGTGGCGGCGGTGAACTCCGGCGTCATGAATCTGGCCCTCCCTCTAGATGGAGCGGGGTTTTACGCTAGCTTCAGGTAAGCTGCCGCGGCGGCGGGCGAAGTCTGCTCCTTTAGTTTCCGGAGGCCGGTCATCAACAGGGCACTGACGGTGGACTCCCGGATCCGGAACAGTCTCGCTATCTGCTCCCGCGTGAGGCCGGCATCAAACACGAGCGAGAGAGCCTCGCGCTCACGGTGGTTAAGGGGGTCGTCACCATCGACGGTGGGTTGCTTCAGAGCCGGCTGGCAGAGCCGGCGCGCCGTGCGAAAGAGGACGGTGCGGAAGCCGTCCTCGTCGGCGCTGTCCGGGTGGTTGAAGGCGCGACTGAACGCCTGAATGGCGATGTCCTGGGCGGGCATTTCACCGCCGACGCAGGAGCGCACGTAGGCGAATAGGCGGGGGAAGTAGGTGTTGTAACGCTCGTTGACGGCCGTCATGTCCGTCGGGCGCGTCGCCTCGGTGTGCTGCTTTCGTCTAAGGAGCTTGAGTCCCATTACTGCCTCCCATCACTTTCGTGGAGAGTGGTTCCAGGTTCAGGCTAGCAGAGATGGGTGAGTCTGTGACAAAAAGCGGGTAAAGATGCAGTTAAGGGGGAGTTTAGATCGCGTAAAGTACGGTCCCTAGCTGTCCTGGCCGCCGCTGGCCTCCAGCAGGGCCGTCAGCGGATCGTTCTCGCGCCGTTCGGCGCGCCGCTCCAACATGTAACCGAAACCACGCACGCAGAGTATGTACGGATTGCCGTCGCGGCCGTCCTCCAGCTTTCGGCGCAGGTTGGCTATGTGCACCTTCACCAGGTTCTGCGCCTCGCGGTCGTCGTAGTCGTGCTCGTGGACTGACGAGAGCAGGGTGCGGGCGTCGAGCACCTTGCCCACCTTCTCCGCCAGCACGGCGAGGATCCGCAGCTCCGTCGGCGTCAGGGGTACCGGCCGCCCGCGCAGCGCCACCTCACACTTGTCCAGGTCGACTATCAGGTCGCGGACTGTAATGACGCCGCCGTTCTGGCCGGTCTGCCAGCGCTGCGCCCTGCGCAGCAGCGCCCGGACGCGAGCGGCGAAGACGGCGCCGTCGCTGGACGCGGTGATAGCGTCATCGGCGCCGGCGTCCATCACCGGCACGAAGTCGCTCTCGCTCGGGATCACCACGATCGTCGGCACATCCTTCAGCCCGCGCACCGCGTGGCAGGCGCGCACCGCGAACCGCGCGGCCCGCTTGGCGAGGATCAGCAGGTCCGGCGCGCCATCATGCGAGCGGTCAAACAGCTCATGCAGCTCACGCGAGGTGAAGACCGTGAACCCCTCTTCCTGAAGTGCGGCTTGGAACGCGGAGGGCCAAACGTCGGCATCGGCGAGAACGCTTGCGGTCCTCACCGCGACGCTGGTCTTCGTCTCCTGCGCTGTAGTGGTCTTCATGGCTATCGAACAGGCTGCAATGCTGCTCAATAGTTGAGGACGAGCGGACAAGCGCGCGTGTTACACACTTCGCGACGCCGGGAGTGTAATAGAGTGGCTAAACTGAGGCTATTATCTGGCCGGAGGCCGGCGCGCCCTAATCCTGCTCCACGCGGCTGCCGTCCTGCGACTTGATCACGCGTATCCGCGAGGGCATTCGCTCGGCCAGCTCCGGGCGGTGCGTGATGACGCCGATCATCCGTCCGTGGTTGGAGGCGCCGTTCCCCTCCAGGTGGAGCCGGTCGAGCGCGTCGGCGACGGCCTCGAGAGAGGCCTCATCCAGCGTCCCGAACCCTTCGTCGAGGAAGAGGCTGTCCAGCCTCGTCGGGCGCGACGCGGCGCCCAGCTCCGGCAGGCGCTCGGCCAGCGCGAGGGCCAGCGAGAGCGAGGCGAGGAACGTCTCGCCGCCGGAGAGCGTCTTCACGGAGCGCCGGTCCAGCTCTCCCCAGTGGTCCACGACGACGAACTCCTGCGACTCGCGCCGGTAGGCGGAGTCGCGGCCCTCCGGGGTCTCCTCAAGGTCCAGCTCGTAGCGGTTTTCGGAGATGAGGCGCAGATGGCGGGAGGCGTCCTCCGCCAGCGCCTTGAGGGCGGCGCGCTGGATGTACGCCTGGAAGCGATCTGCGCGAAGCAGGCCGGCGAGCTGCTTCGCCGTCTCCGCCGTCTCCCGCAGCGTCTTCTCCTCCGCCCGCAGCCGCTTCGCCTGCGCGATCCCCTCCTCTATCCGGGCGACGTCCGCGCGGGCGGCGCCGATCGCCTGGTCGGCTGCTGTCGCCTGCTGGGTGACCTCCGACTGTCTGCCGGCGACGGCGGCGAACGGGTCGCCGCCCCGCTCGAGCGCCGCTCGGATGCCCTCCCAGCCGTGTCCGGCCACCAGGGCGGCGAGGCTCTCGCGGGCAGCTTTCGCTTCCGAATCGTGTTTCTGCAGCGCTTCTTCGTGGACGGCCGCCTCCGCCCGCGCCCTGGTGGCCTGAGCCTCCGCCGTCTGGAACTGCCCCCGCAGCTCCTCGCGCTTGCGCTCCAGCCCCTCTCGCTCCCGCGAGAGGGATGCCGCGCGCTCCTGCTTCGCGTCCTGTTCGCGGATCGCCTGCTCTATGACGGCGGCGCCCAGACGGGCGGGCGTCGGCCCGGTCACCGGCTCCTCTACGCTCACCCGCTCCAGCAGCTCGGCGCGCCAGCGCGTCACGTCCTCCCCGGCCTTTGCGGCTTCCCCGCTGACGGCTGCGAGCTCGGCCTCGGCACGGGCCAGCTCGCGCTCGACTGTCTGGAGGGCGGCGGCGGCCCCGTCGCTCGCTCTCGCGGCGGCGTTCCGCTGCTCCTGCGCCTCGTCGAGCGCGACGTGCTCGCCGGGCGGGATCAAGGCGACGGCCTGGCCGCAGACGGGGCAGGGATCGCCCGGCGCGAGGGTGGCGCGGAGGCGTCCGGCCGCCTCCCGGCGGCGGAGGTCTTCGAGCGCCTCCTCGGCCCGGGCCAGGGCGGACCTGGCGGCATCCGCCTGACGGCGCCGCTCCGTAGCGACCTTCCGAGCGTTCGCCTCCGCCTGCGCTGTGGCCGCCTGCCTCTTGGCCGCCGCTTCTCCGCGCGCCACCGCCTTCTCCAGCTCTCGCGCGGGCGTGAGGGCTAGCTTCAGCCGCTGGTGCGCCTCCGGCTCATAGGCGATGACGTCGAGCTCGCTCTGGAGCGCCTGGATTCGCTGCTCCAGCTCCTCGATGCCGGCTTTGCCGTCGCGGAGGGTGGCTTCGGCGGTCTCGATGGCGGCGCGCGCCGCCTCCAGCCGGCCGGCGGCCTGGGCGCGGCCGCTCTCCGCCGCCTTCAGCGCCTCCGCCGCCTGGCGCCCCTCCAGGAGGGCGGCCCGCTCCTCCTCGAGCCTTTGCCGGGCCTCCTCCAGCTCCGCCAGCTCCTGCTTTCGCGCCTTGAGCGCCTGCGGCGTGGCGTCGGTGTAGTCCTCGCTGAGGCGGCGGGCCAGCGCGGCCAGCTCCGTCTCCGCGCCGCGGGCGCGTGTGTTCGCCGCCTGCATGATGGCCGCGTACACGTCCAGGCGGAGCAGCTCGGCCAGCACCTGGTAGCGCTCCCTCGGCTCGCCGGCTAGGAACAGGTGGAACTGCCCCTGCGGCAGCAGCACGGAGCGGATGAACCCCTCGTAGTCCAGTCCCAGGAGGCCGCGGACCTTCTCGTCCACGGCGCGGGCCCGGTCCTCGATCCCCTCCCACTCCTCCTTCGACTTCTCGAAGCGGAAGAGCTGCACGTGGGCGGCGCCCTTGCGGGCGGTGGAGCGGACCACGCGGTAGCGGTCGCCGTTGACGGCGAACTCGAAGGCGGCCTGCAGCTTCTCCGAGCCCAGCGAGATCAGGCCGCGCACCTCGTTGCCCAGGCGGGGGACGCGGCCGTAGAGGGCGTAGGTGATCCCGTCCACGATAGAGCTCTTGCCGGCGCCCGTGGGCCCGGTTATCGCGAACAGGTCCAGCCCCTCGAAGCTGATCTCGGCGGGCTGCTTGTAGCAGGTGAACCCCTCCAGGCGCAGGCTAAGGGGCCGCACGGTCGACCTCCTCCTGCAGCCGGCGGAACAGGTCGAGCACGGGCGCCGGCACGGCTGAGCCGTAGGTGGCCTGGTGGTACTCCGCGAGCAGCTGATCGGGGGACAGCGTGCGCAGCCGCTGGTCGCTCTCCGTGCGCTCACGGTCGGGGTAGACGGGGACCACATCGAGGGCGTTCGGCAGTAGCTCCCGCACCTGGCGGGTGAGCCCCGGAATCGGGCCATCGACGTGGACGCGCACGCGCAGGTAGTCGTCGCCGGCGTCGGCGGCGAGGGCCTGGAGCTCGCCGAGCTTGCCCTCGAGGTCGCGCAGGCGGCGGCCGGCGCTCAGGGGAATGGTCTCGACGCGCGCGGGCCGTCCCGGGTGCGCCTCGACGAGGGCGACGGACTTCTCTTGCCCCCGCTCGCCGAAGTCTAGCTGGAGGAGGGAGCCGGCGTAGCGCGCGGGGGAGGGCGCGTCGATGGCCTGGGGCCGGTGCACGTGCCCCAGGGCGATGTAGCTCGCGTTGCCCGGCAGGGCCTGGGGCTTGACGGCGTAGACGGCGCCCAGGTGGAGCTCGCGCTCGCCGCCGCCCACCTGCGCTCCGTCGACCATGAGGTGCGCCAGGAGCACGTTCACGGTATCGCGGGGGAAGGCGCCGGCCAGCAGGGAGGCCATCTTCGCGACCTGCTCTGCATACTCCTGGTGCGATGTCTGCTCCATCAGCGATTGCCATTGGACCACGTGGCGTTCGTGGACCCAGGGCAGGACGGCGATCGTAGCCGCTTCGGAGCCGTCGCGGCTGGCCACGCGGACGAGGCCGCCGCTCTCCGGAAGGACGGCCTCGGCGCGCAGGTGGACGTTCAGCAGCTCGAGCACGCGCGAGACGGCGGCCAACCTCTTCGGGTGGTCGTGGTTGCCGCCGATGATGACGGCTGGGATGCCGGCGCCGAACAGCTCGCGCAGGAAGTCGAACAATAGCGCTTCCGCCTCCGGCGACGGCGTCGTGGTGTCGAAGGTGTCGCCGGCGACGAGGAGGCAGTCGACGGCCTCCCTGCGGGCGATATCGAGCATCTCGTTCAGCGCCTGCTCGCACTCATCACGGCGGGAGAGGGCGCGCAGGCTCTTCCCCAGGTGCCAGTCGCCGCTGTGGAGGAACTTCATTGGGGGTTCAGGCGCGGAACCCGCGGGGGATGTCGGTCGCGGCGGCCACCTCCTCGGAGCGCGTGGCCCAGGAGGGGAAGGGGAACTGGACCAGCAGCGGCACCGGTATCTCCGGCTGGTGCAGGAACATGCTGCCCGGCTTGAGGAGCGAAGCGCGTGCCCGGGCGGCCTGTGTCAGGAAGCCGTACTCGCTGCGTTCGGCCTCCGCGGCGTCGAGGCGGCCGGCGATCCGGAAGCTGGCGTTGGCGACGACGCGCCGCTCGACCTCGCTCGCCGTCTGCTGCGCGCCGACGAGAATGACGCCCAGACTGCGCCCACGCTCCGCGATATCGAGCACAACCTCCTTGATCGGA
>JAUYGU010000052.1 GCA_030690405.1 Dehalococcoidia bacterium | reverse complement strand
CCTGGTCGACGACCGCCCGTCCTTCCTCGTCGTCGCCAGCGCGGACGCAGCCGCCCGCGGGCTGCGGGCCGACGCTCTGGTGCGCGAGATCGCGCGGCTGGCCGGCGGCGGCGGCGGCGGCCGGGCGGACCTGGCGACCGGCGGCGGCAAGGACCCCGCGAAGCTGGCGGAGGCGCTGAAGCAGGTGCCCGACATAGCGCGAAAGCTCCTCGCCGGTAAGTAGGATGTCGCGACAAGACGATAGCGCTGTGCCGGCCAGGGGCCGCATCCTGGCGATCGACCCCGGCGAGCGGCGGATCGGCGTCGCCGGCGCGGACCTCGGCCTGCGGGTGGCGATCCCGCTCACCACTATCGAAGGCGGGCCGGACGCCGTGGAGGCGGTGGCGCGCCTCGCGGAGGAGGAGGGCGCGCGGGCGCTCGTCGTCGGCCTGCCGCTGTCCCTCAGCGGTGCGCTCGGCCCGCAGGCGCAGCGGGCGCAGGCGCTGGCCGAAGCCCTGGCGGATCGGCTCTCCATCCCGGTGCTCACCTGGGACGAGCGGCTGACCTCCGCGGAGGCGCGGCGGCGTCTGTCCTCCGGCGGCGGTGGCCGCCGTGACAAGCGGGACGTGGACGCCCTGGCGGCGGCGATCATCCTCCAGGCGTATCTCGATAGTCAGCGCCCGGTCGGCCGCCCGTCTGGGCGTCAGCCGGCGCCCGGATAGAACATGCGACTCCTGCCCGTCCTCGCCGCTATCCTTACGATGGCAATGACTGCCGCCACCGCCTGGGTGGTCCTGGGCTCCCCGGACCTCGTCGACGAGGTCCCGCCGACGCCCGCGTCCACGCCGTCGGCCACGGCTCCGGGGCCGGTCAGCGTCTCCGTGAAGCAGGGCCAGGGCGTGATCGAAATCGGCGATGCGCTGGAGGACGCCGGCGTCATCGACTCCGCTATCCAGTTCCGCGTCCTCGTCGCCCTCCTGGGCTACGAGAGGATGCTCCAGGCCGGGGACTACGAGCTCGAGCCGAATATGCCGGTCCTCCAGGTCGTGTACCGGATGCGCCGCGGTATCATCTCACCGAGCTTCGTCACGCTGATCGAAGGCTGGCGGCTCGAGCAGATCGCCGACGCTCTGGACGAGCAGGGTATCATCTCGCGCGAGGAGTTCCTGAAGGCCGCTGTGGCCGACAACTTCGATTTCGACTTCCTGAACCCGCTGGGCCCCCAGACGTCCCTGGAGGGTTATCTCCTGCCCGCCACCTACTTCTACCGCCGGAGCGACACCGCGGAGGACGTGATCCAGCAGATGCTGGAGGCGATGGACGAGGGCTTCACGAAGGAGCTGCGCAGCGAGGCGCTGGACGCGGGTCTCACCATGCGTGGCGTCCTCACCCTCGCATCCATAATCGAGCGTGAGGCGAAGGTGCCGGAGGAGCGCCCGATCATGGCGCAGGTGTTCCTCAAGCGTTTGCGCCTGGGCATAGCGCTGGAGGCGGACCCGACGGTCCAGTACGCCGTGGCGGAGGACGCTGCGAGCGTTGAGGAGTTCGGCTACTGGAAGACGGAGCTTACTAAAGATGACCTCGGCGTCGATTCGCCCTACAACACCTACCGCTACGGCGGCCTGCCGCCGGGCCCAATCTCGGCGCCGCGGCTGGACTCCATCCTCGCGGTCATCCACCCGGCGGACACGAACTACCTGTACTTTGTGGCGAAGCCGGACGGCTCCCACTCCTTCGCCGAGACGTTCGAAGAGCACCAGCGGAACATCGAGGAGTTCCTGCCGTGACGCGCTACGCCGGCGTTATCGGCTACCCGGCGAAGCAGTCGCTGTCGGCTGTCTTCCAGCAAGCGGCGTTCGACCACCTGGGGCTCGACCTGCGTTACGAGGCGTGGCCGACGCCGGAGGAGCGGCTGGCGGAGGTCGTGCAGGGGCTGCGGGCGCCCGACCGCCTGGGTGCCAACGTGACGATCCCGCACAAAGAGGCTGTGCTCCCCCTGATGGACGAAACGGACGAGCTGGCCCGACGTGTCGGCGCCGTCAACACAATCGTCAACCGCGAGGGGCGGCTGCACGGGCACAACACGGACGTCGGCGGCTTCCTGCGCGCGCTGCGCGAGGACGGCGGCTTTGACCCCGCCGGTGCCCGCGTGCTCGTGGCCGGAGCGGGCGGCGCGGCCCGCGCCATCGTCATCGCCCTGATCGACGCCGGCGCCGCCAGCGTCACCGTCATCAACCGCACGTTTCCCCGCGCCGGCCGGCTGGTGCGGGAGCTTCAGCCGCACGCCGCCGGCACCGAGCTCCACGCGCTGCCGGACGTGCACGCCTCCTGGGCGGCCTCCGTTTTATCCTGCCGCCTTCTGATAAACTGTACGTCGGTCGGCATGGCCGGCACACAGGAAGAGAAGGATTCGCCGGTGCCCATCGATCTCATCCCAGCGGGCGCGCTGGTATTCGATCTAATCTACCGCCCCGTAGATACGCCTCTCATGGCCGCTGCCCGGAAGCGCGGCGGCCGGGTTGTCGGTGGTCTTCCCATGCTCATCTACCAGGGAGCGGACTCCTTCCGCCTGTGGACGGGGCTTGAGCCGCCCATCGACGTCATGTTCCGCGCCGCCCGCAAGGCCCTCGGGATCAAGGAGAGGTAGCCTGATGGAGTGGGGCATCCTGGCAGTGACCGGCATCTTCGTGGTCGTCGGCTACATCGTGTTGCAGGGGACGCGCGCGTCCATGGCCTGGCGCAAGGCCGCTTCCGGCGGCGACGTCGACGTGATCCGCCAGATCCTGGAGGACGCGATCGCCTCCTGGCGCTCGATCAAGCGGCCCAAGGACGTCGCGCCCGACGTCTGGCGCGGCGTCCAGAGCGTCGCGCTGGTCGACGTTGCCGCCGGCAGCGCCCCGACGGGCACCCGTCTGGGTGCCTCCGTCTCCTGCCAGGTCGAGAGCGAGTACCGCCTGCTGGACGGCCGCTGGGTAGAGGTGTCCAGCCCGCTCCAGGAGGGGTTCGCCGTTACCGCGCGCCTCGCCGACATGCTCCTGTACGACGCGCCGAACCTCCGCCTGGACTCCGTCCGCATCGACGTCCACACGACGTTCCGGGACGCCGACGGTACGGCGGAGCGGGCCTGCATCCTGACGACGAACGTCCGTCGCGAGCTGGCCCGCGAGGTGGACTGGGAGGAGTGGACGCCCGCCGAGATCGTGGACGCCTTCGGCGGGCGCTACCGGCTGGGGGAGCGCGGCGTCGCTTTGCCTGTCGAGCCCTTAGAAAGCGCCGTAGCGCCGGAGCCCGGCGCCCTGCCGGTGCCGCCGCGGCGATGAGCGCGCTCCGCTTCCTCACCGCCGGCGAGTCGCACGGCAGGGCGCTCACCGTCATCATGGACGGCGTCCCCGCCGGGCTGCCCCTGACCGAGGATTACATCGCGGCCGACCTGCGGCGCCGCCAGGGCGGCTACGGCCGCTCCAAGCGGCAGCAGATCGAAGAGGACCACGCGGAGATACTGTCCGGCGTCCGCCACGGCCGCACCCTGGGCAGTCCCCTGTCGCTCCTCATCGCCAACCGCGTCTGGGAGGACTGGCAGGAGGTGATGCAGGTCGAGCCGTTCGAGGGCGACGTGAAGCGCGTCACCCGCCTGCGCCCCGGCCACGCCGACCTCGCCGGGACGATGAAGTACGGCTTCGACGACGTCCGCGACGTGCTGGAGCGCGCCTCCGCCCGCGAGACCGCGGCCCGTGTCGCCGCCGGCGCCGTCTGCCGCCGCCTGCTGGAGGAGTTCGGCGTCGCCGTCCACTCCCACACCGTCTCCATCGGCGACGTCCGCGCCGCCATCGACGGCGAGCCGGACTGGGCCGCCGTCGAGGAGTCGCCCGTGCGCTGCGCCGACGCGGAGGCGTCGGCGCGCATGGTGCGCGCCATCGACGCCGCCCGCGAGGCCGGCGACACGCTGGGCGGCACGTTTGAGATGTGCGCCACCGGCGTCCCCATCGGCCTCGGCTCGCACGTGATGTGGGACCGCAAGCTGGACGGGCTGCTGGCGCAGGCGGTGATGAGCATCCACGCCGTCAAGGGGGTCGAGATCGGCGGCGGGTTCGCCCTCACCTCGACGCCAGGCTCCCTGGCCCACGACGTCATCCTGCCGCCGGAGAAGTGGGACGGCCGCCCCTGGCGCCGTGCCACCAACCGCGCCGGCGGCCTGGAGGGCGGCATCACCAACGGCGAGCCGGTGGTCGTGCGCGGCGCGCTCAAGCCGATCTCCACGCTCTCCAAGCCGCTGCCCTCCGTCGATCTCATCACCGGCGAGGAGATCCGCGCGCACTACGAGCGCTCGGACGTGTGCACCGTCCCCGCCGCCGGCGTCGTCGGCGAGGCGATGGTCGCCATCGTCCTGGCGCAGGCGCTGCTCGAGAAGTTCGGCGGCGACCGCCTGGAGGAGACCCGCCGCAACTTCGAGGCGTACCAGAAGACGATAGGCCCGCGGGGGGCGTAGGCCATGACCCGCCCCCAGCGCATCGTCCTCAGCGGCTTCTCCGGCACCGGCAAGAGCATCATCGCGCCCATCATCGTGGAACGCCTGGGCTGGGAGATGGTCGATACGGACTCCCTCGTCGAGGATGCCGCCGGCCGTCCCATCGCCGACATCTTCGCCCGCGACGGCGAGGCCCGCTTCCGAGAGCTGGAGGCGGAGGCCGTCCGGCAGGCCTGCGCCCGCGGGCGGGCCGTCGTCGCCGTCGGCGGCGGCGCGACGCTGCGGCCGGACAGCCGCCGCCTGCTTGCGGACGGCGGCTTCGTTGTCTGTCTGGAGGCGAGGCCGGAGACCGTTCTCCAGCGCCTCCGCGAAGGCGAGGCGGAGGAGCGACCCCTCCTCGCCGGCCCCGACCCGCTCTCGCGCATCCGCGAGCTGAAGGCCGCCCGCCAGCCCGTCTATGCGCTCGCCGATCACACCGTCCACACCGCCGGCCTGACGCCGGACGAGGTGGCGGCTGAGGTCGTGCGCGCCTGGGAGGAGCGCTCGGCGGCGGCGCTGGCCGCCCCCGGTCGTCTGGAGGCGATGGCGGGGCCTGCGGCGGACGCTGAGGCGCCGGTCGGCGCCGCCTGCGTCGTGCGCGTAGCCAGCGCCTCGTACCCGGTGTTCGTCGAGTGGGACGCCCTACCTACGCTCGGCCGCCGGCTGCGGGAGGCCGGTCTGACATCGCAGGCTTACCTGATCAGCGACGAAGACGTCTTCGCCCGCTACGGGATGCGGACGCAGGCCGCGCTGGAGGCTGACGGCATCCCCGTCGCCTCTTACACCGTGCCGCCGGGCGAGGCGAGCAAGTCGCTGGAGACCGCCGCCGCCGTCTACGACTGGCTGATCGAGCGGCGGGCGGAGCGCGGGCACACGATCGTCGCCCTGGGCGGCGGCATGGTCACCGACCTGGCGGGCTTCGTCGCCGCGACCTACGCCCGCGGTCTGCCTCTCGTCCAGGTGCCGACGAGCCTCCTGGCGATGGTGGACGCCGCCGTCGGCGGCAAGGTGGCGGTCAACCACCCGCGCTCCAAGAACGCCATCGGCGCCTTCTACCAGCCACGGCTTGTCCTGGCGGACGTCTCCACCTTGCGCACGCTGCCGCAGCGGGAGCTCTCCGGCTGGGCGGAGGCGATCAAGCACGCCCTGATCCTGGACGCGGAGCTGCTCGCCTTCTTCGAAGAGCACGCCGAGGCGGTGCTCCGCCTGGAGCCGGAGCCCACGACGGAGGCGGTCCGGCGTAGCGTCGCCATCAAGGCGGCGGTGGTGAGCGAGGTCGAGCGTGAGGAGACCGGCCGCCGCACTATCCTCAACTACGGCCACACGGTCGGCCACGCCATCGAAGCGGCCACGGCGTACGGCCGCTTCCGCCACGGCGAGGCGGACGCCATCGGAATGACGGTTGCCGCCGCGATCAGCCGCCGGCTGGGGCTGCTTTCGCCGGCGGAGGAGCACCGCCAGCGGGAGTTGCTGGCGCGGTTCGGGCTGCCGGCCAGCGCGAATGACATCGACCGCTCGGCCATCATCTCGGCGATAGCGCTGGACAAGAAGGTGCGCGCGGGCGCCGTCCGCTGGGTGCTGCTGGAGGGGATAGGCCGCGCCGTCCTCCGCGACGACGTGCCGTCGGCGGTGGTGGAGGAGGCGCTGGATGGGATGCTGACGTAGCGAGGGTTCATGATGGATACCCCGGCCGGTCAGCCTTCAGGCTGACGACAGGCTGAAGGCTGTCCCACCGATTCGATGCTCTATGAGTGAACACATCCCCACCGCCGTCCGCGCCGTCGTACGCGGGCGCGTGCAGGGCGTCGGCTTCCGCGAGTTCGTCCTCAACCGCGCCCGCTTCCTCGCCGTCAGCGGCTACGTGCGCAACCTGCCGGACGGCCGCTCGCTGGAGGTCGTAGCCGAGGGTTCGCGCTCGGAGCTGGAGCAGCTCTTGGCGTACCTGCGCGAGGGGCCGCGGCTGTCGCGTGTGGACGCCGTGGAGACCGATTGGGGCGAGCCGACCGGCGCCTACGACGGCTTCGGTGTGGGCTACGCGCGCTAGGAGTGCAGCGCCGTCGGCGGCAAGTTGTCTGCTTATCGACTTAACAATCGGGTCCGTCCGACCGTCTAATACGCTGAAGGAGGGCCCGATGACACAAGCAAGACTGATAACGGTGGCCGTCGCGCTGGCGCTCGTCGCTCTGCTCGCGCCCTGGGCGGCCGGGGACAGCGAGGCCGACGACTACACGGTCGCGGCGGGCGAGACGCTGTCCGAGATCGCGGCGCGGCATGGCATGACCGTGGAGGAGCTGGCGCAGGCGAACGGCATCGTGAACCCGGACCTTATCCTCAGCGGCCAGGTGCTGGTGGTCCCGGGCGCCGCCGATGGACGAGGCGCCGTGCCCGCTCCCGGCGGCGCGGGATTATCTGGCGCCGGCGGCAGCTACGTCGTTCAGGCGGGCGACACCCTGAGCGAAATCGCTGACCGGTTCGGCGTGCCGATGCTGGCGCTTGTGGGGGCCAACGCCATCAGCGACCCGCACCTGATCGTCGAAGGCGATCTCCTCATGATCCCGGTGCCGGAGATCCCGATCGGGCCGCCGGTGGCGCCGGAGACGGAGGCGATCCTGGACGCGGCCGCGGCCGCCGAGGGGTTGGACGCCGGCTTTGTGAAGGCGCTTGCCTATCTGGAGAGCGGCTGGCAGCAGGCGGCGGTCAGCGACACCGGGGCCGTAGGTGTGATGCAGATCCAGCCCACGACGGGGTACTGGCTGGAGGATGAGATATTCGGCTACGACCTGAACATCGAGACCAGCGCCTACGACAACATCAGGGCCGGCGCCCGCTACCTGAGCATCCTCATGCAGGTCACGGGCGATACGGACCAGGCGCTGGCGGCCTACTACCAGGGCTACGGCGCCCTCAGCCTCGGCATCATCTACGAGGACACGATCCAGTACGTCGCCGCCGTGAAGGCTCTTCGCGACATGTACTGGCCGTAGGGCGCGTCAGCCCTCTTCCAAATTCAGGAACTCCCACATCGCCAGCCGCAGCTGCTGGCGGTGGGCCGGGTTCCCCAGGACCAGGCCGTGGTGGTTGATGAGTTGCGCGGACGTCTCCCGCCACTCCTGCCAGCAGGCCGCGCAAACGCTTTCAATGATCCGCTGGCCGCCGGCTCCGCCCATTGGCGGCTGGTCCAGCCCCTCGCGCTCCTGCTCGCAGCGGGCGCACATCACTTTATTCGCCAACGCTCATCTCCCTCCATCTCACGCGCTCGTCCCCCACTCCTCGCCCCGGCTCCAGTCCAGCATGATCACGTCTATCTCCTCGCCCGGCTGCACCTCGTCCACCTCCGCTGGGATCACAGTCAGCGCGTTCGCGTGCACCATCGAGGTGAGCATCCCCGAACTTTGCGGCCCGGTGAGCGAGGCGTAGTAGCGGCCGTCGCGCTCCCGCACGATGCAGCGGGCGTAGAACCGCCGCGGATCGTTGCGGTTGACGATCCGCTCCTCCGCGATCGCCCTGACCAGCGGCCTCCGCCAGTCGGGCTTGCCCATCATCTTCATTAGCGCCGGGCGGCCAAACAGCTCGAAAGTCACCATGGAGCTGACCGGGTTGCCCGGCAGCCCGATGTGGGGCACGCGGCGGTCGTCCTTCCGGAAGCAGCCGAAGGCGAGCGGCTTGCCCGGCTTCATCGCCACCGTCCAGAAGTCGATGTCGCCTTCGCGGGCGAGCACCTCCTTCACGACGTCGTAGTCGCCGCGTGAGACCCCCGCCGACGTGACCAGCATGTCCGCGTCCAGCCCCTCGTGGATCTTGGCGGTGAGCGCCTCCACCGTGTCTTTGGCGATCCCGAGGAGGCGCGGCACGCCGCCGTAGCGGCTCACCAGGCCGGCGACGCTGCAGGCGTTCGCGTCGTAGATCTTGGCCGGAGGCCGTGGCTGGCCGGGCTCCACCAGCTCGTCGCCGGTGGACAGGATGGCGACGACGGGGCACCGGATCACCCTGACCGTCGCGCGGCCGAGCGACGCCAGCACACCGGCCTCCGAGGGGCGCAGGACGCGGCCCTTCTCCAGGACGGTCTGGCCATCGCGAACGTCCTCGCCGGCGCGGCGGATGTTCGCCCCCGGCAGCGCCTGCTTGAACACGCGCACCGACGCCTCGACGCGCTGCGTGCGCTCCGGCGCCGCGTCGAACGGCTCGTCTGTCTCCTCGAACGGCACGATGGCGTCCGCCCCCGCCGGGACCGGCGCCCCGGTCATAATGCGGACGGCCTCGCCGGCGTTCACCTCGCCCTCGAAGACGTAGCCCGCCGCTACCTGGCCGGTGACGCGCAGGGTCACCGGCGAGTCCGGCGAGGCTCCCTCCGTGTCGGCGGCGCGGACGGCGTACCCGTCCATCGCCGTGTTGTCCAGGGGCGGGATGTCGAAACCTGACGTAACGTCCTCGGCCAGCACCTGACCCAGCGCCTCCAGCAACGGCCTCTCCTCCGCCTCCAGCACCTCGACGTAGCCGAGGATGCGCTCCAGCGCCTCTTCGACCGTGATCACGACTCCTCCACCGTGCGCACGACGATGTCCACGATGTTCTGTATGTACTTCCGGCCCGCCTCGGCGGAGGCCCGCCTCGGGTCGCCGAAGATGCCGTTCTCCGCCAGTACGTGTACCCCCTCGTTGAAGAACCGCTGGACGCCTGTGGCCAGGTCGCCCACGTAGCCTTCCTCCGCCCTCTCCATCCGTACCAGCTCGGGGTGCAGCGCCAGCATCATGGACGTCTCCCACTCACCGGCGTGGACGCCGCCCTCGGCGGGCGTCAGCCCCATCTCTGACGCGACGGGGAGGATCGCGTTCAGCAGCATCCCCACGTCGGGGAAGGTGATCACCTTGATGCCATCCATCGGGGCCAGGCCGGACACGGCGGCGCCCAGGGGGCGGAAGTTGCCGCCGTGCGTGGGAAGGAGGACGATCCGCCGGAAGCCGTGCCCCGCCAGCGCCCGGACGATCTGTCCGGCCACCGCCTGGAACGCCTCCTCGTCCACGGTGAGCGTCCCGGCGAACGCCATGTGGTGGGGTGAGAAGCCGACGCGGACCGTGGGCGCCAGGAAGGCGTCCAGCCGCTCCGCCACCGCCAGGCCGATCTCGTCCCCGAAGATGGCGTCGGTCCCCAGCGGGAGGTGGGGGCCGTGCTGCTCGACCGCCCCGAACGGCACCACGACCGT
>JAUYGU010000047.1 GCA_030690405.1 Dehalococcoidia bacterium | reverse complement strand
GCAACACCACGAAGGCGCTCACCAAGGGCTACGCCGTCGCCTCCTCCGGGCTGGCCGCCTTCCTCCTGTTCAGCGCCTACCTGGACAAGGTCAAGGAGCGGCTGGATATCCCCCTCACGGAGGAGCTGCCCATCGACCTCTCCACCGTCGACGTCTTTGTCGGCGGACTGATGGGCGTGATGCTCGTCTTCCTCTTCTCCAGCCTGGCGATCCGGGCTGTGGGTACGACCGCCGCCAAGATCATCGAAGAAGTGCGACGCCAGTTCCGCGAGGACCCGGGCATAATGGCGGGCACCTCTCGCCCGGACTACGGCCGCGCCGTCGACATCACCGCCCGCGCCTCCCTCCGCGCGATGGTGGCGCCCGGCCTCCTGGCCGTGGGCATGCCCGTGGCCGTCGGCCTCATCTTCCGCTTCGCCCGCGACGCCGAGGTCACGGTTGGCGGCGTCACCTACCCCGACTCGTCGGGCTGGCTCGCTGTGTCCGGAATGCTGATGATCGGCACCATCGGCGGCGTCATCCTGGCGACGTTCTTCAACAACGTGGGAGGCGCCTGGGACAACGCCAAGAAGTACATCGAGGCAGGGATGCTCCAGGTTCCCTCCGGGAGCCCGGGGACGATGACCACCCTCGGCAAGGGGACGGACGCTCACAAGGCGGCGGTTGTCGGCGATACGGTGGGCGATCCCTACAAGGACACCGCCGGGCCGTCGCTGCACGTGCTGGTCAAGCTGCTCAGCACCATCACCCTGGTGCTGGCGCCGCTATTCATCAGCTAGCGGCTTCTGTCATTCTGAGCGAAGAGAAGGTTCTCGACCAGCCGGACCGTGTACCGGCGCCGCGAGATTGTTCGTCGCCGGTGGTCATCAGGGCGGTGCGGAGGCAGGCCCGACGTAGAGCGGAAGCCGCCCCTTACGTCCTCTCGAAGCGCTCTACGCCGACCACGAAGACGATGGCGCCGCCGGTCCGCACCTCCACCGGCTCCGCCGGGTAGATGCTCTCCGGGAATGGCAGCGCCTGCGCCGGCAGGAACTCCGTCCGCGCCTCGCACTCGCTGCGGATGATCGCGACAACGTTATCGACATCTTCAGCGTCAACACCGGAGAAGATGGTAGCGTTGCCTCGTCGCAGAAAGCCGCCGGTGCTGCTTACCTTGGTCGCGGGATAGCCGCGCTGCACCAGCTTGTGGATGAGGCTGTCCGCGTCCGAATCAGACGCGATGACGATAAGGAGCTTCTGGTCTGACTGTTTCGACTGCTCCTGCGCGGACAAGCTTGAGCCCTAGAGCTCCTCTTCCTCTGCGCCCTGTCGCTGCATCCGCTCGCGCAGCGCCTTCCTGGTCTCGCTGCCTGGCTGCGGGGCTACCAGCAGCCCCAGGCTGACGCCCAGGGTGATGCCGAGAATGAGGCCGAGGACGAAGCGCATAACCCACCTCCGTCTGCTGAACTGAACCGTCCATTCGGTGGGGATCGGGTTGGGGTGCCAGCCCGATACTAGCCAACCGTCGTTTCCTTGTCAAGGGAATTCGCTTTGACTTTGCCCCCTGAACCTGCTACCGTCGAATCTAACGTCGCGATTAAGTGTCTATTCGGGTGAGCTAATGGCCAACGCAACGTCCCCAGACGGGCCCGTACCGGGCATGGACGTCTTCGTGTCCCTCTGCAAACGCAGGGGCTTCGTGTTTCAGAGCAGCGAGATCTACGGCGGCATTGGCGGCTTCTGGGACTACGGTCCCCTTGGCGTCGAGCTGAAGAACAACATCAAGCGGGACTGGTGGCGCGCCACGGTCCAGGAGCGCGACGACGTCGTCGGCATCGAGACCGCCATCATAATGAACCCCCGCGTCTGGCAGGCCTCCGGCCACGTCGACACCTTCGCCGACCCTATGGTCGACTGCAAGTCCTGCAAGCGCCGCTTCCGCGCCGACGAGCTCGTCGAGCACAAAATCGAGGCGGAGAGCGCCCACGGCCACGCGGTGGACACAACCGGCGTGCGCTGCCCGGACTGCGGCGGCGAGCTCACCGAGCCCCGCATGTTCAACCTCATGTTCAAGACCTTCATCGGCCCCGTCGCGGACGACGCCTCCGTGGCCTACCTCCGCCCGGAGACCGCCCAGGGGATGTTCGTCAACTTCGAAAACGTCCTCACCGCCATGCGCCGCAAGCTGCCCTTCGGCATCGCCCAGATCGGCCGCTCCTTCCGCAACGAGATCACCCCCGGCAACTTCATCTTCCGCGATCGCGAGTTCGAGCAGATGGAGATGGAGTTCTTCGTCATGCCCGGCACCGATGAGGAGTGGCACGACCGCTGGATAGAGGAGCGCTTCAACTGGTGGATCGGCCTGGGCGTCCGCAAGGAGAAGCTGCACATACGCGAGCACGCCAAAGAGGAGCTTTCGCACTACTCCAAGCGAACCGTCGACATCGAGTACAAGTTCCCGTTCGCCGGCTTCGCCGAGATCGAGGGGATCGCCAACCGCACCGACTTCGACCTCAAGAAGCACGAGGAGTTCTCCGGCCGCTCGCTCAAGTACTTCGACGAGGAGTCCAGCCAGCACGTCGTCCCCTACGTCATCGAGCCCGCAATGGGCGTAGACCGCTGCTTTCTGACCGTCCTCATCGACGCCTACGCCGAGGAGGAAGTACGCGGGGAGAAGCGGACACTGCTGCGGCTGCACAAGCGTCTGGCGCCGATCAAGGCGGCGATCCTGCCCCTCTCCCGCAACGAGCAGCTGGTGCCGCCCGCCCGCAAGGTATCGGACCTCCTGCGGCCGCACTTCATGACCCAGTACGATGACGCCCAGAGCATCGGCCGCCGCTACCGCCGCCAGGACGAGATCGGCACGCCGCTCTGCGTGACCGTAGACTTCGACACGCTTACGGACGAAGCGGTCACCATCCGCGAGCGCGATAGCATGGAGCAGGTGCGCGTGCCCATCAGCGGGCTCGTCGAGGCGCTACGGGAGAAGCTGGCGTCGGCTTGACCCTCACGCCAGCACGAGCGGCTCCCCCGCCGTCCGGGAAGGGATAAGCAGCCCGTCGTGCCAGCCCTGGAATAGCTCCGGGTGTTTCGTGTGGACCGGCACCAGCGTGGTCGGGTTCGCCTCCTCGATGATCCGGCGCAGGTCGTCCGGGCTGGCGTGGCCGGAGACGTGGATCTGGTAGTAGCGGCGGCAGCCGAAGAACGCCAGCCAGTTCAGCAGCTTATCGAACGAAAACACCATCTCCTCGTTGAACGGCTCGCTCTTGGAGAGGATGAAGTCGATCTTGCACGGTTTCGCGCGGTAGCAGAGCTCCGGCAGGATGTAGACGACCTGCGGCGCGCAGATCACGTACTTGCGTCCGTTCTCCCTCAGCTCCGCGCGTCCGTCGAGCCCCCACAGCACCGCCGAGCCGGCACCCTCCCACTTATCGGCGAGAGCCTTCTCCCACTTGTAGAACGCCATCGACTCAGCGTCCTCCGGCTCCCCCGCAGCGAGGGTCCTCTTGTCCTTCTTACGCTGCGCCATGAACAGGAGTGTCTCCTCCGGCGGAACCAGGTCCTGGATGTTCGTCCGCTTGGCGCCCTCCTCCAGCATGTACGCCTGCTTCGCTGGGATCACCAGCGTCCGGCCGGCCGCCGAGGCCGCCCTCCATACCGTGTACATGCGGTCCAGGTCTATCGGCGAGACCTCCACCAGCACCAGCCCCTCGGAGTTCGCGATCACCCGGGTCAGCTCGTGCTCCACGTCCTCCTCGCGCTCGCAGTCCTTGCGCACCACCTCCGGCGCCGCTTCACCCATACGCTCGCGGTATATCCCCTCCATCCGCTGCCTTAGATCGTCGTCATCGTCACCGCCGGGCGGGTGCATACGCGTCCCTTCGCAGATCAGAACGTCAAGCGGCTTCTCGCGCAGCGCCGCGAGGAAGTCCGACGTCATCTGCGAGCGACGCCCGTGCATCCGGATGTCGCCCGTGTAGCCGATGCGCTTGCCGCCGGCCTCCAGTACGAACCCGTAGGACGCGGGCACGGAGTGGTCCACGTGGATGGGGCGGAACCGGATATCGCTGCCGTCCACGGTGATCTCATCGCCCGTACGGAAGCGGCGCCAGTCCACATGCCCGTCGTCCGTCGACCACTTCGATTGCCCTGTCTCAGCGCGGATCTCCATCAGGTTGCGCGTGTCCGCGCCGACGTACACGGGGATGCCCGGCGCCACGAACGGCACGCAGCCGCCGTGGTCCTGGTGAGCGTGCGAGATGATGATCCCGTTCACCGGCGGGGCGGCGCCGTCGGTCCGGTATAGCCCCGGCAGGTCCGGCAGAGCTCCCACCGAAAGCAGGCTCGCGATGTGAAACGGCGGGTTCCAGGGCTCCTCGAAGAAGCGCCCCTCCGTCTCGAAGCTCTTCCCGAACTCCAGAAAGACCTGCCCCTCGTCCGTCCGCAGGAGGAGCTTGGTGCCGCCGATCTCGTAGTGCCCGCCGTAGAACTGCAGGCTCAGCATGAACCGAAGATAGCAGAAGAGCGGCCGGTCGTTCTACCCTTCCCCGTCACAAGAAAGCGGCCCGTGACAGGGCCGCTTTGCGTATCTCCAGGCGTCCGTTCGCGCTACGCCGGCTTGAGCTCGTTGACGCGCGCCCGCGCCGCGTCCGGGTCCTTGAACCACTTGGCGTCCAGCTCCGTGTACTCTTTCCACTGGTCGGGCACGTCGTCCTCGGCGAAGATCGCCGTCACCGGGCACACCGGCTCGCAGGCGCCGCAGTCGATGCACTCGTCGGGGTCGATGTAGAGCTTGCGGTCGGTGCCCTCTTCGAAGTGGATGCAGTCCACGGGGCACACCTCGACGCAGGACTTGTCTATCACATCGATGCAGGGCTCGGTGATAACGTAGGTCATTGTCCCTCCTCTTGCTACCTGCCCGCCCGTTTGCTCACTATAGCAAGCACAAACTTGGGCAATTCCTTACCCGTAGTTATGCTAGCGCGCCGCCGAGGAGCAAGTCAAGAGCCGTTCCCCCGTATCTCGTCCCTTTCTCCGAAACCTGCCGGTCAGGAGCCGCGCCCTAGCTAACGCTTCCAGAACCGCCAGCGCTTCTTGCCCGCCCGCGCCCTCTCCTCGGCAAGGCGCTGCTCCTCCTCGACCAGCTCTCGCGCCCGCGCTAGCGGCAGCTCGCGTCGCAGCAGCGTCATCTCGCCCGCCAGCGCGTCCGCCGCCGCCGGGTCCGCGGCGACCTCCGGGAACAGCCTTCGCAGCCGCTCGTCGAAGCCGGCGGCCGTGGAGCGAGGACGCGCGCTCTCGCCGGCCATCGTGTCGAACACGGAGTACATCTTGAGCTCGCTCACCACGGACGACATCGCCGTCGCCAGCAGCGTCACCTGCAGCGACGACAGCCCCAGCGTGGCGCTCTCGCCTTCGAGCTGCGGCTCCAGCCCCGCCGGCACCTCCGCCAGGCCGTGCTCGTACTCCTGGAGCGTCTCGCGGTCCAGCTCGGAGCCGGGTCGCGCCAGGTGGTAGGCCACCGCCAGCGCGACCAGCCGCGCCTGGCGCTGCGGCAGGCGCAGGGAGAAGCGGGCCGTCATGTCTGGCCGCCATTCGCGTGTAGGGGCGACCCCATGTGGTCGCCCGCCGCCTGCGCCACCTCTGGGTTCTCGGGGTCCTCATCCCAGCGCAGCGGGTTCTCGGCGATGTATTGCCTGACGCGGTCCAGTTCATCCTCACCGCGGATGACATGCTCGTAATAATTGCGCTGCCACAGCCGGCCGGCGAACGGCGGCCATCCCTGGTCGCGGACTGCCTGTCGGTACCTCGCCGTGGTCAACGATTTGAACCGATGCACGACATCTGGCAGCGACAACGTAGGGGCAACCCCCTGTGGTTGCCCTGATTCGTCGGCAACCCCCTGTGGTCGCCCTGGTCCGCCGTCAACCCCCTGTGGTTGCCTTGGTTTGTCAGGGCAGGCACGGGGGCCTGCCCCTACGAGGATGATTATGCCGTGCAGGTGGTTCGGCATGACCACGAATTCGTCTAACGCAACCCCGGGGTAATGCTCCGTCAGGTCGCCCCAGACGGATTCGACCATCCCGCCAGGGTCGGCTAGCGCTATCTGCCCTTCGACTACGTCACCGAACAGGCACTCCCGATTCTGCGTACAGATCGTCACGAAATACGCCCCCGCCTGCGCGTAATCGTACCCTCGCAGCCGGATCGACCTGCGGTCATGCCTCTCCGAATCGAATCTCATCGCGCCCGCGCTTCCTGTGGGGGCGCCTCGCGTGCCATCCCCTACTCCCCCACGCCCACCTTCGCCCGCTTCGCGGCGCGCTTGGCGGCAGCGGGCGCGCGGCGGGCCAGCTTCTTGCGCAGGTAGCGCCCCGTCACGCTCGCCTCCACCTGCGCCACCTCCTCCGGCGTCCCCTCCGCCACGATTTCACCGCCGCGGTCGCCGCCCAGCGGCCCCAGGTCGATCACGTGGTCCGCCTGCTTGATCACGTCCAGGTGGTGCTCGATCACCAGCACCGTGTTCCCCGCGTCCACCAGCCGGTGCAGCACGCGCATCAGCGCGTTCACGTCCTCGAACGAGAGGCCGGTCGTCGGCTCGTCCAGGATGTACAACGTGCGGCCGGTCGCCCGCCGCGACAGCTCGGTGGAGAGCTTGACGCGCTGCGCCTCGCCGCCGGAGAGCGTCGTCGCCGGCTGGCCCATCCGGATGTAGCCCAACCCCACGTCGTGCAGCGTCTGCAGCTTCGAGCGCACCTTCGGGAACGCCTCGAAGAACGGCAGAGCCTCCTCCACCGTCATGTTCAGCACCTCCGCGATGTTCTTGCCGCGGAAGGTGATCTCCAGCGCCTCGCGGTTGTAGCGGGCGCCGTGGCAGACGTCGCAGGGCACCTCGATGTCCGGCAGGAACTGCATCTCGATCTCGATGTACCCATCGCCCTGGCTGGCCTCGCAGCGGCCGCCCTTGACGTTGAACGAGAACCGCCCCGGCTTGTAGCCGCGCAGCCGCGCCTCCGGCACCGAGGCGAACATCTCGCGCACCGGCGTGAACAGCCCGGTGTAGGTGGCGGGGTTCGAGCGCGGCGTGCGGCCGATGGGCGACTGGTCGATGGTGACGACCTTGTCCAGCTGCTCCAGCCCGACGACGGCGTCGCAGGCGCCGGGGCGCTCGCGCGCGCCGTACAGGAGCTGCGCCGCCTTCTTCGACAGGATATCGTCCACGAGCGTTGACTTGCCGGAGCCGGAGACGCCGGTCACGCAGACGAACTCCCCCAGCGGGATCCGCACGTCGATGTTCTTGAGGTTGTTCTCCCGCGCGCCCTGGACGACCACGGCCTTCCCGTTCCCCTGGCGGCGCTGCTCCGGCACCGGAATCTGGCGGCGGCCGCTGAGGTACTGTCCGCTGATCGACTCCTCGCAGGCCATTATGGCCGCCAGCGGCCCGGCAGCGACGACGTGGCCCCCAGCCTCGCCCGCCCCCGGGCCGAGGTCGATTATGTGGTCGGCGGCGCGGATCATCGCTTCGTCGTGCTCCACGACGAGCACCGTGTTCCCCAGGTCGCGCAGCCGCTTCAGCGTATCGATGAGCCGCGCGTCGTCCGCCGGGTGCAGCCCGATCGAAGGCTCGTCGCACACGTACAGCACGCCCATCAGCGATGAGCCGATCTGGGTCGCCAGGCGGATGCGCTGCGCCTCGCCGCCGGCCAGCGTGCCGGTGCGCCGGTCCAGCGTCAGGTAGTCGACGCCGACGTCGCGCAGGAACACCAGCCGCGAGCGGATCTCCTTCAGCACCTGCTGGGCTATCGTCCGCTCCCGCTCCGTCAGGGGTGAGTCCTCCGCCGCCAGCCGCTCGGTCCAGTCCAGCGCCTCCACGATGCTCATCTGGGAGATGCGATGGACGTTGACGCCGTCCACGGTGACCGCCAGCGACTCCGGCTTCAGCCGAGCGCCCTGGCAGGCTGGGCAGGGGTTCTCCGCCATGTACTTCTCGATCTCCTGGCGCACGTAGTCGGAGTCGGTCTCGCGGTAGCGGCGCTCCAGATTGGGGATCACCCCTTCGAACGTCGTGTCCCACTTGTTGTCGTGGCCGCCGGCGCCCTGGTAGTGGAGCGTGATGGTGCCGCCGTCGCCGTACAGGATCGTGTTGACCTGCTCCTGCGAGAGCTCCTTCACCGGCACGTTGACGGAGAAGCCGTTCTTGTGCGCCACCGCCTCCAGCATCCGCATGTACCAGGCGGCGACGGTGCTGGAGCGCGACCACGGTTCCACGGCGCCCTCGGCCAGCGTGAGGTTCCTGTTGGCGATGACGAGGTCCGGGTCCAGCTCCATCTTCACGCCCAGGCCGGTGCACTGCTTGCAGGCGCCGTGCGGGCTGTTGAAGCTGAAATTCCGCGGCTCGATCTCCCCGAACGAGAGGCCGCAGTGGACGCAGGAGAAGTGCTCCGAGTACAGCCGGTCGTCCTCCCCCTCGGTGGCGATGATCAGCAGGCCGCCGCCCAGGCGCAGCGCCGTCTCCACGGAGTCCGAGAGGCGGGTCTTCTCCGCACCCGCCTCGTCGGCCTTCTCGGTGACCACCCGGTCGACCACGATCTCTATGGAGTGGCGCTTGTTCTTGTCCAGCGCTATCTCCTCGCCCAGGTCGCGCACCGTCCCGTCCACGCGCACGCGGACGAAGCCCGCCTTCCGCGCATCCTCGAACGTCTTCTGGTACTCGCCTTTGCGGTCGCGCACCACCGGCGCCAGCACCAGCAGCCGCTTGCCGGGCGGCATATTGAGGATGGAGTCCACGATCTGCTGGACGGTCTGCCGCTCGATCGGCCGGCCGCACTGCGGACAGTGGGGGTGGCCCGCGCGGGCGAACAGCAGGCGGAGGTAGTCGTATAT
This sequence comes from Dehalococcoidia bacterium, assembly GCA_030690405.1. Next base: position 8,777 of record JAUYGU010000047.1, on the reverse strand, counting down.
CTCGGTCTGAGTGGCGACGGTGGAGCGGGGGTTGCGCGACGCCCCCTTCTGGTCGATCGAGATCGCCGGCGACAGCCCCTCGATATAGTCGACGTCCGGCTTCTCCATCAGCCCCAGGAACTGGCGGGCGTAGGCGGAGAGCGACTCTACGTAGCGGCGCTGGCCCTCGGCGTAGATCGTGTCGAACGCCAGAGACGACTTGCCGGAGCCGGAGACGCCGGTGATCACGACCAGCCTGTCGCGGGGGATCTCGACGTCGATATTCTTGAGGTTATGCTCGCGGGCGCCTCGTACGATGATCGAATCCAGGGGCATGACGGGACCTTTCTGTGCGGGCGTGGCCTAAAGAGGTATTCTACCGCTCTGTCAAGAGTAGAACAAGGGTTTTAGACCAGCTCCCGCGAGTCGACGCTCAGCCCGCGCCCGTGTAAGCTACACAGCCAGCGACAGGTGACGCGGAGGAGGATAGACGTTGAGACGCAAAGGCATCATCTTCGCCCTCGCGGCGGCGGCCCTGGTCGTTGCGATCTCCGCTTGCACACAGGGTTCCCGCGTCTGCGAGACTCCAGCCGAAAGGGGCAACGATATGACAAACGGACCGCCCGACGTATCTGCGGAGCCCGTCACCACGGGCAGCGGCCTCAAGTACATAGACATCGAGCCGGGCAGCGGTGACTCGCCGGAACCCGGCCAGACAGTCGTCGTGCACTACACCGGCTGGCTGGAGAACGGCACCAAATTCGATAGCTCGGTCGACCGCGGCCAGCCGTTCAGCTTTCCGATCGGCGCCGGCCGGGTGATCAGGGGCTGGGACGAAGGCGTGGCGACGATGCAGCTCTGCGGTCAGCGCAGGCTGATCATCCCGCCCGATCTGGCCTACGGCGCGAGGGGACAGGGCCCAATCCCCTCCAACGCTACGCTCATCTTCGACGTCGAGCTGCTGGAGGTACGCTAACGGCGCTTACCCGCGGAACTCGCCGCGGCAGGCGCTGAGGGTAACCGCTAAGAAGGAAGATCGCGCTGGAACCGGTCCAGCCGCTCCTCCAGGCGGCGCTGCACGGCGGCCATCGTGAAGTCCCCCCGCGTGCGCTCCAGGATGCCGCGCATCGCGTCGGTCGTGCGGCGCAGGCCGCCCGTGATCGCCTCCGGGAAGTCCATCGTCACCAGCACGTCGTAGATATCGCCCATCGCGGCCAGCGCTTCCTCGCAGTGTGCCACATCGCCCTCACGCAGGGAATCCAGGAGATGGCGGCGCAGCTCGCCCATCGTCTCGCCCAGGCCGTTCAGGTATGCCGCCGCCATCACGCCGAGGTCATCCGGCCCGGGCAGCGGGCGACCGGCGATGAAGGCCAGCGTCGTCGCTGCTTCGGCGTACTCCTTCTGCGCGTCGTGGACGAAGCCGGCGTGGAAGATATCGCGGTGTTCAGCGAGGCCCGCCTCGGCCTCCCTGAGGTTGGCGGCCGCCTTGCCGATGAGCTCCTCGGCCGCCGCGAAGTCCCGCCGGTGCACGCAGCGGATGGCGTTGGCCGAGAAGCGTACCGTCTCCCGGCAGAGCGGCAACGCGCCCTCCCGCGCCCGGTGCTTGGCGGCGAAGTGGTCGCGCGCCGCCTGCGCGATATCGTTCAAGCCGTCAGTGTTCATCTAACGAGCCCCGGTTCGAGCTCCCAGTGATCGTAGCAGTCGCCACAGCCATCGGTGAGCCACTCTTCGAAGAGAGCCCCCGCCTCGATGACACCGTACAGCCGCCACCGTTCGTCGTCAAACGTGAACTGGTAGACCTCGATCCGCCTTTCCGCGCCCGCATCGCCCAACTGAATGGCGGTCGCGACCGCGTAGAACGCCTCTCCCTCGCCGAAGATGCCCTGCCCGCTGGAGGCGAGCGCGTACAGCCGAGCGTTCCCGGTGCCGAATCCATCTGACTCGCCGTCTTCGGCCTCAGCCACGAACGCCTCGAAGTCCGAGGCGATCTCGCCCGGCGGCACCAGCTCGGCGAGGTCCGTACGCCAGAGGCCCCGCCAGAGCCCTTCCAGCTCCGTGCCGGCAGGCTTTCCCGCGCACGGACCCAACTCCTCCGTCCCGGCGCAAGTCTCATCGCTCTGGCGCGCTCGGTCCTCGAAGAGCGAGCCGTCAGCATTGTATACGGCGACTCCGATCTGTTCTGCGAAGGCGCGAAAACCCGTCATGCCACCCTCCTCAGGGACCGCCGTGGGCGTAGCGACGCTCGTAGGCGTCGCGGCCGCCGTCGGGGTGGCCTCCGCGGTGGCGGTCGGCGACGCCTCCGAGAGGAAGGGCGGCTTCCTGGCGCCGTCGCAGGCGGCCGCGGCGAGCAGAAGCGCCAGGGACGCACCGACGAGCAGCGTCAGCGCCCTCACAGGTCCTTGACCGGGTCCGGGAGCTCGCCCTCCCGGGCCGCGTCGATCATCTCCCGCGCCTCCTTGGGCACGTCGACCCCCATCTCCTTGAACTTGCGCTCCGTCCAGCGCCCTATCTGGCGCGGGTCCTTGTAGTCCTCCAGCCGCGTAGGCTCCGATCTGAGGTCCGCCATCACCGAGGACTCAGAGCGGCGATAGGCGAAGGCTGACATCGCCCGCTCCAGCGACCGCGAGCCGCAGGCCTTGCAGCGGGTCGCCGCCGGAGAGCCCGCGCTCCTCAGGAAGACGCTGGTCAGGCGTCCGCACCTCCGGCACTTGTACTCGTAGATCGGCATGTCTAGAAATGGTCGGGAATGCTCTTCAGCAACTCGTGGGCGCTCCACAGCCGCCAAACACCGAAGAGGAGGATGAGCAGGGCCATGACGACCAGATATCGGATCAGGCGCGGCAGCACCACCCGCCGCAGCCAGCGGCGCACGCCCCGCGCCTCCGCGCCCGTGGCGACCTCAGTCCGCATCGCCGAACCCCTCATCGTCGCCCCCGCCGTCGCCAAAGTCGTCCGGCGTCTCTCCCGACTCCATCCGCTCCAGCTCCGACTCCATCTCCGAGTCCAGCGGCTCGCCCATCTGGCGGCTCATCCGCCGCACCCAGCGCGCCATCGATTTCGGGTCGTTCTCGTCCACGTCGCCCAGGCTCGATTCGTCCAGCCCTGCGAAGGCGTCGTCCTCGGACCGCAGCACAGCCACCCGTGAGATGAGGCGGGACATCTCGCGAGAGCCGCAGTGGGAGCACACAGCCTCCACCTCGCCGCCGATGCTGCGGGTGAACACCGAGGAGCGGCGGCGGCAGCGCTGGCAGCGGAACTCGTATATCGGCATCGTTCACCAGCCCTCGGCCTGGCGGCGCTGGGCGACCTCGTCGCGCATGGCGCAGGCGTACAGGTACGGGCAGCCGGCGCAGTGCGGCGCCACCGTGGGCTCGAAGCGTTCCTCGGACTGCATCTCCTTCACCGCGGCGAGAGCGCCCGCCAGCGCCCGCTCCTTGTCCGCGCCCGTCAGGGCGGCCGTCCACACCGAACCGTCGTCCAGGTACCAGAAGGAGGCACGAGACACCGTGCGCTCCAGCTTTCGCTCGACCAGTATAGCGTAGAGGTGTAGCTGCGAGGCATCGACGTCGCCCGGGTGGGAGCCCGTCTTGTAGTCGATGATGTGAAGGCTGCCGTCCGCCTCCTCGTCGATGCGGTCCATGCGGCCGAACAGCGTGACCTCGGGTGCGATCCGAACCTGTACGTACGCCTCAACCTGGAACGGCTCCGCGGCAAGGTTCTCGCGCTGGGCGAAGCGTCGCAGGGCGCCCAGGCTGTGATCGTGCAGCTCATCGACGCCAGCGATGCGCAGGTATCGCGGCGATAGCGCCGCCCAGCGCTCCTCGAACATATCGATCAGCCGCTTCTCGTCGCGCTCCTCCCGCGGCGCCTTCGCGAAGAAGTCGCACAGCACGTTATGCACCAGCGAGCCCGCCGTATCGCCGGGCCGCAGCCGCGCCGGCAGCTTATCGACGTACTGGTAGCGGTAGCGCAGGCGGCAGGCGTTGAAGACGCGCACCCGCAGCGGCGAAAGACGGAACATTGCGGGTAGATTGTACCGCGAGGGGGTAGAGAGGGTGAGTGTCATTCTGAGCGGTGGCGACGCCGGCCAGCCCGAACAGTGATTGCCGCGAAGCCTGTCCTGTCGCCGAAGGCGACTCGACTAGGCGAGAGCCCGTCGAAGGGGATTCTGGGAGGCGATGGGTGGTGGGTCAGGTGGCCTCGCGAACGGTATGCCCTCTCACCCCCGCAACGCCGCTAGCGACGAGCCGTCCGCGATCGCCAGACCGCGACGGGTCAGCGACAGTGCATACTCGCCGATGTGCTCGCCAAACCCCTCGAAGCCGGCGCCGAGGGCGGTGCCCGCCAAATAGCGGGCGTGCATGTTCTCCAGGATCACGGCCAGCTTGAAGTGGGCCAGCACGACGTAGAAGTCCAGGTTCGTGAGGTCGTAGCCGGTCCTACGCTGGTAGCGTTCGACGGCCTCGTTCCAGGTGGGGAAGCCCGGAAGCGTCATCACCACGCTGCCGCCCACCGGTACGGAGATGCTCTCCGCGTCCCGGTCCGGCCAGTACATCCGCAGGATGCCCACGTCCGCCAGCGGATCGCCCAGAGTCGCCATCTCCCAGTCGAGCACGGCGGCGATGTGCCCGTCGTCGCTCAGGATCGCGTTATCCAGCCGGTAGTCGCCGTGCACGATGCCCGCGTCCGCCTCCGGCGGCAGCGCCGCCGCCAGCCGTCGCGCCAGTTCCTCCAGCTCCGGCAGCTCCCTTGTCTTCGCCCGCGCCAGCTGCTCCGTGAACCGCCGCACCTGCCGCTCGATGTAGCCCTGCGGCCGCCCGAAGTCCTCCAGCCCCACGTCGCCGGGCCGGATCGAGTGCAGACGCACGAGGACGTCGACGAGCTCCTCGCCGATGCGGCGGCGCTGCCCCTCGTCGAAGCGGCGCGCCACCTCGGCGCTATCGGTGGGCACCAGCCCCTCCACGTACTCCATCACGTAGAACGGCGCTCCATTCACCTCAGCGTCCTCGCACAGGGCGATCGCCTCCGGCACGGGCACATCCGTCCCCTTCAGCGCGGAGATCACCCGGAACTCGCGCTTCATATCGTGGGCGGTGGGTTGGACGTGGGAGAGGGGAGGACGGCGCAGCACCCAGTGCCCGCCGCCGCCGCTGACGCGGTAGGTCAGATTGGAGCGCCCGTAGCCGATCAGCTCCGCGGTCAGCTCGCCGACCGGAGCGACGTTGGCCTGGAACCAGGGCAGCAGCCGCTCCAGGTCGACGCCGGGGACGCTCATCGAGCTGACCACCGGCAGACGGCGCGCGTGACATTACGTTTCGCGACGACTACAATCTCCCTGCCGATCACGACAGCGCCACTGCGCTCCAAGGAAGGATTCGCCATGCCCATCGATTTCAACCTGGCCCCGGATGTGGAGGAGGTCCGCCAGCGGGTGCGTACGTTCATGCAGAGCGAGGTCCGCCCCGCCGAAGACAAGTTACGCGAAGAGAAGGCTGACCGCAACGCCTACGTCCAGGCGATAGTCCAGCTCCGCCAGAAGGCGCGTGCCGAGGGGCTGTGGAACCCGCACCTGCCGGCGGAGTGGGGCGGCATGGGGCTCGGCCCCGTGGCGATGGCGTTCATGTCGGCGGAGGCCGGCCGCACCACCATTGGCCCCTTCGTGATCAACGCCCAGGCCCCGGACGAGGGCAACATGCACACGCTCCTCCACTGGGGCACCCCCGAGCAGAAGGAGAAGTACCTCCGCCCCCTGGCCGACGGCCTCTGCCGCTCCTGCTTCGCGATGACCGAGCCGGAGGTCGCCGGCTCCGACCCCACCCTGATCCAGACTACGGCCGTCAAGGACGGCGACGACTGGGTCCTCAACGGCCACAAGTGGTTCTCCTCCGGCGCCCATGGCGCCCGCTTCGCCATCGTCATCGCCCGCACCGACCCCGACGCCGACCCGCCACAGGCCCGCAACTCCGCCTTCCTCGTCGATACCCCCACTGAGGGTTGGGAGATCGTCCGCGACGTCGAGACCCTTGTCGGTGCGGCCAACCACCCGGAGGTGCGTCTCACAAACGTCCGCGTCCCTGCGGACAACATGCTGGGCGGCCGCGGCGACGGCCACCGCCTGGGCCAGTACCGCCTGGGCCCCGCCCGGCTGGCTCACTGCATGCGCTGGATCGGCACCGCTGAGGTCGCCCTGGAGATGATGGTCGACCGCGCCCTCAAGCGCTACTCCCACGGCTCCTACCTTGCCGAAAAGCAGGCTATCCAGTGGATGATGGCCGACTCCGCCATGGAGCTGTACACCGGCAAGCTCATGGTCCTCCACGCCGCCTACAAGATCGAGAACGGCCTGCCCTTCCGCCAGGAGGTCTCCATGGCCAAGGTGCACGTCGCCAACGCCCTCTGGCGTATCATCGACCGCGCCATCCAGGTGCACGGGGCTCTCGGCATTACCACTGACACCCCCCTTGAACAGATGTTGCGCGGCGCCCGCTTCGCTCGCCTGGCCGACGGCGCCGACGAAGTCCACATGCAGACCATCGCCCGCAACGTCATCGCCGCCTTCAAGGAGAGCGGCAGCACCCGCGCCGCCACAGGCGATCTGCTGTAGGTCAGGGGCCCAGCCCTGACCCGACGCCAGCCTCTGTCATTCTGAGCGGGACCACTGGCGCGCGGAGCCGGAGGTTTCGCCGCGAAGCCTGTCCTGTCGCCGAAGGCGACTCGACTAGGCGAGAGCCCGTCGAAGGGGAATCTGGGGAGGAGCGAGCGAGCGTCCTCGCTGCCAGCCTGAGCCCGTCCTGAGCAGCGCGCTGCCAGGCGCGCGTGTCGAAGGGCCTGTCAAAGGACGAGCCCCCGCACTGTCAGGACGCCTCCTCCACCGCGCCTTCGATCTGCTCCAGCGCGACCACGCGTCCGTCCGCCGCCAGCGTAAGCGCGATAACGTCGATCCGCTGGTCCGCGGGACAGCCTGGATTCGCCTGCGCGTAGGCCTGCGCCGCCGCCAGCAGGTGAGCCACCTTCCGCGCCGTGACGGACTCCGCCGCCGTCCCCCGCGACCCGCCCCGCCGCGTTCGCACCTCCACAAACACCAGCGTTCCATCACGTTCCGCGATTATGTCGATCTCGCCCTCACGGGTGCGGAAGTTGCGCTCGCGGATGCGGTAGCCCTTCGCCTCCAGGTGGGCGGCGGCCACCCGCTCGCCGAAGTCGCCCAGGTCGCGGCGGGCGCGCGTCATCTCAGACGAATCAGGCGTGGCCGGAGCGCGCCGAAAGGGCGCCGGCGACCATCTCCCGCACCGGCGCGAAGGAGCGGCGGTGAATCTCGCACGGTCCCAGCCGGCGCAGCGCCGCCAGGTGCTCTCGCGTCGCGTACCCCTTGTTGCGGGCGAAGCCGTAGCCGGAGAACTTTCCGTCGTGGCCCCTCATGTAGCGGTCGCGGGCCACTTTGGCGACGATCGACGCGGCGGCGATGGAGATGCAGGTCGCGTCGCCATCAATGATCCCCTTCTGCGGCAGAGAGCACGCTTTCAGCGTGAGGGCATCGATCAGCAGGTGCTGCGGCCGCCGCCGCAGCCCGCCGATCGCCCGCAGCATCGCCTGCCGCGTCGCCTCGGCGATGCCGATGCGGTCGATCGCGGTGTGCGATACGAAGCCCACACCGACGGCGATGGCATCGCGCCAGATGTAGGTCGCCAACTCCTCACGCTTCGCCGCGTCCAGCAGCTTGCTATCGCGGACGTGGAACAGCCAGCGGAAGTCCGAGGACGGAGAGAGCACGACCGCCGCGGCCACCACCGGGCCCGCCAGGGGCCCGCGGCCGACTTCATCCACCCCGGCCACAAGGTCCAGGCCCTGAAGCCAGAGAGCGCGCTCCTCGGCGAGGTTAGGGGCCAATCGCATGGCGTTGCCCCATAGTAGGCGTCGCCCCGTCTGCGTGTCAACAGGCGTAGGCATATTAGCCGTTTGTCCGCCTGCGGGTTGACAACCGCCGCACGCCAAACTAAGTTGAGGCCAGAACCGTATCCTGACACGGAGGGAAGCCAATGCCCGTGGTTCGAGTGGAGATGTGGACCGGACGGACGCGCGCGCAGAAGCAGGAGCTGGCCAGGGTGATCACTGAGGCGGTGGTGAACATCGCGCACACGACGCCGGAGGCGACGATCGTCATCTTCGACGATATCCAGAAGGAGAACTGGGCCCAGTCAGGCACCCTCGCCGCCGATCTTGAGACCTGACAGCTGTAACCGGCCACGCGGTATGCCGTCATACAATCTGGAGATCGAATGTTAGGGGAAAGCCGGTCTGCTATAATTGGAGAGACAAGGCGTAGGCTCCACCAGGCCTACCCTGCAGCATCTTAGGTGGTTTGATAGATAATGTACGGTCGCTGGCTACGCAATAGCTTCATCTACCTCCTCATCCTAGTGGCGATAGTCGCCATTGTTTTCACGCTCCTTCCCGGCGGCTCAAGCGCCGTTGACCGGCCGCTCACGGGGTTCATTGAGGACGCCAAGGCCCACCGGATTGAGAGCGTTGAGGTCAACGGGACGGACCTCACCTATAAGCTCAAGGGCGAGGAGCAGACCTTCAAGTCCAAGATGGAGCAGGGCGATACCGCCTTCGGCGTCCTCACTGACGCCGGCCTAAAGACGGAGGACTTCCCGCCCATCGAGATCAAGAAGCACAGCTTCTGGAGCAACGTCCCCGGCCTCCTCTTCCAGTTCCTGCCCATCATCTTCATAGTCGCCATCCTCTTCTTCTTCCTGCGACAGGCCCAGGGGAGCAACAGCCAGGCGATGAACTTT
>JAUYGU010000046.1 GCA_030690405.1 Dehalococcoidia bacterium | reverse complement strand
TTGAGGGTCAGGCGCTGCGGCCGCCAGACGAAGCGCTGCCACGCGGCCATCAGCGTTCCCACGATGACCAGGATGTTGAAGGCGTCCATCAGCGGCCGCAGGCCGTCGTAGACGGGGCCGAAGATCTCTTCCAGGCTGACGCTGTCGTCGACGCCGTTTAAGAGGAAGTTCAGGGTACGCACCTGGAGGACTACGAAGCCCCACCAGATAAGCGTGTGGAGGAGGCCGGAGTACCAGTAGCGGGGCCGGGCCACGCGCGCGTTGCCCAACAGCCAGGGGATGAGGCCGATGGCCCGCTCAACAGGCCGCGTGAAGCGGTTCACCCACTGGCCCTGCAGGAACCAGCGGAACCGGACGCCGACCGAATAGACGAAGAACGCCAGGAAACCGAAGAAGGTGATCGCGTAGAAGAGGTTGCCGGGGAACTCCGTAGATGGCGCCATATTCCCCCTCGGTCTAGATAGGGCTCGCTTCCCGAACCAGCGAGCATATGATAGCGGCGGCCCTATTGCCGGTCAAACCGGTCCCTTTCCGGCTTTTCGCTTCCAGCTTCGCTCGCGGCTCCCTGTCGCCCGCCTCCCGCAGCCGCTATAATCGACCCGCTGTGTCCCTAGAGATCCGCTCCGTCACCAGCGACGAGCTCGACCGCTTCCACTTCCTCGTCTCCTACGCCTTCTCCAGCGACCGCGCCCCGGAGGCGCGCGAGCAGATGAAGCACATAGAAGCGCTGGGGCAGGACTACGCCCTGTATGAGGACGGGGAGATGGCGGCCTGCCTCCGGCTCTTCCCCATGCGGATGTTCCTCCACGGCGCCTCCATCCCCCTCAGCGGCGTCTCCCACGTGGCCTGTCTGCCGGAGCAGCGCCGCAAGGGCTACGTGGGCCGGCTGCTGCGGCACGCCCTGGGCGTCATGCGGGAGCAGGGGCAGCCGCTATCGTCGCTGTGGACGCCGCACCCTTCTCTGTACCGGCGCTACGGCTGGATGGTCGCCTCCGCGGCCTACTTCTACCGCTTCAACCCGAAGGAGATCGCGCCGGCGGACGCGACACCGGCGGCGGGCAGCTCGCGCCGCATCAGCGAGGAGCAGTGGCCGGTTATCGCCGCTGTGTACAGCCGGTTCGCCGCTCCCCGCAACGGTTACCTTGACCGCGACGAGCTCTGGTGGAAGGAGACGGTCTTTCGCCGCATATACGACGATAAGCGCCGCCCAAACGACGTCGCCGTCTGGACCGACGATGGGGGCGAGCCATGCGGCTACGTCGTCTACCACAGCGAGCGGGACCAGCGCCCGGACGGACCGGATGTCACCAAGCTCGTCGCCGAGGAGCTTATCGCTCTCGACGGCAGCGCCTACAAGGGGCTGCTGCGCTATCTCCTCAGCCACGACCTGGCCGGCGAGGTCGTCCTCTGGGGACGCATCGATGAGCCCCTCCCGTTGGCGGTGGACGAGCCCTGGCGGATCAAGATGGAGCACTGGCACGGCTTCATGCTGCGCGTCGTGGACGTGGAGCAGGCGATCGCCGCGCGGCCGGCGGCCGCAGGCGCGCCCGATGGCGCGTTCACGGTCCACCTCGCGGACGCGGCGGCGCCCTGGAACCAGGGCGCCTGGCGCATCGAGTGCTCCAGCGGCCGCCTTTCGGCCGCCAGAGCCGACGGCAGCGCCGGCCTGTCCACGGACGCCGCCGCCTTCGCCGCCATGTACAACGGCTACCTCCGTCCCACGGAGGCTGTGCGCTCCGGCCTGGCCCAGACGAGCGACCCCGGTGTGGCTGCCACGGCGGACCGCATCCTGTCCGTGGACTATCCGCCCCATCCTGCGGACTTCTTCTAGGCGGAGGGCGCGCCCGCTGCGGTGGGACAGGCTTCAGCCTGTCGACGGGTGGGGTGGTCCGCCCATCCCCGCGGGCGACCTGAAGGTCGCCCCTACAGCTTCGCGGTTGGACTTGCTCCTGCCGCCGCAGGCAGGGCTGAAGCCCTGCAGCTACGACTGTCCCAGCCGCTCGCGCTTGCGCTTCGGCCCGGCGCTACGCTAGTCTGGCAGCGCGATGGCCTCCCCTAAGGAGAAGATCCAGAGCCGCCTAGAGATGCTGCCATGGCTGCGCGGCCGCGGCCCCGTCTCATACGACTACGGCCAGTGGGTGGACGCCACCCATCACCTGCTCATCACCCTCTTCGGCGAGGAGTCAACGCAGGCGAAGGGCTTCCTGGAGGTAGTGGGCGAAGGGGCCGAGGCCCGCGGCTGGGGGCTGCCCCTGGCGCCCGGCGACCCCTGGGGGATGCAGGCCCGCCTGGACCGCGCGGAGGAGCACCTGCGGGGCGTGCTCGCTTCTACGAAGGCGTAGCCGCCTGCGGGCAGCTAAAGCTACCCGCCTACGTCCGAAAGCGGGGTGGGGTCAAGCCTACACGGAGTTCATGGGGCGGGCCGGGCGGGCCGAGCCGCGCGGGCTGGGGTGACTGCGGGCGACCTGAAGGTCGCCCCTACTTCAGGCCCTGGGCGGTCTCCGCCTTCGCGCGTGCCGCCGCCACCACCAGCTCCGCCCCAACTTCGAACGGCAGCCGCGACGTCCCAAGCGTCATGTCGTACAGCGCAGGGTCGTTCACATCGATCTTCCAGAACTTGCGGTGGAACTCGGCGCGGGCGCGGTCCCCCTCGTGGACGCGGCGCGTCGCCTCCTCGATCGATATCCCCTCGCGCGTGGCGAGCCACTCAATCCGCAGTTCCGGCGGGGCGAGGGTCAGCACGTGGAGCGCGCCGGGCAGGTCGCGCAGGATCATCTGGCTGCCCCGGCCCAACACCACGATGTTCCCGCGGTCCCCCAGTTCCCTGATGATCGCGGTCATCGTCTTCATGTAGAGGGCGTCGCTGATCTCCGGCTCCTCGCGCTCCCTGGCAAGGTCAGCGTAAGTGCGGCCGAGGATGACCTCCAGACCGCCGGCGCCGGTGAGCGGGTCACCGCCGGCCGCGGAGCGCTCCAGGAAGCTACGCAGGATAGCCGCAAGCCGCTCGCGGAAGCTGGTGCATCGCTCGTCGCGCCCGGCCATGACGTCAACCGGGACGCCCAGGCGGCGCGCCGCGTCGACCAGCAGCTGCTGGTCGACGTAGTCGATCCCGAGGGACGCGGCGGCGGCCCACCCGATCTCGCGGGCGCCGCTGGCGATCGTCCCGGACATGGTCACTACGGGCATATCTCCTCCTCTACCCCCTCAACTACCACATAGCCGCGGGCCCATAGAGGCGCCACCAGTATACGGCCCGCCGGGTGCCTGTCAATACGTAACCCGGCGCACCCCGAACTCGATCGAGATGCGGTCGCCGTCCTGGGGGATGTAGTCGCTCCAGTCGTCCAGCCGTTCTCCATTCACGAACACCTGGAGCACGCCCTCGCCGCCGTCGGGACACCTGTCCCCGTTGCGATAGACCTGGTCCGTGCCGGGCATCTTCATCTCCGAGAGCGTGAGTAGCCCGCCTCCGTACTCGAACCACTTGGTCAGACGCGCGCCCTCTTTTTCCTCCGAGGGTATGAACGGGTGGATGTGGATAATGCCGTCGGCGTGGGTGTGCACGCCTGACTCCCAGGTCGGAAAGTTCGGCTGGCGCTGGCCGCAGATGAACACCCGGTAGGCGGCGTGCCAGTGGTCGCGGCCGATGAACGGCCCCAGGACCGCCGTCGCGGGGCGCTGCACCCCGCCGCTGTCACCGAGGTCCGTAAACTGGCGGGTGACGACGGCAACCGCAAGGGCGACGAGCAGCGCGATCAGCAGCCGCCTGAGCAGCCAGCGCGCGCCAGCGAAGAAATATCCGTCCGCCATCTGCCGCCCCGGCGGGCCCGCGGGCGCCCGCTACTTAACGGTGAGCGTTCCCGTCTCCTGCGTGCGGTGGAAGTCGCAGCGGAACGTGTAGGTGCCTGGCTTGTCGATCTGGCCTACAAGCTCGCCCGTCTCGCCGGCCTTAATCGCACTCTGTTTGGACGCCAGGTCGTCCTCCGTGTCGTACTGCCCGTCCGGCCCGGCTATGCGCATGCTGTGGACGAACTGGCCTTCGTTCTTGATGTTGATGCGGAACTTCTTGCCGGCCGCGACCTCGAGCTTACCCGGCTCGAAGCCGTTGTCGCGCGCCACGACATCAAGCGTCACGTCGACGGGCTCCTGGGCGCTGGGCGAAGGCGTCGGCGTCGGTTCCTCCGTCACCGGCTCGCCCTTGACGGTGATCGTTCCCTGGGCGTTCGTCGACGTGGGGTCCTGGAACTCGTAATCGCCCTCGTCGTCGAGACGCACGACCAGGAAACCCTCCTCGCCCGGCTTGATGATGTCAGCAGAGTCCGCCGAAGTGCTCACGAAATCGTCGCTCGTGTCGTACTTTCCGTCCGCCCCGGCGACCCGCACCGTGTGGGAGATGGAGCCGGTGTTCTTCAGCGTGATCTTCACGGTCTCGCCCGGGCGCAGCTCAATCGACGCCGGCTTGAAGGCGGCGTCCGCCTCGCCGCCGGTCACCTCCAGGGCGACCTCGCGCTCCGCGTCCTTCGGGTCGATGACCGTGCGGTCGTCCAGTTGGGTCGGCTCCGACTCCTCGGGACCGAAGACGATACGAACGCGGTCGCCGTCCTGGGGGATGTAGCGGCTCCAGTTCTCCATCTTCTCGCCGTTGACGAACACCTGGAGCACACCCTCGCAGCCGTCCTTACTCTTCTCGCCGTTCTTGTACACCTGGTCCTTGGGCGTGCCGGGCATCTGCATCTCGGTCTGGGTAAGCTTGCCGCCGCCGTACTCAAACCACTTGATCAGACGGGCGCCCGCGCCTTCCTCCGACGACGTGAAGGGGTGGATGTGGATGACGCCATCGGCGTGGGTATGGACGCCGGCCTCCCAGATCGGGAAGTTCCGCTGCCGCTTGCCGCAGATGAACACCTGGTAGGTAGCGTGCCAGTGGTCCTGGTTGATGCGGGGCGCGCCCGTAGTGCTTCTCGTATAGAAGAGCAGGCCGAGGATGCCGAAGACTATGAGGATGATAAAAACGACCGGTACCCAGGGTGGGAAATACATGCCGCGTATCCGGCGCAGGGCGCCTCCCAGCGTCTGGCGGCGCAACTCAGGCTGATCGCGGAACGTGCGCGCGCGTCCACGGCGCCAGAACGCCAGCGGCGATACGTCCGCCGGCGCCCCGGTCCGCTGCCGCTCCTCGCGATCCTGACGGTGGCGCTCCGCTCTCTCCTCCTCCCGCTCTCCGCGGCGGCCGAAGCGCAGCCTCGGCAGCCGCGGCAGGATACCCGGCGCCTCACTCTCCTCCGTTACGAAGGGTTGACCCTCTTCCGGGCCCTCCTCGGGTGGCCGGACGGACGGATGGCCAGCGCCGCGCCCGCGCCGATGGCCTCGCCTCCTCCTGCGCCGCTCCTCTTCTGCCACTAAAGTCTCCCTTTCTCCCCATCAGCAGAGGCAACCACATCCCGCGCCCGGTAGCGCCGGTCAATCTCCTTCAGCTTCTCCACGTTCTCCGCCTCGCCCTGGTCAGGGGAAGCGGAGAACCAGGCTTCCAGCACCTCCCCCGCCAGCGCCTCGGTGGTGGTGCGCAGGCTGAGACAGAGAAGGTTGGCATCGTTCCAGGCGCGGGCGCCCCGCGCCGTCTCCGCATCCCCGCACAGCGCCGCGCGCACGCCGGGCACCTTGTTGGCCACGATAGAGACGCCCGTGCCCGTCCAGCAGCACAGCACGCCCATATCGGCCCGGCCGGTGGAGACATGTTCGGCCACTGCCCGGGCCACGTCCGCCCACTGCAATGGTTCGCCGGCCGGTGGCCCCACCGTCTGAACCCGGTGGCCACGGCTCCTCAGCTCCTGCTCGATGTAACCGGTCAGGTGCGTTCGCTCGTCGCTGCCGAAAGAGATGCGCAAGGTCTCGTTAGCAGGAGCATTCCATGGGAGGACGGCCCTGCGAATTACATTATAGGGGACGCAATCTGGCTCCGCCAGGCGAACGCCCGCTAACGAGGGCGGCCCTGCGCCATCGCCGTCAGCCGCCCTTCACATCAGACTCAGTATCCGCTGCGCCTGCCTGGGCCGGGTGTCGGCCGACCTGTCGGCACCGGCAGGCGGGGTCGGGCTAACCCTCCTTCTTCGCGGACTTCCCGGGCCCTTCGGCCGGACTCAGGGCAGGCCGCTTGAGAACGAAGTAGCTCGTCCCAAATCTGGTCAGGGGCTGCACCGCCGTCATCTCCCAACCCTCCTGGCCCAGCACGTCCAGGTAGCGCCGGACGAACGACGTGCGATGCTCACCCGGCTGGCGGATGAACTCCGAACCCTCCGAGGATATTCGTCCCCGGAAGTCTACGTAAGCGATCTTGTACTCCCAAGAAGCCATTGCTGCCTCCTCTAGCGGCGGCGAACCGGCGATGGGAAGACAGGACCGCCCTGCACATACCATTATGGCAGATCGCCCGCGCGCCGGCTGTGAACGATGGCGGGATTTCCTGATTCCAGACCGGAATTACCGTTGACACGGCATTACGGGCAGAGTCTAATTAGGGGTGGCCGTCACAAGAGCACCCCAAGGAGCGAGAATATGAGCGCCCGCGACAGCATCGACCGCCTGTTCGAAGCGGTCATCGAACGGCAAGAGTCCACCTTCGACAACATCAAGGGAGCCAACGAGCGCGTCCACCGGTTCGCGCGCAGCGTCCTCGAAGGCGCGCGCCAGGGCGCCCACGACTGGACCAAGGTGGCTCAGGACTGGACGCAGCGCCCCACCGACATCGTGGGCCTGTACGAGGCGGCCTCGGAGGCCGTGGCCAACGGCCAGGCGAGGCGGCTGGCCCTCTGGCAGGAGTTCCTGGAGGACCTGGCGGAGTCGCAGCGCGAGGGCCGCGAGGTGATGCGCCGCGGCTTCGGTGAGGTGCGGGAAGCGGTGGAACGCGTCCAGGAGACCGTCCCCTCATTCCTCCGCACCCGCGTCCCCTACCTGCGCCGCGACGAAGCGGAGCCGGTGGCCAAAGAAGCCTAGGGGCAGGTCACCGTAAGGGAGGCCTCGACCGGGTCGGCGTTGGCAGCGCCAGCCGCCGCCGCGTTCGTCCACTCCCCGCTCTCACGGCACTTCGCCGTGTAGACCAGTTCCACGCTCTTCCCCGCCGCGAACTCTCGCAGGATGAAATCCAGCCCACGATCCTCTATCGCCTTGGGCTGCTGACCTTCCACCGAGCCGATAGCCGTCACCTCCAGCCCTTCTTCCCAAAAGTCGCTGGTCGTCACGTTGACGGCGGCGTGCTCGCCATCGTTGGTCAACTTGAGAGTGAAGCGGAACTCGCCCTGGCCCGACTCCACCTTCGTCTTCGCGAGGGAGATGGTCGTCGGCCCCTCCGGCGTCGGCGCGGAGCCACCGTTGCCGCCGCAGGCAGCGGCGGCGAGGGCGAGAGCAGCGGCGACGATCAGCGGTATCCAGCGCACTTCGCGCCCATCATAACGAAGGGGCGCGTTTACGGGAAGCTTCGGCAGGCGCGCGCGGGCGCTACTACTCGATGTGGCTGCCCTAGCCGGCCTTCGCCTCGGCTTTGGCCTTCGCCGGCGCGGCCTTCCGCTCGAACGTGTACTCCCCGTCCACGAAGCCCACCTGCGCCGTATCGCCCTCGTCGAACTCGCCGGCCAGGATGCGGCGGGACAGCGGGTTGGCCACGCGACGCTCGATTGTGCGGCGCAGCGGCCGCGCCCCGAACACCGGGTCGAACCCTTCCCTCACCAGCTCCGCCTTCGCCGCCTCCGTCAGCTCCAGCCCAACGCGCCGCTCCGCCAGCCGCTCCCGCACGTCCCTGAGCAGCAGCTCCACGATCTGCTTCAGGTCGTCCTCAGTGAGCGGGTCGAAGACGATGATCTCGTCGATGCGGTTCAGCAGCTCGGGGCGGAACGCCTGCCGCAGCGCCTTCTCCACCGCGCTCTTCTGCCGCTCCTTCTCCGTCCTGCTCGGCTTGTTCGCGGGGACGAAGCCGAACGCCGGGCGCTGGAACTCCTCGGTGCCCAGGTTGGAGGTCATGATGATCACCGTGTTGCGGAAGTCCACCGCGCGCCCGTGCCCATCGGTCAGACGGCCGTCCTCCAGTATCTGGAGGAGGACGTTGAACACCTCCGGGTGCGCCTTCTCGATCTCGTCGAAGAGGACGACGCGGTAGGGACGGCGGCGCACCAGCTCCGTGAGCTGCCCGCCCTCCTCGTAGCCGACGTAGCCCGGCGGCGCCCCGATCAGCCGCGAGACGGTATGCCGCTCCTGGTACTCGCTCATGTCCATGCGGACCATCGCGTCCTCGTCGTCGAACATGAAGGCGGCCAGCGCGCGCGCCAGCTCCGTCTTGCCGACGCCGGTGGGCCCCAGGAAGATGAAGCTGCCGATGGGCCGCCGCGGGTCCTTGAGCCCGGCGCGGGCGCGGCGGATCGCCTCCGAGACGGCGCGGATCGCCTCCTCCTGCCCGATCACGCGCTCGTGCAGCCGCTCCTCCATCTGCAGCAGCTTCTCGCTCTCGCCCTCCATCATGCGGGCGACGGGGATGCCGGTCGTCTTCGCCACCAGCTCCGCGATATCGGACTCGTCGACGTTCATGCTGGCGACGTGGTCCGTTTCCCATTGCAACCGCATCTGCTCGTACTCCGCGCGGATGGACTCCAGCTCCGTCTTGATGTGGGCGGCGGCCTCGTACTCCGCGCGCTGGGCGGCGGCGTCCGCCTCGCGGGCCAGCTTGTCGACGCGCTCCTGGAGGCGGCGCACCTCCGGCGGCATGGTCTGCGCCTCGATCACGTGCTTGGAGGCCGCCTCGTCGATCAGGTCTATCGCCTTGTCCGGCAGGTAGCGGTCGGAGATGTAGCGGTCGGACAGGTGCACGGCGGCCTCTATCGCCCCGTCGCTGATCTTGACCTTGTGGTGCGCCTCGTAGCGCGGCCGCAGCCCCTTGACCATCTCGATCGTGTCCTCGGCGCTCGGCTCGTCGACGTAGACCGGGGCGAAGCGGCGCTCCAGCGCCGTGTCCTTCTCGATGTGCTGGCGGTAGTCGTCCAGCGTGCAGGCACCGACGCACTGGAGCTCGCCGCGGGCGAGGGCGGGCTTCATCATCGTGGAGGCGTCGATGGCGCCCTCGGCGGCGCCGGCGCCCACCACCTGATGGATCTCGTCGATGAAGACGATGACCTCGCCCGCAGCCCGCTTGATCTCGTCCATCACGGCCTTGAGCCGCTCCTCGAACTCGCCGCGGAACTTGGAGCCGGCGACCATCGCGCCCATGTCCAGCGCCAAGACTCGCTTGTCCTTGAGGTTCTCCGGCACGTCCCCGGCGACGATCTTCTGGGCCAGCCCCTCGGCGATGGCGGTCTTGCCGACGCCGGCCTCGCCGATGATCACCGGGTTGTTCTTGGTGCGCCGGTTGAGCACCTGCATCACCCGCTTGATCTCGTCCTCGCGGCCGATGACCGGGTCCAGCTTGCCCTTGCGGGCGGCATCCGTCAGGTCCACGCTGTAGCGCTCCAGAGCGCGGTACTTGGACTCCGCGGTGGGGCTGACTACACGGGCGCCGCCGCGCACCTCCTGGAGGGCGCGGTATATCTTCTCCTTGTCGATGGCGAACTGGCCCAGGATGCGCGCCGCCTCGCCCTCGCGTTCGTCGGCGATGGCGACGAGGATGTGCTCCACGCCGACGTACTCGTCCTTGAGCCGCTCCGCCTCCGCGTTGGCGGACTCCAGCATGCGCACGATGCGCGGCGTCGTGTAGATCTGGACGACGTCGTAGGCGAGCTTGGGGGCTTTGGCCAGCGCCTTGCCGACGGCCTCGCGCAGCTTGGCGCGGTCAACGCCGAGCTTCTCGAATATGGCGGGCGCGGCGCCGCCTTCGTGGGTGAGGAGGGCCATGAGGACGTGCTCCACGTCCCACTGGCTGTGGCGCTCCTTGCGCACCAGCTCCTGGCTGGCCGCCAGCACCTCCTGCGCCCCTTCCGTGAACCTGTCCTGTCTCATCATCGTTGCGTCACCTCGTGCATTCCGTTACCACCGCTGTAGAGGAGGCCTTCAGGCCTCCACCTCACCACCCCTGGCGACCTGAAGGTCGCCGCTACATGACTCACTGTTCTCGAAGTTTGTTTGGCATTTTCGCGTTCTGTGGGCTGCTCCTGTCATTCCGAGCGAAGCGAGGAATCTTGGGTGGGGAGACAACCACCCGCCGAGCCCGAAAGCTGCCCCACCCCGGATTCCTTCGCGTCCCGACGCTGGTGACCCCGTGCGGATATGGTCGGCGCTCAGAATGACTGTCAACTCACTCCCCATCCACCGTCGCCGGGAGGACGCGGTCCCGGTACGACTGCAGCTCCGCGCGCAGGCGGTCCATCTCCTCCTCCATCCGGCGGATGCGCTCGTTGAGGCGGATGACCACCTCGGCGCCGGCCAGGTTTACCCCCAGGTCGTTCACCAGCCGCTGGATGTGGCGCAACCGCTCGATGTCGGCCTGCGAGTAGAGACGCACGCGACCCTGCGAGCGCGACGGACGTATCAGCCCCAGCCGCTCGTAGTGGCGGAGCGACTGCGCGTGCATGCCGATCATCTTCGCCGCGATGCTGATGACGAACAGCGGCTCGTCTTCGTGGAGGGAGCGTTCGTCCACCATCACGCCCCCACCTTCTGCTTGCGGCGCTCCTCGCGCAGCCGCTCGAACAGCTCGCGCTCACGGGCCGAGAGCGACTCCGGCAGGACGACGCGCACCCGCACCAGCAGATCGCCGCGGCCCTTGTTCTTCCGTTTCTCGTCCAGACGCGGCATGCCCTGGCCGGCGAGGCGGAAGACGCGGCCGTTCTGGGTGAGCGGCGGCAGCTTCAGCGCCACGCGTTTGCCGGACAGCGTCTGCACCTCCACCTCGCCGCCCAGCACCGCGTCCTCCAGCGCCACGCCGGCCTCCGTGATGAGGTCCGCGCCCCTGCGCTCGAACCGGGAGTGCGGACGCACCCTGACGACGACGTAGAGGTCGCCCCGCGGGCCGCCGGCCGGGCCCGTCCGGCCCTCCCCGGCGATGCGCACACGGGAGCCGTCCTGGACGCCGACGGGTATCTTTACCTCTACGCGCTTGGGCCGGACGACGGCGCCCGTGCCCTCGCAGACGTGGCAGACGGCGCCGGCGATCTGGCCGCTGCCGCCGCAGGTGGCGCAGGCCGCCTCCGACTGAAGATCGAGCAGCCGGGTCGTGCCCTGGAACGCCTCCTCAAGGGTGACCTCCGCGCTGTACTCCACGTTCTGGCCGCGCATCGGCCCGCGCCGGCCAGTGAACGCCTCGAAGACCCCCTCGAAGGGGCCGCCGCGACCGAGACCGAACAGGTCGCCCAGGTCGAACGTCTGGGTGAACGCACCGCCGGCGCCACCGGCCCGCCGGGCCTGATCGAACGCCTCCGCCTGCTCCCAGCGCTCGCCGTAGCGGTCGTACTTCTTCCGCTTGTCCGCGTCGGAGAGCACCTCGTAAGCGCGGTTGATCTCCTTGAAGCGCTCCTCGGCCCGGGCGTCGCCGGGGTTGACGTCCGGGTGGTACTTGCGGGCGAGGCGGCGGAATGCCTGCTTGACCTCCTTATCGGAGGCGGAGCGGGAGACGCCCAGCACATCGTAGAAGTCGTGCGCCATGGCAACTGTATTGTAATGGGCGATGGGGAGCGCCGTCAACGATGGGTAACAGTATTCTTGATAGCGCTCCTATCATATCGCTTGAGGCGCCCGCTCGCGCCGCCTGCCCCCACAAAGCAAGAACCGCCGGGCGTTTCGCCTGGCGGCTTGATTTTCCTCCGCTCACCCTGAGCCTGTCGAAGGGCCCGTCCTCAGGCGGCGACTATCTTCCCCAGCTCCACCTGGTTCAGCGCCCGGTCCAGGTTTCGCGCCGTGTGAATCAGCGCGATGTGCGTGAACGCCTGCGGGTAGTTCCCCAGGAACTCCCCCGTCTTCGGCTCCACCATCTCCGAGAAGAGTCCGACGTGGTTCCCCACCCGCGTCACCCTTTCGAATATCTCCCGCGCCTCGTCCAGACGGCCGCTGGTCACCAGCGAGCCCGCCAGCCACAGGCTGCACATCGTGAAGGCGCCCTCTTCGCCGCCGATGCCGTCGTCCGCCTCCGAAGGCAGGTAGCGCCGGACGAACCCGTTATGCACCAGCTCCTTCTGCACGGCCGCGATGGTGGAGACCATCCGCGGGTCTTCCCCCGATAGGAACCCGACCATCGGGATGAAGAGAGCGCTGGCGTCCAGGTTGCTGGCGCCGTAGGACTGCACGAAGCTGCGGCGCTTCTCATTCCAGCCGTTCTCCAGCAGGCTCGCCTTGATCTCCGCGCTGGCGGCGCGCCAGCGCGGGAAGTCTACCGGCCGCTTGAGCGCCTGCGCCAGGCGCAGGCCGCGGTCCACGGCGGCCCAGGCCATCAGCTTGGAGTAGGTGTAGTGCCGCGGCTCAGAGCGTATCTCCCAGATGCCGTTGTCCGGCTTCTGCCAGTTCCGCAGCGCAGACTCCACCATCGCCTCCGCCAGGATCCACAGAGAGTCGTCGATGATGCCGCCCGCCCGGTGGTAGGAGTCGAAGGAGAGCAGCACCTCGCCGTACACGTCCAGCTGGAACTGGTGGAAAGCGGCGTTGCCGATCCGCACCGGCGCCGAACCGCGGTAGCCCTCCAGGTGGCCCAGCACCTCTTCGTTCATCGTGTGGTTCACCTCACGGCCGATGCCGTAGAGGGAGCGGATGTCCTCCCCCTGGCCCAGGCCGAGCACGAGGCCCGCCAGCCACTGGATGAACGGCCGCGTGTAGGCGGTGTGCCCCAGACGGTGGAAGACGTCAAGCGTAAAGGCGGCGTCGCGCAGCCAGCAGAACCGGTAGTCCCAGTTGCGCTCTCCGCCGACCTGCTCCGGGAGCGAGGTGGTGACGGCGGCGCAGATGGCGCCCGTGGGTACGTAGAGCAGGAGGTGGAGGGCCAGCATGGAGCGCTTCACCAGCTCCTCCCAGCGGCCCATGTAGCGCCAGTCGTGGGCGACGAAGCGCCAGAAGGCCTGCGTCCGTCCCAGCCGGCCGTAGACGTCATAATCCTCCGGCAGAGGCGGGGACTCGTCGTTCCAGCGCAACAGGAACGCCGTCCACTCGCCTTCCCTGAGGGTGAAGCGGCCGCGGGCGCCTCCGTCGACGGCCTCCAGCGGCGCGCCCGAGGTCAGGGTCAGGCAGTCCTCACCGTAGCGCGCCACCGCCGACCGGCCGTTCACCGCGACCGACGTATCGCGGCGGCCGTAATCCATGCGGGGACGGAAGTCCAGTTCCATCTCCACGGAGCCGCTCTGACAGCGCACGATCCGCAGCACCTCGTGGGCGCACTGCGTGATCTCTTCCGCCACGGGCATGAAGTCTGTGAGGCTGACCGAGCCGCCTTCCGTCTGGAAGCTGGCCACGAGTACGTTGCTCTCGGGAAGGTACGCGTGGTCGTGCCGGAACTTTCCGGCGGGCCGTATGCGGAAGTGACCGCCGTTGACATCGTCAATGACGGCCGCGAAAACGCTCGGCGAATCGAATCGCGGGAAGCACAGCCAGTCTAAAGAACCATCGCCGCTCACAAGAGCGGCGGAGTGCATGTCCCCGATTACGCCGTATTCACTGATATTCCGATACGGCATCCCAACCCCCGGGCGAGAGCTTAGCCCTCGCTAATCCAATATAGACAACGCGAGCCATAAAGGGAAGTTACGGGCGGTGAACCGTTAGTGAATCGTAAAGTTTTTGCGGAAACCGGCTCCCGGGGCTCGGCGGCCCCTCGAACCCCCAGGCCTACACGTGCGGGGCAATCGATCAGGGAATCACGAATTCGATCATGTACCAGGCGCCGCCATGGAACCAGCTCACACGCATATCCAGAGCTGAGGACGGTATCAGGTCAAGGGGCGGCGGTTGGGCATAGGCCGGCTGCAGCTTGAGTAGCAGCCTGTTGACCAGAGAGGGCTTCCTGTCCGTCGGGACGCCGACATCGCAGATTACGACCTTGGCGCCGGGTCTGGCGACGCGAACCATCTCCTCGATGGCCCCTCGTTTGTCGCCGAACTCGGCGATGCCGCCGTGGTGGAGCACGGCATCGAGAGCGCCGTCCCTGAACGGCAGGTGGGCGGCCTCGCCCTCCACGAGGTCGGCCTGCAGCCCGCGATCACGCAGCTTCCGCCGACAGCGGGAGAGCATCGCCGACGAGATGTCCAGGCCGACAATGCGCCCGTTCGGGCCGACCTCTTCGGCTATGAGGGGAAGGTTCGTACCTGTTCCGACGCTGACTTCTAGCACCCGGTCGCCAGGCTTCAGGTTCAAGCGGCGGACGGCCTTCCGCCGCTCGTTCGTGGCGGACTCGCCGCGGACGAGCGCCGCCAGGCGGTTCGCCCAATCATACCAGCGAGCCCGGCCTTCGTAGTAGTCGCGCGAGCGGCGCTCACTCTCGTACATCGCCCGGCGATTACCGCCCTACCCCTTCGGCAGCCCCAGCCCGCGGATGGCGATGATGTTACGCATGATCTCGCTCGTGCCGCCGCCAATCGTCTCCGCCACGCCCAGCTGATAGTAGCGCTCGATGCGCCCGCGCAGGTGGACGTACTTGCTGCGGGGGTGAAGCTGGCCGTACAGCCCCAGCAGCTCCATCCCCGTACGGGCCAGCCGCTGCCCCAACTCCGACGAGTAGAGCTTGGCGATGGACGCCTCGTAGTTCGGGATCTTGCCCGCCTGCTGGAGCGAGGCGACGCGGTAGCACAGGTTCTGACCGGCCTCGATCTCCAGGCCGATCTCCGCCAGCCGGTGCCGCACCTCCGGTCGCGTCTCCACGAACGGCCGGTGCTCCCGGGCGAACGTCATCAGGTCCTCCCACCAGCGCCGCGCCCGTGCCACCCCCGCCACCGACGACCGCTCGAAGTCCAGCGCCACGGCAAGCTGGTACCAACCGTTGTTCTCCTGCCCCACGATGTAGTTCGCCGGGATGCGCACGTCCTCGAAGAACACCTCGTTGAAGCCGTGCATGGATGCCATGTTGACCAGCGGCCGGATGGTGATGCCCGGCGTGTCCATCGGCAGGATGAACATGCTGATCCCCTTGTGCTTCGGCGCCTCCGGGTCCGTGCGCGCCGCCAGCCAGCCCCAGTCGGAGCGGTGGGCGCCGCTGGTCCAGATCTTCTGGCCGTTGATCACCCACTCGTCGCCATCCCGCACCGCCCGCGTCTGGAGCGAGGCGAGGTCAGAGCCGGCGCCCGGCTCCGAGTAGAGGGTGCACCATATCTCTTCGTGGTTGGCGATGGCCGGCAGGAAGCGCTTCTTCTGCTCGTCGGTGCCGTAGATCATGAGGCTGGGCCCCACCCAGGCGACACCCATGTTCAGGCCCGTAGGCGCGCCGTTGTAGGCCATCTCTTCGTTGTAGATCATCTGCTGCATGATGGAGGCCTTCAGGCCGCCGTACTCCACCGGCCAGGGCAGTGTCAGCCAGCGCCGCTGCGCCAGCTTCTTGTTGAACTGCCGCCCGAACACCGACTGCTGTTCCGTCAGCAGCTCCGTGTCCGAGTCGAACTGCTCCTGCCAGCCGGGCGGCAGCTCCTCCTTCAGGAACGCGCGCACGTCCGTCCGGAACGCTTCCTCTTCAGCCGTAAACCTGAACTCCATCGTTCCTCCCTGTCATTCTGAGCGAAGCGAAGAATCTCGACTCACCGTGAGCGGCCGCGCCCGTCCCGCTACATGTCTCATGCGCCTAACCCTTCGGCCCCAGTTTGCGCCCGCCCAGACAGTGGAGATGCAAGTGATACTCGGTCTGGCCGGCGTCGTCACCCACGTTTGTCGCCACACGGTAGCCGCTCTCCGCCACCCCCATGTCTTCCGCCACCCGGCTGATCGCGGTGAACATCCGCGCCACGGTGGGCCCGTGCTCGCCCCGTATCGCCGCCGCCGACGGCAGGTGCTCGCGGGAGATGACGAGGAAGTGCACCGGCGCCTGCCGCCAGGGATACTCGCGAGGTATATCGAAAGCCACGACCAGATCGTCTTCGTACATCTTGTCGATTGCCACCGTTCCCCCGGCGATCCCACAGAACAAGCAGTCACTCATTGCCACCCTTGGCTCGCCGCCAGCGTGCCGCTCGACGTCGGAGTCGCCGTCGTAACCCACAACCCAGGATTCCATACGCGCCGATTATAGCAGCTTGGCCGCAGTTCGCCCGCCTTCCGGCGGACAGGCGTGAACGTTATACTACGGGGCGCCATGCTCCCCCTCGAAAGTAAGGTCGCCATCGTTACCGGCGCCGGCCGCTACAACGGCATCGGCCGCCACATAGCGCTGGCGCTGGCCCGCCAGGGCGCGGACGTCGCCGTCACCGGCTCCGGCCGCCCGCCGGACACCTACCCCGAAGACGAGAAAGCGATCGGCTGGCGCGATATCGACTCGGTCGCGGAGGAGGTGCGGGCGCTGGGACGCCGCGCCCTCCCGCTGGTCATCGACATCGCTGACGCGGAGCAGGTGCAGCGCCTCGTGGACGAGACCCGCCGCGAGCTCGGGCGCATCGACATCCTCGTGAACAACGCCGCCGCCGCCCGCGGGCGCGACCGCGTCCCCGTCGTCCATCTGGAGGAGACGGAGTGGCGCAAGGTGATCGAGGTGAACCTGACGGGGACGTTCCTGGTCACGAAGGCCGTCGCTCAGATGCTCATCGAACAGGGAGAAGGCGGTCGCATCGTCAACATATCGTCTGTCGCTGGTCGCGAGGGGATCGCGACGTTCGCCGCCTACGGCACGACGAAGGCGGGGATCATCCAGTTCACGCGGGTGCTGGCGCGGGAGCTGGCGCCGCACGGGATCAACGTGAACTGCGTCTGCCCGGGCCTGGTGGGCACCTACCGGATGCAGGACGTCACCCAGGGCCCGATCCGCGACGCCGTGATGCGCGCTATCCCGCTGGGCCGCGAAGGGCGGCCGGAGGAGATCGGAGAGCTGGTCGCCTTCCTCTGCGGGCCGGACGCCACCTACGTCCACGGCCAGGCGATCAACATCGACGGCGGCCGCGTGATGTCGTAGGGGGCGGCGGCGCTTGCTGAGGGCTTGGGAAGCTCCGCGGGCTAAGGGTCTGACTGGCGTGGAGTGCAGTCAGATAGCGTCTATGATACGATTTCGCCGCGAAGAGAAACCTGAAGGGGACCGTCATGGTTGATCCTCAAGTCCAACCGATAATGGACGAGCTCGAGCGTCCTCCCGTTCCTTGGCAGGTTTTTGCCCATTCCGCCCCAGAAGCGCCCGGCTTCTATGCCGCATGGCTCGCGGGGGACGGGCCGCTCCTAAGCACCGTCCTCAGAGACTGGCGCAGCGATGGCCCACTCTACGTTGGCGAATCCGCCAATCTTTCACAGCGGGAGGCCCGTACCCACTTCGCGTCTGATGGGTCCGGGTGGTCTACTTTGCGTCGGAGCATCGGAGCCCTTCTACGCCGCCAACTCAACCTTGAAGCTCATCCTCGTGGGTCTGGTGGAAGCAGGCAGGATTTACTCTGCTACCGATTCCAGCCTGAGGGCGAACAGCGTCTGACGGCTTGGATGCGCGAGAACCTCAGGCTCTCATGGTGGGAAGACGATCAACGTAGTCTATCAACCCGGCAACGAAAGGATTTGGAAACAAAGCTGATCCGCCTCCTAGAGCCACCACTGTGCCTCAACAAATGGGAGAACCCGTACAGGCGGTGCGTCAAAGAAGAGCGGGCGGCGTGCACCCTTGAAGCAGAGGGTCGCTAACTTCCGGTCACCTGTCTCTCGCCAGCCGCAACGCGCAGCGAAATCCCTCTTCAGTTCAGCGGAGAGGGCGAGGCAGGTTGACGGCAAGTAGTGAAAGGACTTTCATAACTTACTCCCACCTCGCCCCAGCATCCTATTGTCCCTGCGAAGGCATGCCCAGGTCAAGGGTCCTAGTTGAGATCCGCGTTCTTCAGTCAGGTGGCTTGATGGCCTGGCAGGCAGGCGAACACAGATTAGCTCAAATGGCCTCGCCCCTCCATATCGAAGGAGCTAATGCCTACCCTCGCCCCTAGCGGCTGGCTTCCCAGGGATCCCAGCCGGGGCCGCCGCCCGTGAGCTTCGCCGGATCGCCGAAGACGCGGCCGGATTGCACTTCGCCCCAGAGGTCGCGGCCCAGGACGGCGCTGGCCGTGCCCACGCCACCCCGCAGCGTCCCCGCGATGCCGTGCGCGAACACCGTGCTCGCGCCGGCCAGGAACAGCCCCTCGATCTCCGTCTTCGGCGAGGGCCGCGCCGGCCCGAACTGGTCGATCGCCAGCTCGATCCCGTACGAGGTGCCGCCGGTGGAGAACGTGAAGTGCTCCTGCGATACGGGCGTGGCCGCCTCCTGCCAGACGATATGCTCCTTTATGCCGGGGATCACCTGCTCCGCGCCGTCCACCACCAGGTCGGTCAGCCGCTGCTTGAGCGACTGGTACTTTGCGTTGCGGTGGTACTTCTCGCCGGCGGCCGGACCGTCCTCGACGCCCCAGAACGAGTGGTCGGCGGGCGCCCACATCATCACCTCCAGGCTCGTGCAGCCCGGGGGCGCGATCGCCTCCGTGTGCGGGTCCTTCAGCGAGGCGGCGGTGATGAACAGCCCCAGGTCGCCCGGCACTCGCCCCTCGTAGCAGTCGCGGTACATCCCCTCGATGTCGAACGAGGTGAAGTACCACAGGTTGGTGTTGGGCAGCCGCTCCCGTAGGTCGATGTCCAGCCCCAGGTAGACGCAGAAGATGGGCAGCGCCATCCGGTACTGCTTCACG
>JAUYGU010000044.1 GCA_030690405.1 Dehalococcoidia bacterium | reverse complement strand
GCATGGGGTTCCTCCCCCAGAACCTCCAGAAGCTGCTGGAGATACTGAACGAGGACCAGAACGTGGACGCCATCGCCATGGAGGTGGGCGCGGGCTTCCTGGCCCGCCGCATGCGGGAGAACCCCGCCATCCTGGACTCCCTGCTGGAGATCCTCTCCGCCCACAGAGAGCGGTCGCCGAAGCCGTTCCTCGCCATCGCCCACCCGGGGCACCTGGAGGACGTATCGGCGATGATCCGGTCGCAGCTGCTGGAGCGAAACATCGCGGCGTTCACGGACTTCCAGCCAGCCGCGAAGGCGCTGCGCCGCGCCGTCGACTACTGGCGCTTCCGCGAGGGGATGGACTGAGGCTGAAGGACGAGGAGGCCGACATGAACGCGCCCAGGACCGGCAGGCCGTATATGCCGGGGTACGGGGAGTACGCGACGAAGGGGACAGGGCCCATGCCATGGAGCTGGGCGGCCGAGCGGTTGACGAAGGCGCATACCTACTTCATCGCCACGGTATCGCCGGACGGGCGCCCGCACGTGATGCCGGTCTGGGGCATCTGGATGGACAGTGCGTTCCACTTCTGTACAAGCCCCACGTCGCGGAAGGTTCGCAACCTCGCCGCGAACCCGCGCTGCGTCGTACATATCGAACCAGGAGAAGAGACGGTGATCGTGGAGGGGAACGCGGAGGAGGTCAAGGACCGCGAGCAGTGGGCCCGCTTCATCGAGACCTACGATTTGAAATACGACTGGCACAACTGGGATATGGAGAACTCTCAGGCCATCTACACGGTGCGCCCGACCGTCGCCTTCGGAATTCTAGAGGATACGGACGACGACACGGGCAGCCTCACCCGCTGGACGTTCGAGTAAGGATTGGCAGTCGAGCACTGAGCTCTGACGCCGGTGCCGCCTATTCGTTGACAGACCAAGCGAGCGGGGGCTAAGCTGAGTGTGATACCCCACCCCCGTATGCCCCAGGGCCGCCCATGAAGCGCACCGTCTACTTCGACCACGCCGCCACCACTCCCCTCCACCCCGACGCCCTCGAGGCGATGCTGCCTTACCTGCGAGACCGCTTCGGGAACCCGTCCGGCGCCTACACGCTCGGTCGCCAGGCGGCGCGCGCCGTCGACGAGGCGCGCCGGACGGCGGCGGAGGTGCTGGCCTGCCGGCCCCGCGAGGTCGTGTTCACGGGCGCGGGCACGGAATCCATCAACCTGGCGATCAAGGGCGTCGCCTTCGCCCAGAAGCTGGCCGGGCTCGGCGACCACATCGTAACCGTCGCGTCGGAGCACCACGCGGTCCTCCACTCCTGCGAGTACCTGTCGCGGTTCGGCTTCGAGACCACCTTCCTCCCCGTCGACGCCACGGGCATGGTCAGCCCGCAGGCCGTCGCCGAAGCGGTCAGCGAACGCACGGTGCTGGTGAGCCTGATGCTGGCGAACAACGAGGTCGGCACGATCAACCCCGTGGCCGCGGTAGCGGCGGCGGTCCGCGAGCGGGCCCGGGAGATGCGGCGCCGTATCCCCGTTCACACGGACGCCGTGCAGGCGGCCAACTCGCTGGACCTGGACGTGGAGAGGCTGGGCGTAGACCTGCTGAGCCTGTCATCGCACAAGTTCTACGGGCCCAAGGGCGTGGGCGTCATGTACCTCCGCAGCGGCACCCCGTTCCTCGCCCTCCAGAGCGGCGGCGGCCAGGAGCGCCAGCGCCGCGCCGGGACGGAGAACGTCGCGGGGATAGTGGGCACCGCCACGGCGCTCCGCCTGGCCCAGGAGGACCGCGCGGAGTACACGCGGTCCTGCCGGCGTCTCAGGGACCGCATCCTGGAGGGCGTTCCGGCCGCTGTACCGGCGGCCACGCTGAACGGCCATCGAAGGGAACGGCTGCCGAACAACGCCCACTTCAGCTTTGAGGGCGCGGAGTCCGACCAGATGCTGGCGGCGCTGGACAGGCTGGGGATCGCCGCCAGCGCGGGCAGCGCCTGCACCTCCGCCACCTGGGAGCCATCGCACGTGCTGATGGCGATGGGGATGCCGCTCACGCGGGCGGTGGCCGCCCTGCGCCTGACGGTCGGGCCGAACAACACAAACGAAGAGGTGGACTACCTGCTGTCCGTGCTGCCGCAGGTCGTGGCGCAGTCGCGCGCGCAGAGCCGCGGCGCCGCGTCCCCCAAGTAGTAGTTCTCGCCCGCGCCGGCCTTGACATTGCGCCGGACGGTGCTACTATTAGCGGTCACGTCACATCGGCCCGTCTTCGGAGACGCGCGTGCGCAGCCTCCCGGCCTGCTCCGGCGGGAGGCGCCGGCCGCGACGGTGAACCGGGCCATCTGAGCGCAGCCAGCGCCCGAATCTCCCGTTACCCTTCACGTGCATTTGGGAAATTCATGTCGACTGGTGCGACAGGTTGTGCTTATGGCGGTCAGACACAATGCAGGCAATGTAATCGCCGAGGGGGTCCCGGTGCGCAATAACCATACGCGCAGACATTGCCCCGAGTATTCCGCGGGGCGTCCCACGTGACGCCCGCTAGGGTGAGCGGCATGTCACGAAGCTTCGCCGACACCGCCGCGCCCGCGACCGCCGGGCAAGAAGGGACGGCTCAGCCGATCAGCCTCCCGCTGAAGCTCGCCGACCACTCGGGGCGAACACGGCGGGGCCGGGCGATCCTTCTCCCGAAGTTTGAGGGCTCTGCAAACAGCCTGGACCCCGCCGGCGGCGAGGAGTTCCGCATACTCATCCTCGCCGAGCCGCCCGAAGACCACCTCGTCCCCCCGGAAGGCGTCGTGATCAGCGCCCCCGCACGCCCGCTCCCAAGCGTAGGCTCGCCGCGGTCCCGCGCGTCGAAGCCGGCCAGACACGCCGCCCTGCCGCTCACATCCGACGACCTGGAGGCGCTCCGGCAGGGCCGACTCTACGCCCGCGCGCCCCTTCAGGTCACCGCGGAGGAGATATTCGCGGGCGGCAGAGCGCGGCTGGCCGCTCTGGCCAGAGATCTGCTCGTCTCGCAAGCGCTGTCCGACTACCTGAACGCCATCGCCATCGCCCTGGGCGCTCCGGGTCCAGCCAAGCCCGCGACGGGCGAACGCCTGGGGGAGCTCCGCAATCTGCTGGAGGTCTCCGGCAGCGCACACCTCGGCCACGACGCCGCGGAAGCCGACGCCGCGATCGCGAACGTCATGGAACTGACCTCAGCCGCGGGACGGCAGGAGCTCCTCGCCTGCGCTGAACGGCTCTACCTGAACAAGCAGCCGCTCATGGAGGAGATCTACCTCCTTCGCTCACTCCAGCAGAACTCCGACGAGGCGGCGGAGCTCCTCGCCATGCGCCGCTTCCTCTCCTGGGCCCAAGTGCCGGCTCAATGGGAAGAGCTCGCCGCTGACCGCTCGCTTCTGGCCGAAGAGCTCACCTTCGCCGCCCTGGCCACGGAGCCGCAGCGGTTCCCCCTGGCCAGGGCGGCGCTGGAGCGCTTCCGCCGGCGGTACATCTGCGCCTACGGGGAACAGCACACCCGGCACTGGACGGAGATGGGCCGTCTCCACGCCGCCCTCTTCGAGGAGCGCGCCCACGCGGAGGCGCTTCGCAGGCTCAACACCCTCGCCGTTCTCGGACCACCGATGGGGTTTGGCGCCATCGCCGCGTTCGAAGAGCTGCTGGCAGAGGCCTCCGGTTGTCCCTCCAGCGCCGGGGCCGAGGATGCCGCCGCGGCCGAGGGTGGTTGCCCCAACTGCCATCTCTCTCTCGACCAGGCACCGCCCACCGGGCGCGTCAAGGAGGTCATCGCTCAGATCGAACGCGCCTGCGACAAGCAGGTCGCGCGGCTCACGTCGCACGCAGCGCACCTCATCATCCGGGGCCGCGGCGACACGCGCCTCCAGCAGCTTCTGCCGTTGCTCCAGGGGAAGTGCGCCGGCCTGTGCGACATCATGGACGGCGAGGTGCTGGGCTACCTGCGCTCCGTCCTCTCGACACAAGAGAGCGCTCCGGCTGCGGAAGAGACGACGCGGGCGCGGCGCACTGCATCGATGAGTGCACCTGCCCCTCCCCGGTCGCCGCCCGGCGAGTGGCCATCTGGCGCCCAGCGCGGCAGGCAGTCACCACGCCACCTGCCGTCGCAGCGCATAGCGCGGCGCAAGTAGCCGGCTTCGGCGCGCCGGCCCTCCCCCTATGGACTTCCGCCTCCGTTCGCCGTATATATTGTGTCAGGCGGAGCGAACCGAAATGATAGAGGCCCGCAGGTCTGCCGCAGGGGGTCTCGGGCCATCGCCGACTGGGGGTCATATGCCGCAACGCCAGACTCAACCCGCGACTCGGACGCAGCGAGCGCAGGAGGAAGCGGCGCCGCTGGCCAGCACACCGCTGAGGGTCGTCGACCACTCCGGCCGCAGGCGAAAGGGGAGCGCCGTCATCCTTCCGCGCCAGTCCCTGGGCCTGATCAGCGCCAGACTCGAAGAGGGCGAAGACTTCCGGATCATCATGCTCGCGGAGCCGCCGGATGGGCCCATTTCCCCCGCTGATGGCGTCGTCGTCGCCGCCCCCGCCCGCCCGCTGTCGTCTACGGCGCGCCTCCGCGAGGCGGCGGCGCCCTATCTCGCCACGCGGCAGCCGGTTGTCTCCTTTCCGGAAGAGGACCTAGAGCTCCTGCGGAAGGGAACCCTCTACTCACGCGCGCCGCTGCGGGCGCGGCCGGAAGACGTCTTCACCGGGGACAAGCCGCGGCTGGCGCTGCTGGCCCGCGACCTCCTGCTCTCGGCTGCTGCTGCGGACTACCTGTCCGCCGTTGCGGTGGCGATGTGCGCGCCGGGAGCGGCGCAGGCGGCAACGCTTGAGCGCCTGGGCGAGCTCCAGCGCCTCATCGAGACGGTCAGCGGCGCCGCGAAGGGCGAGCCCCAGCCTGAGCTGGACGCCGCGGCCTCACGTCTCAGCCAGATGTCCTCCGCCGGGGACGCCGAGGCCCTGCTTCTCTGCGCCGAGCGCCTCTATCCCGCCAGGCAGGCGCTAAGTGAGGACATCTACATCCTCAGGGCCTTCGACCGGAGGCCGGGACAGGCGGGCGAACTCCTGGCGGACCGGCGCTTCCTGGCGCGGGCCGCCGTCCCCGAGGAGGAGACCGACCTGGCCCTGGACCGCTCCCTGCTGCTGGAGCAGCTCACTTTCGCTGCCCTGGCCACCGAGCCCAACCGCCTGGCGCCGGCGATCGCTGCCCTCGTCCGCTTTCGCCAGCGTTATGTCTCGCTGTACCGGGAACGCCACACGAGCTACTGGGCGGAGATGGCGCGTCTCCACGCCCGCCTGGTGGTGGAGCAACCCCACGCCGATGCACTGCGCAGGATCAACACCCTGGCGGAGCTGGGCCCGCCGGCCGGAGTTGGCGCCCTCGCCACCTTCGCTGCGCTGCTGGAGGAGACCTCCGGCTGCCCGCTCATCGCCGGCGTCGAGGAGGTGGCCGCCACCGAAGGCACGTGCCCGGAATGCAGCCTGCCGCTTGACCAATCGCCCCCGGCCCGGCGCGTCGACGAGATCCTGGACCGCATCGAGCGGGCCTGCGACAGGCAGATGGCGCGGCTTTCGTCCAGCGCGATCCAGCACGTGCTGCACCACAGTAGCGACCCCCGTGTCGATCAGTTCCTCAAGATGGTCCAGGCCAGCCAGCTCTCGTCCCTGCGCGCCGTCCTCGACGACGACCTCGTCGGCTACCTGCGACGGTTCCTCGTGGAGTCGCGCATACACGACGCGCTTGAGCCTATTCTCAGCCGCGTGCAGGACGGCGCCCCGCCCGATGTGGACGAGGCGCAGTCCGCGATGCGCGATGTGTCACAGGTGCTGCAGCGGGCGTTCCAGCCGGGGCGGCGGGCGCTGCCGCCCGGCGAACCGGAGGCGAAAGGCGCGCCGTCCAGCCGCAGGCGAAAGCGATAGGTCGAGAGTCTCGCTGGAGACGGCCCGTCAGCCGCCGCTCAGGAGCCTTCCTCGGCCACGGCGACGCCGTGCAGAGGGTGCGCCCCGCCCCGGTCCAGTATCTTCAGGAAGGCGTCAACCACCTCGGGATCGAACTGGCTGCCGCGGTGCCGCTTGAGCTCTTCGATGGCGGCCTCTATCGGCATCGCCTTTCGGTACGGCCTGTCCGTAGTCATTGCGTCGAAGGCGTCGGCCACAAGCAGGATGCGGGACGCCATCGGTATATCGTCCCCAGCCAGCCCGCCGGGGTAGCCGGAACCGTCGAAGTGCTCGTGGTGATGAAGAATCGCGGGTACGGCATTGGCGGTTGAGTCTATGGGGCTCAGTATGTGCAGCGCGGTCGTCGGGTGCTGCCTCATCTGGACCCACTCCTCATCGGTAAGGGGGCCCGGCTTGCAGAGGACCTCAACGGGCACCACCAGCTTGCCGATATCGTGCAGCAGCGAAGCAAGCCGCACCACGGAGGCCTCCTCTTCGCCGAGGCCCAGCTCGGCCGCCAGCTCGCCCGTGTACCAGGAGCAGCGCTCCGTGTGGTCGCGCGTAACCGGGTCCTTGGCGGCCAGGGCGGACACCAGCGACACGACGGCGTCGCGTACCTTGCCGTCGCGATTGCCGAGATCGGGCGGGGTCGATCCGTCCGTCCTTCGGCTGAGCAGGCCGTCCCAGTCCCCCACGCGGTTCTTGCCGGTGGACTTCGCCCAGTACATCGCCATGTCGGCCCTGTAGATCAGCTCCTCCGCCGATGCGGCCATGTCCGGGAAGCTCGCCACACCAAGGCTGACAGTCAGCTTCTGGCCGTCGCCGGTGCTCATCTTCTCCGCGGCTAGACGTAGACGCTCGGCCGCTCTGACGGACCCTTTGAGGTCGGCTGCCGGCATCAACACGGCAAACTCGTCTCCGCCGTAGCGGTATGCGTCTTCCCGCTTGATGGCTCCATGGAGGGTGACCGCCAGCGAACGCAGGATCTCGTCCCCGGCGAGGTGTCCCAGCGAGTCGTTGAAGCCTTTGAAGTTGTCTATATCGAAGAGGATCAGGCCAACGCTGACGCCTGTGTCTTCGGCGCCGGCGATCTCATCTCGAATCCTCTTGTGGAAGGCGCGGTGGTTGCCAAGCCCCGTAAGCGGATCGGTGGCCGCCTGCATGCGGGCATCGGTCAGCTGGTGGTGGCGCTCCTCCAGCTCCTGGTTCGCCCGTTCGAGCTCCGCAGTGTGTGTCTCCACCCTCGACATCATGTGGTTCAGCACCGCTCCGAGGTGGGCCAGCTCACGAGGGCCGGAGGCCGGCGCCCGCGCCGATAGATCACCCTCCGAGACCGCGATGGCGGTCTCCTCCAGGGAAGACAGCGGATTGATGATGGAGCGGGCGATGAAGACGGACGCTCCAAGCCCCACCACGGCGCCTACCGCACCCGAGATTATCAGTAGCCACAAGGCGAGCTCGCCCGCCGCGTCGGCCTTGCTCCGCAGGGTTGACACTTCCTGGAGCTCCAGCGCCGTCGCGTCCTCAAGCTGGCGCCTGAACTCATAGAATACAGGGACTAGCTTCTCCAGGGCGGCGGCCGCCCCCTCAGCATCACCGGCCTGGCGGAGGGCGATGACCTGGCCGGCGCCCTGGGCCAGGCTAACTCCCACTACCGTTATGTCGCTGATGTCGACCGCACCCCGCTGGGCGGCAGCCGCCGTCAGGCTTTCGACTCCTGCGGCCGCGTGCAACTGAACCTCGGATGCCAGCTGAACCCCGGCCGGCAGCGCCGCATTCTCGGCGATTACGTAGCGCTGAAGCGTCAGAGCCGCAACACCGGCTTGAGCCTCCGCCTCCTGGAGGTGCGTGGCGGTCCTGGAGTGTGACTCCAGATCGTTGAGATCTCTCTGGTGGGTACGTACCCGCCAGGCCGACAGGCCCGCAACGATGGCGAGGATCATGACGAGGAGGCCGAATCCAGTGATGATTCGGCCTCTCACCGAGGATATCCTGCCTGGCGCAGATCGCGCCCTGGTGCCTCCGCCTGCTGTTGAAGAGCTGTTCATGATTCTTCCCTGCTCGTCTGCCGTTTGTCCGGCCTGGCCGAGATGCGGGTAGGATGAAGTGATTTAGATTGGGGAGGGCGTCTTGGTGACCCGCCCACCGAATATCGAGCGAGCAACCAGGACGGTCACGCCGACAGCCAATGCGGCGCCCCAGACAATGGAAGCGATGAGGAGCCAGGAGGCAGCGTCATCCGCCTTGTCGGCGCTGCTCTGCAGGTTGGAGGCTTCCTGGAGCTCCAGCGTCACGGCGCCCTTCAGCTCAGTCGTGACCTTTTCAAACGCGGGGCTGAGCTGCTCCAGCGCTGCCGCCGCAGCCGGCACATCGCCGGCCTGGCGCAGAGCGATGACCTGGCCTAGACCGTCGGCCAGGCGGCCGCCCTCAGCGGCGATAGGGCTCAGGTCAGCTACCCCGCCCTCACTGATGGCACCCGTCATGCTCTTCACCGCCGCCGTGGTGTGCTCCTGGATCTGCGGTACGAGCGTCACGTCACCGGTCTTCACGTAGTCGCGAACCAACGGCGCTGCGATCCCCGCCTCTGTCCCTGCGCCCTGCAGAAACGCGGCGGTGGTGGAGTGCGACTCCGCCGCCGACGTGTCGGATTTGTGCACGTTTCCTTGCCACACTGTCGCAGCCACAAGGACCGCAAGCACGATGCCGGCGAAGCTAAAGCCGGCGATGGTGAGCCACCGGCCCTGCGGCTTACTGGTCTGTCCGAAGTTACTCATGATAGCCTCCTGGCGGCCGATCTTTTTGGCCAAACGACCCTGGGCCGTGTGGCCGGGTGGCCGCCTGGTTATAATGATGTGGCTGGCGGGAAATTGTTACTAAGAACCGGCCGGTCTCCTAGGCCCGCCGCAGGCGAAGGCGATGAGATAAAATGTCCGCATGGCAGCGGACAAGTGGCTGATAGTGGGCCTGGGCAATCCAGGCCCCGTCTATTCTCACAACCGCCACAATGTGGGCTACTGGTGCGTCAACCGCCTCGCCCGCCAGCACGGGATCGCCCTCAAGGCCAGACGCCTCGCCGCGACCGGGGAAGGCTCCATCCGCGGGACGCCAGTCGTTCTGGCCAAGCCACGCACGTTCATGAACCGCAGCGGACAGGCCGTGGCCGCGCTCCTGCGCAGCTTCAAGATCGAGCGCTCCCACGTGCTGGTCGTTTGCGACGACCTTGACCTGCCTACCGGTGCCCTGCGCCTGAAGGCGGGCGGCGGCGCCGGCGGCCAGAAGGGGATCGCCTCCATCATCGCCGCGATAGGCGGCCAGGACTTCCCGCGCCTGCGCATCGGCATCGGCCGGCCGGCGGTCGACGGAGAGCCCACCTGGGACCCGGACGCCGTCGCGGTGTACGTGCTGAGCGACCCGACGCCGCAGGAGGCGGAGGCTCTCCAGGCCACCGTCGCTCAGGCGGCGGAGGCCGTAGAGACGTTGCTCCGCGAAGGGCTGGAACCGGCGATGAACCGCTACAACCGCTAACCGGCCGCGCCTGCTAGAATTGGAGCGAGAGGGCCCCCCGCCGGCGGGAGGCCCTAAAACTGTTGCCATGGACCTGTCAGGGCTGCTTCGAGGGGTAGAGAGGGCGCCGTCGTTCGCGCGGCTGAGGGAGGCTGTCACCGCGGAGCGCGGCCTCGTCATCGGCGTTGGCGATGCGGCGAAGGCCGCCGCTATCGCCGTGCTGGCGGGCGCCGCCGAAGGGCCGCTCCTCGTCGTCGTGCCGCGGGAGGACCGCGCGGAGGCGCTGCTGGAGGAGCTGTCCGCCTGGCTGGGCGAAGGCGCGCCGCTTCTGCCCTTCCCCCAACGCGACTCCCTGCCCTACGAATGCCTCGCCCCGGACCCGGAGGCCGTGCGCGAGCGGCTGACGGTGCTCTCCGCGCTGGCCGGCGGCGACCGCTGCGTGGTCGTCGCGTCCGCCATGGCGCTGGCCCAGGGGACGCTTTCGCCGGCCGAGCTGGCCGCCTCCGCGGACGTCCTCAAGCCGGGCGACCGGCTTGAGGACGACGCGTTTCTGGCCCGCCTCTCCGCGCTCGGCTACGCCATCGAGCCGCTGGTGGAGCGCCCCGGCCAGGCCAGCCGCCGGGGCGGGATCGTAGACGTCTTCCCGCCCCAGACGGAGGCGCCGCTGCGGATCGAGCTGCTGGGCCGCGCGATCGAGAGCCTGCGCCGCTTCGAACCGGCCTCCCAGCGGTCGGTAGGACCTGTGGACAGCGCCCCGCTGGGGCCGGCGCGCGAGGCGGTGCTGGCGGCGGACGGCGAGGCCCTGGCGGCGCTCGACCTGTCGGGCCTCTCCAGAGAGGCGCAGGGGCGGTTTGAGGAGGAGTTGGCGCTGCTCCGCGCGGGGACGGGCTTCCCCGCCGATTACTTCTACGTCCCCTTCCTGGCGCGCGCCACGCTGCTCGACCACCTGCCGGCGCGGGCGGCCGTGGTCATCGATGAGGAAAGCGAGGCCGCTGCCGCGTTGGAGGAGGCGGAACGCGAGGCGGAGACGGTGCGCCGCGAGCTGGAGGAGCGGGGCGAGATCCCGCGCAGCCTGCCGCTGCCTCAGCGCCCCTGGCGGGAGCTGCGCGAGGCGCTGGGCCGCCGCGCGCCCCTCAGGCTATCGCGCTGGGCCAGCGGCGAGGAGGCCGGACAGCTGGCGCTGCCGTTCTCGCCGGCGACCGCCTACGGCGGACAGCTCCGCCGCCTCGTTAGCGAGAGCGTGTCCGCGCTCCGTGGGGGCAGCAGCATCGCCGTCGTCTCCCAACAGGCGCAGCGGCTGGGGGAGCTGTTCGATGAGCAGGGCGTGAGCACGCGGGTCACGACGGCGCCGCCGCCGCGCGCCGGGCTGGCGCTGGTGCAGGGCGCCCTGCCCATGGGCTGGCGCCTGGTGGAGGACGGGATCGACCTGACGCTGATCACCGACGCGGAGGTCTTCGGCTTCGCCAAGCAGCGGCGGCGGCAACCCCGCAAGGGCATCAACCGCGAGGCGTTCCTGGCGGAGCTCTCGCCCGGCGACTACGTCGTCCACATAGACCACGGCATCGCCCGCTTCGCCGGCCTCGTGCGGATGGCGGTCGACGACGCCGAACGGGAGTACCTGGAGCTGCACTACGCGGAGGGCGATAAGCTGTTCGTGCCGACCGACCAGGTGGACCGCGTGAGCCGCTACACGGGTCCGTCCGAGCACGAGCCGCGGCTGACCCGCCTCGGCAGCGGCGACTGGCAGCGGGCGAAGCGCCGCGTGCGCCAGGCGGTGCAGGCGCTGGCCCAGGACCTCCTCTCCCTCTACGCCACCCGCGAGCTGCTGCCCGGCCACGCCTTCAATCCCGATGTTCCCTGGCAGGCCGAGCTGGAGGCCTCCTTCCCCTACGTCGAGACGGCAGACCAGCTCGCCGCCATCGCCGAGGTTAAGCGCGACATGGAGCGGCCGCGGCCGATGGACCGGCTGGTCTGCGGCGACGTCGGCTACGGCAAGACAGAGGTGGCGATCCGCGCCGCCTTCAAGACGGTGATGGATGGGCGCCAGGCGGCGCTGCTCGTGCCCACGACCGTCCTCGCCCAGCAGCACTACCAGACGTTTATGGAGCGGCTGGGCGCCTTCTCCGTCCGCCTTGAGGTGCTCTCCCGCTTCCGCTCGGACGCGGAGCAGCGGGAGGTGGCAGAGGGGCTGAAGAGCGGCACGGTAGATGTCGTCATCGGCACGCACCGGCTGC
Organism: Dehalococcoidia bacterium; assembly: GCA_030690405.1. The sequence goes on along the minus strand of JAUYGU010000044.1, from coordinate 33,841 downwards.
TCCAGAAGGACGTGCAGTTCAAGGACCTGGGGCTGGTCATTATCGACGAGGAGCAGCGGTTCGGCGTCGCCCACAAGGAGCACCTCAAGCAGATGCGCCGCGACGTGGACGTCCTCACCCTCTCCGCCACCCCCATCCCTCGCACGCTCTACATGGCGATGGGCGGCATCCGCGACATGTCCACGATGGAGACGCCGCCGGAGGAGCGGCTGCCCGTGAAGACCTACGTCTCCGAGTTCGACGAGCGGCTGGTGCGGGAGGCGGTCCTGCGGGAGGTGGAGCGCGGCGGCCAGGTCTACTTCGTGCACAACCGCGTGCACAACATCGTGATGGTGGCGGACCGGGTGCGGGAGATCGTGCCGGAGGCGAGCGTGGGGATCGCCCACGGCCAGATGCCGGAGCACGACCTGGAGGCCGCGATGCTGGAGTTCGTGCAGGGCAAGATAGACGTGCTGGTCTGCACGACGATCATCGAGTCCGGCCTGGACATCCCGAACGTCAACACGATCATCGTCAACCAGGCGGACAAGCTGGGGCTGGGCCAGCTGTACCAGCTCCGCGGCCGCGTCGGGCGCGGAGCCCACCGCGCCTACGCCTACCTGCTCTACGACCGCAAAGGGAGGCTGACGGAGCAGGCGACGAAGCGGCTGCAGACGATCTTCGAGGCGACGGAGCTGGGCGCGGGGTTCCAGATCGCGCTGCGCGACCTGGAGATCCGCGGCGCCGGCAACCTGCTGGGGCCGGAGCAGAGCGGATACATGGCGGCCGTTGGGTTCGATCTCTACTGCCGCCTGCTGGCCGAGGCCGCCGACCGCATGCGGGCGATGATGAAAGGCGAGACGCCGCCGCCGGCGAGCGAGGGGCCGGAGGTCACCATCGAGCTACCGCTGTCCGCTCACCTGCCCCAGTCCTACGTGCCGGACCTGAACCAGCGCCTGGCTCTCTACCAGCGCATGAGCGACGCCCGCGAGCCGCAAGAGGTGGAATCGATCGGCGGGGAGCTAGTCGACCGGTTTGGAGAGCCGCCGCCGCCCGTCCGCAGCCTGCTGTACGTCATCTTGGTCCGCGTGCTGGCGACCCGGGCCGGCGTGCAGGCGGTGGCGATGGAGGGCGGCCGGGTGGTGCTGAAGCTGAAGGAGGGCTTACTGGTGCCGAGGGAATCGCTGGAGCCGCGGGCGCCCCGCGGAGTGCACCTGGGCCGGACGCTGGTGAGGGTGGAGCTGGGGGAGGGCTGGCGGACGCGGCTGAGGGAGGTCCTGGAGTCGCTGGCGGCGCAGCCGGTATTGGCGAAAAACCAGCCGTAACCTGTCGTCTTCCTGTTATAGATCGCTCGAACGGCGGTTATAGTTCTGGTGAAACCTCGCGCTCGCCCGCCGATTTGACAAATTACCAGACAGCGTATAAGATTACCGCTCGTGAAGGAATTCACGTCTAGCCCCGCGACAGCTCTGAACGGCGTCGTCTCCCGGGTGGACCGGGTGCACGCCATGGCTGCCGTCTTCGGCATCGGTCTGGCGGCGTTCCTCGCCATCGAGCCGACCCAGAACTGGCTTCTCCTCTTGCTGGCTGGGCTGGTGGCCCTTGGCACCGACGCCGTCGTCCGCACCCATCCCCGCGCGCGCTTCCAGCGCCTGGACGATACCGCCCTCTTCCTGTTCGTGCCGGTCCTGTTCACGCTGAGCCTCGGCCTCTTCCTCGAAGAGGTCGCGGACAGCTACTGGGCCGTGCCGGCGGGTCTGGCCGCCGCCGTCCCCTTCGGCGCCGTGCTCCAGGCGGAGTACAACTCCGTGGACCGCCGCCTGCGCGTCTACGGTGGCGCCCGCCTCGTCCTCAACATCGCCACCTACGTCATCGCTTTCCTCTTCTACGCCACGATTTACGACTTCGACCTCAGCCTGGCGGCGATCACCTTCGCCGCCGGCGTCGTCAGCCTCCTCCTGGCGATCGAGATTCTGCGCGAGGAGGCGCTGGAGACGCCGCGGACTCTGCTCTACGCCGTCGCCATCGGCGCGCTCCTGTCGGAGGCCGCCGTGGCGATGCATTTCTTGCCGCTTGAGGGGGCGCTGGCGGCCATCTTCCTGCTGCTCGCCTTCTACCTGATGACGGGCCTCATGCATAACTACCTGGGCGACCGCCTGAACCTGCGCACGGCCGCCGAGTTCAGCGGCATCGCGCTACTGGGCCTGCTCATCGTCGTCATCTCCCACGCCTACATCTAGGCCCACGCGCCGGCCCGCACCCCAGACGAGACCAGTCGGCCTTGCTGGGCGAAAAAACCGCCGCTGTGCTAGCATGGACTGCGGTCGGGGCGTAGCGCAGTCCGGTAGCGCACCTGAATGGGGTTCAGGAGGTCGTCGGTTCGAATCCGACCGCCCCGACCAGATACGATTCTCGCCCTTTTCCCCCGCCGCCGGCCCTCCAAAACCTACTAATCAAGAGCGCTAGTTACCAGTCAAGAGACCTTGTCGAGACCTGCTCCCCGAACGAGACGAGCGAAAATGAAGCGCACTTGATTGGTATTCAGGAGGTCTCCTCGACCCGGCCGAGAGTCTGATCCCCGAACGTCACGGTCCGGTCACAGCCGCTTCACGAGCCTGTCACACACGCGGGGTCGTAGTTCAGGGGTAGAGTTCCGAGCTTTCATCCGGGAGTCGTGGGTTCGAATTCCCCCGGGCGCTCCACAAATTTCAAATACGAAGCGTGCAACCCCAAGCGACAGGTTTAGTCACGCCAACGGCCTGGGCATTCAGATCCTCAGGCCAGCCCACTCAAGCCCCTCGCAGATGCGATCTCTGATCTCCGGCAGAGGCTGACGCAGGGCCTCTGGAGTTGAGCTTGATGCGCCCAGGAACTCACCGGGCGATGACAAGAACTCCTGCCGGCAACCGCGCGAGCAGAAGTAAAACGTAACACCATCCCATTCAGCCGAGACGGCCTTGTTACCCTCCACGGCCATGCCGCATACCGGGTCAACGGCCATTATCACGGCTTCCTTGAACTGCCCATCCTCCAGCCATAGCACCCTGTCTGCGATGTCCCGGATTCGCTGATCGTGCGATACGATGATCACGCTGCGTCCCCGGTTCTTTGCGATCTCGCGCAGGAGGCGCATCGTCTCATGCCCGTGGCTTGAGTCCAGGTTGGCCGTTGGCTCGTCGGCGAGGATGAGGGCCGGATCATTCACGAGGGCGCGGGCGATCGCCACCCGCTGCTTCTCGCCGCCGGAAAGCTTCTCGGGCGAGAAGCGCAACCTGCGGCCAAGCCCCAGATCATCGAGCAACGCAGACGCCTTCTGGCGCGCTGCCTTGCGGCTGGATCCCGCCAGTTCGGCGGCGATCGAGACATTGTCCAGGACGTTCAGCGCCGACAGGAGGTTGAAGTCCTGGAAGATGAACCCGAAGTGGCGCAGCCGGATGTCCGGAAGCCGGTTCTCAGATAGCGAACTCAACTCAAGACCGTCGAGCGCAATCGTTCCTTCAGTCGGTTTGAGCAAGGCCCCCAGCATCAGTAGCAGTGTGGTCTTGCCTGATCCTGACGGTCCCATGATGAGGACAACTTCGCCGGGAGCAACGTCAAGGGAGACGTCCCGCACTGCCACGACTTCGGCGTCGCCGCTGCCGAATCTCTTTGTCACGTGGTCGATATGCAATCCTTCGCCGCTCATGGTTACCCCCTGCGAATGATGGTTACTGGTTCGAGGCCCGCAAGCTGCCTGGCCGGCAGCAAAGCCGCGACGCCGGCGATCAGTGCTGAGATGACTGTTACGCGAAGCAGTGAGGCCATGCTCACAGACAAAACGATAAGCTCGTTAAAGCGTGGGATGAGCACCGATAGCAGGAGCGTAAGGGTAACGCCGGTTACCAGGCCCACTCCGACCGTAAGCAACGCCTGGAACAACACGATGCGGTAGAGGCGGCTGTTGCGGACGCCCATCGCCTTGAGCACACCGTATTCACGACGACGGCCGACTGTTGCGATGTAGATGGTGAGGGCAACGACAGCCAGGCCCGTGAGGTAGCCGGCGGTGTTCATGATGGTGATGATTTCGGCGCTCATGTCCTGGACCAGCTGTCGCTCTTGCGAGGCGAACTCCCCGCGCGTCTGCACGGTGACCGCGCCAACGCTTTCAGCGATACGGGAGGACACAGCGGCTGGCGTTTCCCCCGGCTTGACCTTGACCAGCACGAAGCTGATCACGTCGCCCCCGCCGCGAACGCGCGCGAAATCCTCCATCGAGACGAACGAGACCGAACTAACGAGGCTTGACGTCCCGGACGTCAGCCCGGCGATTCTCATTTCCCGGCCCAGTACCGTCACCTGATCGCCGACGTGCAGCCCCGCCTGGGAAGCGATAGCGTGATCGATGATGGTCTCGCCGGGCCCAGGCGCCGACGCGCCATCGCTTATGCGCGACGGCCCGCCCAGCGGAGCGCCGGGTGGCACACCAAATACGTACACGATGTAGTCCTTGCCGCTCGCCTCGATCATGCCTTCGGTGTAGAGAATTGGGACCGCCTGTTCAACCCCTGGCACTGCCCTGACTTCCTCCACAACCGAGGCAGGCAGGGCAGACTCAGACATGTGCATCGTGCGCACGCCTTCCTGTGAGACCCACACATCAGCGCCCGCCCGGTCGATGTATACCGTGAGCCGGCCTTCGGCGCCGTCGAATACCGCGCGGAAGAAGAGGACCAGCGTCAGCGCCAGTCCGACGCCCCCGACTGAAATCAGGAGACGTGTCTTGTTCTGGATCAGGTTGCTCACGGCCAGCCGGAACATGTCACCTCCGGAAGACCTCAGCCGGTGCCAGGGCGGCGACGGCCCGCGCTGGGACAAGCGCGCCTGCGAGCGCCATGACAAAGCCCGCTGCAAGGGTAACGATGATTGCTGACGGCTCTATAGCGACCAGAAATTGAGGTTTGGCGGTCATTACCAGCCAGCCCATGGCGAACGCGAAGCTGACCCCGAGCAGGACGCCCAGACTCGCGGCCACCACCGCCTGATAAACCACGACTCGGTAAAGCGCGCTATTGCGAGCACCAATCGCCTTAAGGATGCCGTACTCCCCACGCCGCTCGATGGTCGCCGCGTAGATTACCAGGCCGACTACGAGCGCTCCGACGATAAACGCGGCGGCAACCATGAGGAAGATCACCTGGTCGAAGATGCCGGCCACGATCTGCCTATCGTTGGCGATGACCTGGCTCTTGAGCAGGACGTTCGTGCCGGGAAGGCTCTGCAGACTCGCGACCAGTTGAGCGGGCTTCGTTCCCGGTTCCGGCGTTACGAGCACGAAACTGGCTGCACCGGGCGCGAGAGCAAACGATTCGACGAAGGCTTTTGAAGCGAACACGAAGCTTCCCGAGAACGAGCTGGTCTCGTTGGAGAGGCCGACCACCTTCAACTGGTGGCCTCCGATCTCGAACGAGTCGCCAACGCTGAAACCATGCTTGCTGGCAAGCACGCGGTCGAGCACCACTTCGGCATCTCCCGCCGGTTCGCGGCCCTGCCTTAGATTCCAGGGACCGCCGCCAAGGGCGGTATCGTATCCCACAAGCCTGATGACCTGCTTCTTGCCGTGCAGCTCCGGGATAGCCATCGTCAGCATGATTGGCGTGATCCACGCGACGCCGCGTGCAGAGGCGACGGCACTGACTGTGTCGCGCGGCAGGAACTGGCCGGAGCCGGCGCTCGTGCTCTTAACGCCCTCCGGCATGACGGCCACCGACCCAGGCGCGTTGTCGAGATAGATCGCGGCACCCTTGAAGACCCCCTCGCGCAGGCCCAGGAGAAAGAGAATGAGCATCACCGCCAGGGCGATACCGGTGACGCTCAAGGCAAACCGGAGCTTATCTTGTAGCAGGTTCTGCAGCGCCAGCTTCATTGTTGTCTACCCATACCCCCCCGGTGGGGGTTTACACCACAGAATATGCCTCACTCCCACGTGTCGCGTCAAGTGACGTAGATCACACTTCGGCTTCAATTTACCGGCTTCTCCGCCACGACCAGCTTCACGATGTCGCCCCACAGATCGCGCGCCTCTACCACCCTGAGGCCCGCCTTCTCGACGTTGGGTACCCTATCCCGGTCGATGTTCGCTCCGTTCATGGCGCGGAAGATCTTCCGGAGAAAGGTCATCCAGCTGCATCCCCTTCCGATTCATTCTGCGACGCGTCATCATCGTGATGCAGAGTGGCAACCCGTCCGAGATAGCTGCCGTTGCCCATTTTCTGAGGGTCACCTAACATGGCTTCGATCTCTTGCTGTAACGCCGCCGCCCGTCTTTCAAGTTGCGCTAGGCGATCCCCGTTAGGGTCATCAGGCCGTTGAGCGCGCCGCACTCCCGGCTCCACCAGGCGTTCCAGCTTCGGGCCACGGTCATTGGGATCCGTCACGGAGAGATGGCCGCCGTGCCCGGAGGCGGTGTCGTGGCCGCGATGCATCCCGCGCATCATCAGCACGTGCAGGCCTCCACACACCAAGACAACAAGCGCAACAGGGATTAGCGCGTGAAGCCACTCCATCGCCATCCTCCTTTCCAACGAGGAGACGAATGCCCGACTGCTCGTGAGCATTGAGCCCAACAATCGCCCGACCAGGCTGCCTCATGCTGCGGATGGCCCAGAGCGGCCGCTGACTTCGGCGCATAAGGAACCGCCCGCTGCGACGTGTCGGCGCCACCTTTGGTGATCTTGCCCGTGTGGACGACCACGGCGCCGGTCTCTTGGACTTCGACCTCCATTGCGTCCAGTGGCCGCACTGTGTGCGGCCCGTCGAACGCCGACCGCTTACATTGCAACCGCGCTCATCCGGCTGCTCTTTTCTGCAGCCACTCCGAAACTAATTCGAAGAGCTCGTCCACATCCGTGTACATCATTCCGGTGTCCGAGGCGCCCCAGTCGCGCCGCCAGATGATCTGCCCAGCCTTGTCCACGAGAACGAACGTGTGGCCGGGCGTCACGCCCGGATGCATGCTAGCTCCGAGGACGTCGTAGGTCGTGGACACACTCAAGTCCTCGTCCGCCGCCACGGTGGACGTCAGACCGTATTTCCGCGCCGCGGCAGCCAGCTGCTCCAGCGGATCAACCATGATGCTCAGCAGCTCAATATCCAAGCCCTGAAACCGGCCCCAGTTCTCTTCCAGATCCACGATCTGGACCAAGCAAGGCGCTCACATCTGCCCTTCGTTGAAGAAGAGGAGAACGTTGTGTCGGCCCTCGTGATCGGCGAGCGAGACCTGTTCGCCGGTGATGGTGGGGAGGGTGAAGGGCGGCGCCGGCTCCTCCAGGTACTGCGGAGGGCTTGCGTCGCCCCCCGTTCCTGCCAGCAGCCAGACGATAGGCCCCGCTACGGCAGCTGCAAGGAGGGCGCTCAGCGCCACGCTAATCCATGTTCTCCCGCGCCTCCACCACGGGCGTTTAATCCGGATTTTCTTCCTCATTGCTCTCTATGCCACCCTGTACTTGATCGTAATCGTGTGCTGGCCCTTGCCTGGATCATTGGTCTCCAATTCCACCAGCATCACGTCCTTCATCGCGCGCGTCCCTTCTGGCACCTTGAGACTGAAGACCAGATTCCCCTTCTCCCCAGGTGCCACCTGCGGCTCATCTACCGAGAAGGCCTCGACCCCGCAGCCGCAAGCGGTTTCAGGGGCCGGACGGACCTTGACTATCGCCACCGTGAGAGGCGCGTCGCCTTCGTTCCGGAACTCGACGAGCCGTTGCACAGCCTCGCCCGCTCTGATTTCGCCGAGGTCGAAGGAGTCGCCGTCAAGCGACAGATGGGGACCGGGGGCCTGGCTCTCACCGCCGCACGCGGCGGCGAGGGCGACCAGCAGCCCCATCATCAGACCCGCCGCCAGCGCAGCCCGCGGACGGGCAACTACCCCCCGGAGGATTCTGCGTGCCACGGAAACCATGTCGTCCTGCCCCTATCAGCGCGGACCCATGTCCGATTGCATCGATTCCCCCAGTCGCCACCGGCGTTCATCATCCCTTCGTGCATCTCCTCCATACCCTCGTGACCCTCGTGTTTCATGTTCTCGCAAGCCTCGTGCATGGCCGGCGGAGGGTCAGGATCCCTGGCAGAGGCTGTCCCGGGATAACCCGCCAATGCCAGTCCCCCGAACGCGCCGGTGACAGCTACGAGAATTGCCGCCGCGATAACGATGATCCTGGTTCTCATCTTTTCCTCCTCTTCTCAAGCGCCATGACACGCACGCATCCTGGGTGGCATCTGATCCCGATCATCTTCCGCTTCCTTTTCTCGATCCGGATGGGCAGAGCGAAACCTCCGCATCTTGGAGCCGTGTCTCGCGTCTGCTCTCCAACAAGTCCAACACCTCAGTTGCTCTTGCCCGCTCTCCCTCGTCGGCGCCTCCGCGGAAATGTTCGAGTCGGGATTTGACCAATCCCAGTTCAAGTGCGGTGACCTGTCCCCTCAAGGCGGATAGGGCCTTGAATACATCTTTCTCTGCGAGGTCATGCTCGATCGCGTCACCGGCGCGCAACACGTGCTCCTCTATGACGGCCAGAGCGCGAACGGCCTGCGATCTTGCTGACGCGGAGCCTTGGTCTTCGTTCGGCGACATTTCCTGAGATCGTTTCATGAGGCTGTTATCGAGGGCGCGACGCACATCAAGCTCCCGCAAAACACGCGCTTGTGACCGGGTGTTCATCGATCGAAACGGCCTCCACCGTCCATCGTGCGGTGGTCCGCTGAGAGCAGCCTGAATGGCTACTGAATCGTGGCTGAGATATTGAACTGGGCCGATCGGGTCAATCTTTTATCTAGCTGCCGTCCGCCCCCAGACCTGGCGAGGCCGCAATTTTGTCCAATTCAGCCCTAACGATGACACGAAGCGTGTAGTCTCCGCCCGCTACCGGGTCGGCGGTCTCAAAGAACGTGCCGCCGCACGTAATCAGGGTAATAACGTCTGTATCCGTTGGCTGCATGACTTGCAGCGAGTCGGGATCGTTCGGGTCGACAGCAAAGTTGGTGGACACGACGTATGTCAACCCCGAGCCCTCCGCCCCGACCAACTCGATCACGTCACCCGGTTGAAGCGTCTGAAGGTCATAGAAGACAGCTTTTCCTTTCCAAGTGACATGGCCAGCAAACACCGCGTTGCTTCCGGTCCCGGGCCGCGCCGAAAAGTTGTACCAGGCCACCACCTCAGCGGCATCCGACCCGAGCGGGACCTCTGGAACACTGTTCTCATCTAGTCCGTAGACATCCACTGGAGCATCCACGCCGATCTTGCCGATGACCATCCGGTAGCCAGAGTCCGACAGCGGCGGCTGGGGAGGGGGCGATGGGGCAACGGATGGCCTTCGATTCAAGAGATGGAGATAGGCGTCCTCATCGCCGAGATCGACCACCGCTGGAGATGGCCGTGATTCGATCTTGACTGCTGAGCTCAGACCGAGGGCGATCAGAATTACGCCAATGGAGAGACCAGAGAGGCCGAGAGCCATCATCATCTTGCGCCCCAGAGGCAGTCGCGTGAGCCTCCTCCAGACACCCGGCGTCAAGCTTCTCACCTTGTCAGCCCGCACAGATACACCACAACCTTCGAGCCCGCGTTCGGCCTGGGAATCATCGCTGGTGTCCTCCACCACACACACTGCGGTGGTCCGCTGAAAGCAGCCTGAATGGCTACTGAATGGCGGCTGAGTGGTTGCGCGTGACAGCAATTTGGAGGTCCGGTGGGAATCAGCTGTCGTCCCCTCTTCCTTCAGCGAATTCTCACGGCATATTCAGGCTCCTCTCAGATTGAAGGCGTAGCCTTCATTCTGGGTGATCATGAGTGAGGACGGGATCGCGCCAGCGTACACGCCCCTGAACCGGCCCGAGGCATGACCGCGTGGAGTTATTGATCGCATCGGCCGCCGTCATAGGGCTAACCGCGGTTGTCGGCGGCTGGGCCTATCTCCGTAGCCGCCCCCGGCGAGCCCGGTTCGGGCCTGACGGCATGCAAGATGCCAGTATCGTCGTCCGGGAGCGCTACCGACCTTCAGTAATCGTGGCCCGTTGTGGCGTTCCGGTTCGCCTGAAGTTCATTCGTGATGAAGACATCCCGTGCTCCGAGAAGGTCATCTTCCCCGACTTCGGCATCTCCAGGTCTTTGCCGGCCCACCGGGCGACGACCATCGTGCTCGTCCCCAGGCACGATGGTGAGTTCCTCTTTACGTGCGCGATGGGCATGTACCAGGGCACTATTGTGGTGACCGGAAGGTGTGGGAGCGTCTAGCTGCGAGCCCACCGGGAGAAGAAGGCTAGTCACGGACTGGCGATTCGGGTTCGACCTGGCGAGACGCCCTTATACTGTTCATATGACGACTGATGAGGATTCGCGGATTCTGGTCGTTGACGACGACCCGGCGGTTTCCAGCCTCCTCCGCCGCAGCTTCGCCTACGAGGGCTATCGCGTGGACACGGCGGCTTCGGGCGCTGAGGCGCTCAGACTTGCCAGTGAGCGGCCGCCAGCCCTTGTGGTCCTGGATATCATGATGCCGGGCATCGATGGCCTGGAGGTGTGCCGCCGTCTGCGTGAGGCCGACCGTTTTCTCCCGATTCTCCTGCTGACCGCCAAGGACGCCCCGACGGATCAGATAGCCGGCCTTGGCACCGGTGCCGATGACTACGTCACCAAACCCTTCAACCTTGATGTGCTCCTGGCCCGCGTCAAGGCGCTTCTTCGCCGCGGGACGCGCCAGGAGCCAGACATCCTCGCTTACGCTGACCTGCGCCTCGACACGGGCGGCCGCGTGGCGTACCGCGGGGATCGTCGCGTCAACTTGACGACCACGGAGTACGAACTGCTGCACCTCCTCATGGTTCACCCCCGGCAGGTGGTCACCAAGGACCAGATCATGGAACTGGTCTGGGGGTACGACTTCGGCGGCAGCGCCAACATCGTCGAAGTCTACGTACGATCCCTCCGCAAGAAGCTGGAGGAGCGTACAGAGCCGCGTCTGATACAGACGGTGAGAGGGGCCGGTTACGCCCTGCGAGAGGAGTAGGGGCGGGCGATGTCGGTGCGGGTGCGGCTGGCCCTCTGGTCCGCGGCCGTCGCGGCGGTCGTCCTCCTCCTTGTATCTGGCACGGCGTACGGCCTTCATGCCCGAAGCCAGTACGACGATCTGGACGACTCTCTGGTTCTGACGGCCGAGCACTTCGAGCAGGAGCTTCGATCGGGCGGAGCGACGGGTGACGGCGGGATCCAGGCATCGGCGGGTCCCAGCATCCTGGTGCAGCTCTACGATGCCCACCAGTCCCCTTTGGGCCCCGGCAACGGCAACGTCTCTTCCCCGCCGCTGTCGCCGCTCCAGATCCTCGCCCGGGACGACGGCCCGGCGTACGACCGGGTGCTGCGATTGCTGCCCAGCGGTGGAAGCGGGATCGGCGCCTTCGCCACCACTCGCGATGAAGCGACGGGCACCCGGCTTCGCTTGTATGCCTTGCCTGCCGGTTCGGACGGACGGGCTGGATACGCCTTGGCATGGGCTTCGTTGGAGCAGCTCGACGAATCGACGCGGTTCCTGCGGCTGATGGTGATCGGCGTTGTGGTTGGCGGGACGGCGGTGGCGGCCGCCGGAAGCTTCGCGGTAACGGGCCGCGCCCTGCGTCCAGTGGCTATCATGACGCAGACGGCGCGCGCCATCGCCGTTTCCCGGGGGTTCGCCCGTCGCCTCGAAGAACCGGCACGGACTGATGAGCTCGGGCGTCTCGCGCGCACGTTTAACGAAATGCTGGGCAGCCTCGAAGAGGCGTACCGCCTGCAGCAGCGGTTCGTCGCTGACGCTGCCCACGAGCTGCGGGCGCCACTCACGGCCATCCTCGGCAACCTTGATCTGCTCTCGAGGACGCAGGAGATGCCTGCGGAAGAGCGGGCGGAGGCCCTGGCGTACGCCGATGCGGAGGCCAGGCGGCTGTCTCGCATCGTCGGCGAGCTACTCACACTGGCACGAGCCGACGCAGGGCAGGGTCTCGAGCGGCGACCCGTCGAACTGGATCGCGTGCTCCTGGACGCTCTCTCCGAAGTGCGTCCGCTGGCAGAAGGTCGTCAGCTCCAGCTCGAACGCTTCGAGCCCGCCCTGGTGAAGGGGAGTGCAGACTGGTTGAAGCAGCTGGTGGTGAACCTACTGGACAACGCCGTCAAGTACACACCCCACCGCGCCCTCATAACCGTCGAACTCAGCTGCTCCGCCGACGAGGCAACTCTAACCGTTCGGGACGCCGGCATCGGAATATCGCCCGAAGACCTGCCGCACGTCTTCGAACGGTTCTACCGGGCGGACCCCGCGCGCAGCCGGGACCCCGGTGGCACCGGCCTGGGGCTCGCCATCGTCAAGTGGCTCGTCGATCAGCACGAGGGTGACATCTCCATCGACAGCGCGGTGGGAAGCGGCACGACCGTGACGGTCCGGCTACCGCTGTCGACAGCTTCGGACTGAGCAGCAGCCGCGCGAACGTACGGTCACCAGCGCGGAAACCCGCGGCGATTTCGTCCATATCTTTCAGCCGCAGTTCAGTAGCTATTCAGGTACCCTTCAGCGCGCTTCCATATCGTGGGTGGTGGGAAGTAGGGAAACCGATGGATCTCCCGCTGGACGGTCGGCCAACTGTTGATCCGGTCTGCCAAGCCACTCCGGACGCCCGCCCGCACGCGTCGCAGCGTCGGGTGCGCGTGACACTGCCGCTCGCGGACCTGATACGAGATGGCGGCGATGCCGTCACGGTGGAGCGGGACCTCGGGGAGATCCCGGGCGTCGTCCACGCCTACGTCAACCCGTCGACCGAGATGGCCTACATCGAGTACGACCCTGAGCGGACGGGCGTGGACAGGCTCAAGAGGGCCATCCAATCCGCCGGCCCGCCACCGGGTCGAGAGACAGGGTGAGGAGAGCACGTGGAAACGTTGGTCGCGGTTTTGCCCATCGCCTTGATAGCTCTGGCTTGCCCTCTTCTAATGCTATTTCTCATGCGAGGTGCCCACGGCGGTTCCGGAGGCGGCCCGCACCACGCGAGCGGTGACCCGGCCGAGCGGCTGACTCAGATCGAGGGAGAGCTGGAGCATCTCAGGCGGGAGCTGGCGCAGGACAGACGAACGGCTCCGGTGGCCGAGGAGTGGTTAGCGCCGACCGTTCCCGTCAGCGACCACGAGACTTCTCCCCGTGGACCATCCACGGAAGGAGGCAACGTGGGCATCATCGGTCGCTTGTTCAGCAAAGAAGGGAAAGCAACCGACCCTGTGTGCGCCATGAGTTTTCGCGCGCAGAGGGCGGCCGCCACGACCACCTACGGTGGAACCGTCTATCAGTTCTGCTCCGGGTCGTGCCAGAGCCTGTTCGAGAGGGACCCGGAGGTGTTTGCCCTTAAGGCAGCCAGACGAGGGCTGGAAGGGTGATGGGGTTTCATGTTTGACGCGGACTTCTTCAGGACATTCCTGCCGGGCCGGGTGCAGGCCGAGTGCCTGGCCCGTCCTGAACTCGTGCCTGTCGTCCGCGTCTCGCTGGCCGACGGAACCGCGCTTGATGTCTGCCACATCTCTCACCTCGCTGACACGTGGATGGCCGTCGCCTACTTCCGTGATGTGGAGACCTGCCAGGAGATGGACCTCGCCTTCTTCGGCTACGCGATCGTAACGCGGGTGACGCTCTCTTTACATCACCGGACGGCCCGGAAGCTGGGCTTCAAGGCGGGCACGCACGGCGAGGGAGCACAGACCGAAGAGGCCGCTGTTGTGTCTGCAACGAGAAAGGGAGACGTGGGCGCCACGAGGGGCCCTGAGTGACATATGGACGCGTTAAGCTTCGCCGCTCGACTGCTAATCGGTGGCATCCTCATCGCGGCCGCGACACCAAAGCTCCTGGCGCCGCTTCGCTTCCAACAGACAGTCATGCAGTACTCGCCCCTCCCCCACGGTTGGGCCCGGCCGTTCGGCCGGGCCCTTCCGCTACTTGAGCTTGCCCTCGGCATGCTGCTCCTGGCCGGCACGGCCGTGCGCCCGGCCGCGCTGGCCTCAGGTGTGCTCTTCGCGGGCTTCGCCGGCGCTCTCCTGCTATCCGGCATCGCTGGTAAGCGTGACGACTGCGGCTGTCTCGGGCGGCTGCAACATCTGCCTCGGCCGTGGCTGGCAGCGCAGGATGTTGCTCTAGCGCTGATCTCGTCCCTCGCGGTCTACGATCCGGGGCTGCCGTTCAGGCTCTACGAGCTGGCCGGCCACACGCCTGGAACGCACGCGGTCCTCCTAGGATTTGTCCTGGCGACCCTGGCCTTGAGTTGTGCCGTCGGCTACTTCGCGCGCTGGAGAGCGCCAACCGTCGGAACAGGGGAAACGATCTCAAAGGAGGGATCTGCGGCATGAGTGCAATGGAAGTGATCTTCGTGGCCAAGGCGGACTGCGGGAACTGCGAACGCGTCCGGCAGGCGCTAACGAGAGTGCACCACGAATACAGACACGTCGAGGTCCGTGAGGTCGATCCGGACGAACCGGACGGCCGCAGCCTGGCGGCGGAGCACGGTGTCCTGATCCTGCCGGCCTTGATAGTGGCCGGTCGCCTGCGACTGGTGGGGGAAATGCGAGAAAACGAGATCCGCAGGGAGATCGAAAAGGCGAAGCACATCTCGCAGCATTGATTGGCGCATGGAAGCCCTTCTGCCCGGTTCCTCGATCCTCGCCGCCTTCGTGGGCGGCATGCTGGCGCTGGCCGCGCCCTGCTGCGTGACGTTTCTGCTCCCGGCGTACCTCGGCGGCGTCTACCGGGCGAAGGCCGCGGTGCTGGCGATGACGTTCGTGTTTGGCCTGGGGATAGCTGTGGTGATCCTGCCGATAGCCCTCGGTGTCGCCGCCCTCGCTCGCGCCCTGAACCAGTGGCACACCGAGGTCTTCATCCTCGGCGCCGTCTTTCTGCTCTTCCTGGGCACGTGGTCGCTCATGGGAAGGAACCTGACGCTTCCGGTGCGACCGACCGCCCGGTCCACCGGCACGGGTGTCCTCTCTGTCTTTGGCCTCGGCGTCTTCTCCGGAGCCGCCAGTTCCTGCTGCGCCCCCGTGCTGATCGGTGTGCTCACCCTCACCGCCCTCACGTCGTCGCTGCCGCAGGCGACAGCCGTCGCCCTGGCCTACGTCTTCGGAATGGTCTTCCCCCTGCTCGCCGCGGCCTACTTCTGGGAGCGGTTCGACCTTTCGCAGAGCTTCGTCTTCCGCGGGCGGCCGCTGGTGCTGCGCGCTCTCGGCTTGCGCTACCGTATCCACTCCACGAACCTCATCGCCGGCATCATCTTCTGGGCACTCGGCGCGCTGATCCTGGCTCTCACGTTCACGGGGCAACTGACGCAGGCCACTGAGGCGCAGACCTCGCTATTCGATGATCTGCAGTCGGCGACCGACTTCGTGCTCGACCAGGCAGGCTGGCTTCCGGGCGCCGTCACAGGCGGCGCCGTTGTCGCCCTTTTCGTGCTCCTTCTGCGATCGGCGCTCGGGAGAAGGCACGGTGCGCGCCACGAGTCCAGTGCGAAAGGGCCAACAGGCGGAGCTGGGACGGCGACGTTGCTCTCAAGGAGGAAGGAGCGGGAAAGTGACGCATGAGAAACCTAATGGTACGACCAAAGTGGGCGGGCTGGTGCCGGCCTTCATCTCGCTGCTCTTTGTCGCCTTGGCGATTGGCCTCATCGTCCTGTACCGCGGCCGCGACGGCTCGCCGCCCCAGCCGTCGCCCCCGTCGCCAGCCGGCGAGGCAACGGACCTCGGCCTCGCTCCAGCGTTCTCTCTCTCTGCCGTCGGCGGGAGCATCGTTTCACTCGAGGAGTTCCGGAGCCGGAAGAACGTGCTCCTCTTCGTTAACGAAGGCGTGATGTGAGGACCCTGCATGAGGCAGGTGGTCGACCTGCAGGCCGAAATCGGGGAATTCGAGGGTCTTGGCGTTCAGGTGTTAGCCGTGATGACGGATCCTCCCGGAGACCTGGCGGATGAGGCGGATTACCAGGGGATCACGCGGATACCCATGCTCTCAGACGCGGACGCGACGATGTCGAGAAGCTACGACGCGCTCGGCCGGGGGATGCATGCTGACAAGCCGGGACACACGTTTGTACTGGTGGACAAGGACGGGCGCATACGCTGGCGGAAGGACTACTCCGAAATGTACGTGCCCGTGGCGAATATCCTGAAGGCTGTACGGGAGGCGCTTGGTGATTAGTCGAAGAGAGCGCCGGCTGAAGCCTGAGGAGGAAGCTCGGAAGGGAGAGAAGGAGATGAAAGAATCCTCACCGGACCCACGCGATCCTTTGCCGCCGGGAGCGAGCGTAGTCTATACACTGGTGGTCGCCCTAATCATCGTTCTGGCCGGCCTCGGCATCGTCCTTCTTCTGGGACAATAGCGCGGGGCTGAAGAATGGGCAACGATCCTCCCACAGTCAGTCACGTTCCAGCTACCGGACAAGCGTGATGCCGCTGGCCACGATCGTCGTTGACGTCGACCCGGTCATCCTGCGGCTCGGCCACCTGGCTCTCAGCTGGTACGGTCTGGCTGTGGCCGTGGCCATCGGCGCTGCGCTGTTCGTCGGGCAGCGCGAAGTCCGGCGGCGAAACCTCCCGGAGGATGCGTTCTGGGGCATCGCCCCCTGGGCGGTGGCGGGCGGGCTGGTAGGGGCCCGGGCATTCCACGTGATCGACGACTGGCCGGTCTACTCGTCGGACCCGCTCCGCATCTTCGCTCTTCAGGAAGGCGGGCTGGCGATAGGAGGGGCGCTGCTCGGCGGTATCGTCGCGACGCTCGTTGCCGCCGCGCTACGAAGGCCGCCGCTGCTCAGCCTCGCGGACGCCGCGGCCCCCGGCATCGTTCTCGGCCAGGCGATCGGCAGGCTCGGCTGCCTCATAACCGGCGATACCGTGGGCAGAGAGACCAGCTTGCCCTGGGGAATCAGCTATCTCAACTCCGGCAGCATGGCGCCGGCTCGGGGCGTCAGCTTCCAGCCTGTCTTCGCCTACGAGGCGCTCTGGGACCTCGCGGCGTTCGGCCTGTTATGGGTGCTGCGCAAGCGGATCAAGAAGCCGGGAGGACTGTTCGCGACCTATCTTGCACTGTACGCCGCCGGGAAGTTCGCCATCACCTTCCTGCGAGAGGAGCGGAGGTGGCTGTGGGATTTGCAGGAAGCGCACTTCGTGGCGTTGCTACTCGCCGGCGTCAGCATCGCCGTCTGGGCGTGGGTACTCGTTGGCCGGCCACAGGTCGGCTCCGAGGCGGCTACGAGCTGAGCCTACGGCTTCGGGCTGGCGGGGCCCGGAGGCCACTGACTTGCGCTCATTCGCCGGCGCCACCGGCGAGCGCTTGCGAGACCTGATCGTCAAGGCTTGTCACGTCCAGGTACATGATCCCCCGGTCCGCGGTCCAGTCCCATCGCCAGATGATGATCCCTGCCCTGTCCACCAAGATGAAACTGTGGCCTGGCTTGAGGCCCGGGTGCATGCTCTTTCCCAGGGCGCCATAATCCTTTGACGCCCTCAGTGTGACATCAGAAGCCACCGTCGTAGTTATCCCCCGGCTTTCGGCTTCGGGCCTGAGGTCGAACGCTGGGTTCGCCATGATACTAATCAACTCCACGTTCAGCGCCTTGAACCGTTCATCCTTCTCCAGATCAACGATCTGGTCCCAGCAGGACCCTCAGCCCACCCCCTCGTTGAAGTAAAGTAGCAACGGATGCTTGCCGGCGTGCTGATCGAACGAGACCTCTCCTCCCGCCACAGTCGGCAGGCTGAACTCGGGGGCCTTCGAGCCGACGGGCAGGAGCTTGTACTCGTCGGAGCGCACCAGGGACAGTATCCAGAAGGAGAAGACGATGGCTCCAATCAGGAACACGGGGAGGCCGGTCGCCAGCAGCCGAAGGACGCCTGCCCGGCGCCACCAGGCCAGGAGCTCAGGACTCTCGGCCATTGCGTACTCAGGGTCTCCCATTAGGTTCACCAACGCCGCCGCAGGTTGAACTCAGCGGGCGCTCAACGAGGGCTCGCGCTCGTCTTCTTCAATCGGCGACTCCTCCCCCTGCAGCATCTGCTCGAGGAGGCGCACCTCCCGCCGCAGATGCTCCTGCCGAAGAGAGAGGCGGAGAAGGTAGCCCAGCAATCCGAGCCAGATTACGCCGTAAGCCAGTGCCACGTACTCCAGATCGCTCATCCCAACTGCTCCTTTTCTGACCAGACGGCCGCGACACGCTCGCCCTTGACCCCGCCGGGCGGCTTCTGCGGGGCCACAGCGGCCGCCACTAACCCCCCTGGCGGCCTCAGTCTCGGCAACAGCACCTGCAGTGTCGCGATCAACGCGAGGGCGGACATGACGGCAAGAGAAGCGACGCACCACATGCAGATCGCGTGCAGCACCGCCAGTTCGATGTACGTCAGGTACAACGAGAAACCGAGTCCAAACAGGGTGGCCACGAGGGCCACGGGCGCGACCCACCGAAAGCGCCAGAGCAGGGCGACGATGCCCAGCTCCAGCAGCCCGGCGTAGAATAGCGTTCCCAGCAGCGCCACCGGGAAGGGCCCCAGTTTGGCGTACTTGCTGCTGTTGACCATTTCGCAGCCGTCGCCCATCGTGCAGTAGATCGCGGCTCCGCTGAATCGGACGACGGTCAGGTAGAGCGCGATTCCAATGCCGGCGATTGCCAGCAGTGAGAAAGCCACCCAGCCGGCGCGCTGCAGACTTCCCGAGGGGAGGGGCTGCGCTCCGACCGTCATTCCGCCCCACTCGCAAGATCACTCATCCAGATCGATCCCTTCCTGACGCCAGTACAGCCGCTGCCTCAGCTCTGCCAGCCTGAACTCTGACCGGCCCAGGCTCGTGCGGACGAGCAGCAGGTACGCGAAGAGCACTGAAAAGGCCGCCAGCGACAGGAACAGCGCCGGCAGCATCTGTGAGTCCATGTTGAATCCCTCGCTGGTGACGACGGCCGGATGAAGCGACCGCCACCAGCGTACGGACATGAATACGATCGGCACATCGGCAAACCCCATGATGCCGAAGACGGCCGCGAAGACGCCACGGCGCTCGGGTTCGTCCACCATCTCGCGCAGGAGGAGATATGCCACGTAGATGAGCCAGAGCATGAGGGTGGTGGCCAGGCGCGGCTCCCAGGTCCACCACGTTCCCCAGGCGCTGCGGGCCCAGACGGAGCCGGAGAGCAGGGTGACGCTGGTGAACACGACGCCTATCTCAGCAGCGGAGATGGCGACGATGTCCCACCTGGCCGCCCTCGTCTTCAGGTACGCAACGCTGGCCAGGAACACGACGAAGAACGCCAGGAAGGCCGTCCAGGCGGAGGCCACATGGAAGTAGAAGATACGCTGGAGATCGCCCATCTCCATCTCAGGTGGCGCAATGATGAAGGCCGCGACCAGCGCGCTCACAATCAGTGCCGCTGTCAAGGCGGCCAGCGCGACCCTCGGGCTCCCTCGGGCGCCAGCCACGTTTGCGTTCACGACGCCATCTCCTCCATTACGAACTGAAAGAGCAGCGGGCTGAGGGTGAGGAAGACGACATCGAAGGCGCCCAGGATCGAGATGGCGGGAAAGAGGTCTGCCAGCGGCTTATCCAGGATGACGGCCCGCGTCCCTTCGGCCGCCGCTATGAGCACCGGCGCGGCGACGGGAAGCAGCAGCAGAGGCAGCAAGAGCTCCCGCGAGCGGCTGGTCACCGCCATCGCCGAGAAGAGGGTGCCGACCGTGACGAACCCGATGGTACCCAGAAGGGTCAGGACCGGCAGGGCCGGAGACAGGAGGGAAACGCCGGCGAAGAGGGCGAACGCCGGAAAGAGAACGATCTCCAGTGCCAGGGTGAAGAGAAGGGCCCCGGCCAGCTTGCCGAAGAAGATCGCGCTCGGGTCCGGCGAGCTCAGGAGCAGGCCCTCCATACCACCCTGCTCGCGTTCCTGCGCAAAGATGAAGTTGAAGCCTATCATCGCGGCCAGCACGATGGCGACCCACAGCGCCCCGGCCCCGGCGGCCTCGCCGGCTTCGCCTTCCAGATCGAAGGCGAAGTTAAAGATCACCACCACCAGGAGGCCGAACACAACGCTACCGCTCACCGCCTGCCGGGCGCGCAGCTCACTGCGCACGTCCTTCGCCAAGACAGCGAAGGCGGTAGCCATGAACGAGGCGAGCCCGCTGTCAGAGGGTAGCGCCGGTACAGCGAGCGTAGTTCTCTCTGAGGCTTTCAACATCCAAATCACCCCGGCGCGCCGAAAAGACGACCTTGCCTGCGTTGAGCACGACCACCCGTTCCGACAGATCGAGGCTTCGTTCCAGGTTGTGCGTGGTAACGACGATCGTCCGTCCCTCAAGCGCCGCCCGATCGAGCAGCTCCGTTAGAAAGGCGCACCAGCGCTGGTCCAGACCGGTGTCCGGCTCGTCGAGAAGCAAGACGGGCGGGTCGTGGAGGAAGGCGCGGGCCAGAGCGAGACGCTGTTGCATCCCCCGGGACAGGTCGCGGGCCAGCGTATCGCGCTGTTTCTCCAGACCGACTAGACTCAACTGGCAGAGCGCCCTATCCGACGGTTCCGCCAGCCGGTACAGCCGTGCGTAGAACTCCAGGTTCTCACGAGACGTCAGGTCCCGGTAGAGGAAAGTGTGGTGGCTCACGACGCCGATGTAGCGTCGTACCTGGGCCGCGTCCCTTCGGACGTCCAGACCGCCCACGAGCGCCGTTCCTGACGAAGGCCGGAGCAGAGTCGCCAGCACCCTGAGCAGGGTGGACTTTCCCGATCCGTTTGGACCGATGATGGCGAGGCGCTCTCCCGGCGCAACCCTGAGGGTGACGCTGCGCAGGGCTGCCAGCGGCCCGAACGTCTTCCACAACCCCTGCGTAGACACGTCCCACACGCCGGTCGCTTCGGCAACGAGAGAGGATTCGGTGCTCACGGCGCGGGGAGCGGCTAGCTCGCGGCAGCCGAGCGTTTCGCTCATACCTCCACCTCCAGGGGCCGACCGCAGGCGGGGCAGAACCTGTCCTCTTCCAGCACGGGCCGGCCGCAATCCCGGCAGTGCGCACCCAGACGCTCGCCGCACCGCGCGCAGTAGGCGTCCCCCTCCGCGATGGCTTCGCCGCAGGACGGGCATGCCGTCCCCGGCGACCCGGCCAGGGCGTCCTGCGGCGCGTCTTCAAGGTCGATATGCTCTGTCGCTGTATCCAGCTTCTGAAGAATGCCGGCCGCCTGCGTGCGATAGCGCTCCCGGAGGTCGGCGTAGTCTGCGTCGGAGAGGTTGCCTAGGTTGTACTCGAACTCCAGCTCCTTGAGCGCCTGGTAGGTCGTGTCCCGCTGGCTCACAAGATCGTCCCATGGCGCGATCGGCTTGCGTGCGGCATCGCCATTGACCCGTCTGCCCAGAAACGGCCAGGCGATAGCCCCGAAGGACAGCGCCATCACCGCGAAGATCGCAACCAGGGTCATCTCCCGCTACTCCTCCAAGAGCTTCAAATCGCGGTCCACCTGTTGTTCGTATCGGGACAGCTCTTCCTGCGGCCCGGGCGTCGCGCCCTCGTCAGGGCCGGGGGTGGAACGCGCCTTCACCCACCACCAGACGACGATGCTTAGCACAACCGCTCCGGCGCCGATCGCCAGAAACGGCGTGGTCCAGGCCGTGAGGCTGAAGCCCGACTTCTTGGGGAGAGCGAGCACCTTCTCTCCATAGACGGAAGCGAAGTAGCTCTGGATTTCCGGCTTGCTCTTGCCGGCGACGATCTGGCGGTCGATCTCCTGGACTATGTCGCTGGCGATGCTGCACTCCATCGCTTCCTGGCAGGCGGCCACGGTCAGCGCGCAGCCACACTGGCACATCAGTTCGCTCGCGACGTCATGCACGGATGTCTTCTCCTCACCCCGGGCCACACCCGTCAGGGCCGAGGCGGCCAGAGCGGCGAGTAGCGCCACGGCGATCGCCCGCCTAAGCACGGCTCGCCTCCAGCCCCTCGATGGGGACTCGCTGCCTCGCGGGGACGACCTGCTTCTCGCGCCTATCGGGCCAGAAGGCGATAATCGTGCCCGCCACCAGCACGCCGGCGCCCACCCAGACCCACATCATCAGCGGGTTCACGAGCACCTTGAAGGTGGCCGCCTTCTCGTCTTCCGTCCAGCTGGCCAGGATCACGTAGAGGTCCTCCAGGGGCCTGCTGCGTATGCCGACGTCGGTTACGGGCTGCGGTTCATCCGCGTGGCCTTCGACACGCCGACCGCTTTCGATTGTGCCCAGCGGCTTTCCATTCCGGCTCACCGCCAGCGTGCCGGTGACCTTCTGGGTATGCTCGGTCGAGATGTCTTTCAGCCCCTGAAAGGTGAGTGTGTAACCGCGGATCTGGATGCTTTCGCCGGGCGCCACCTGCTTCTGAACGTTCGTCGAGAAGAACATCGAGCCGACGATGCCCGCCGCCATGATGATGACGCCGATGTGCACAATGTAGCCGCCGTAGCGCGGCTTATTGCGCCAGACGAGACGCGGCAAGGCAATAAGGAAGTTGTCCCCGTGGCGAAGCCGCATGCGGACCCCGCGGTAGAACTCGAGCAGAATGGCCGCCGCGACGAAGGCGGCCGCGCCGAAGGCGACGTCGGCCCAGAATGGGCGCAGCCCGCCCGCGTAAAGCACGGCGAACGTCCCTGCGCCGGCCATTGTCGGCATGAGGAAGTTGCGCAGCAGGTTCTCCGTGGACGCCTTTCGCCAGCCGATGAGGGGGCAGACCCCCATCAGAATGATCAAGGCGAGGAAGATCGGCGCCGTGATCTGCTCGTAGAACGGGGGGCCCACCCCCACTTTCACTCCGCGGACGGCTTCAGAGAGGAGAGGGAACATCGTTCCCCAGAAGATGGCGAAGGCGGCCCCGACCAGCACAAGGTTATTGCCAAGGAAGGTTGCCTCGCGGGAGACCAGGGAGTCCAGCTCATGCTGGCTGCGCAGGAGATCCCGGCGGCTCCACAGTAGCTGGAGCGAGCCCATCAGCACTATCAGGATCAGCGCCACGAAGAGCGGGCCCGTCGCGCCCATGGCAAAGGAATGGACGGAGCTGAGGATACCGCTTCGGGTGAGGAGAGTGCCGAAGAGCGCCAGGGCGTAGGTGAGGATGATCAGCAGCAAGTTCCAGACCTTGAGCATCCCGCGCCGCTGCTGGACCATTACCGAGTGCAGGTACGCGGTGGCCACAAGCCATGGCATGAAGCTGGCATTCTCCACGGGGTCCCAGCCCCACATGCCGCCCCAGCCCAGCACTGTGTACGCCCACACCATCCCGAAGATGTTCCCCAGGGTGAGGAAGACCCAGGCCGTCAGCGTCCAGCGGCGCGTCGCGCGTATCCACCAGTCGTCCAGCTTGCCGCTTATGAGGGCGGCCACGGCAAAGGCGAAGGGCACGGTGAACCCGACGTACCCCAGTAGGAGGGTAATGGGGTGCGAGAACATATCGGAGGTGCGAAGAAGCGGGTTCAGGCCCATCCCATCCGCCAGCGTCACAGGAAGCCTGTCGAAGGGGTTGGACGAGAACGCTATGATCCCCAGGATGTAGCCCAGGATGCCCATCATTACGGCGGCGACGTAAGGGATCACCTCGTGGTATTGCTTTCTCCCCTGGAAGTAGACGACAACCACGGCAAGCAAGGAGAGGACCCAGGCCCAGAGCAGGAGCGAGCCCGCCTGACCCGCCCACCAGGCGGCGAACGTATAGGAGGCGGGGAGGTCGCGGCTGGAGTACTCGGCGACGTAGGCGATACTGAAGTCGCGGTCAAAGAAGGAGTAGACGAGGGCGGCCGAGGCCAGGCTGGTTAGGCCCGCCACGACGAAGACCGCGTAGCGGGCGCTCACCCACACCTCGCCGATCCGCCACCTCCCGCTCAGAAAGGAGGCGGCGGCGGCATACAGCGCGATGACAAAGGCGAAGATTATCGCCGCTGAGCCGAGGTCTGCCATGCTCACTCCGATCCTGCTCCGCTATGATGCTCCGGCAGGTGCTCGTCGTCCGCCGACCCCCCGCCTTGGCGGGCCTTGTACTTGCTCGGGCACTTCACCAGGAGATTGTCAGCTTCAAATGTTCCGGCGGTCGTGAGCTTGCCCTCCAGCACCACGTCGGCGTCCGCCTTGAAGGCGTCAGGGACCACGCCTGCGTAGACTACGGGAATGGCGGTCCCGGTCGTGTTCTTCTTGTCCGCGATCGAGAAGCGAAGGGTGTTCGTCGCGGGATCATCTTCGACGCTGGCGGGCAGGACCTTGCCTGACAGACGCACGTCCTCACCGTAGGCGGCGGCCCCACGAGCAAGGAGCTCATCGACTGTGAGATAGTACATGGCCGCCCCGCTGAAGGCGACGTAGCCGAGGTAGCTCATGGCGAGGACGACCGCCAGTCCGGGGATGAGAACTCGCTTGCGGTGTAGGAGGGGCCGCGGCGCGTGAGGCCTCGGCACGGCTGGCATCTTGCGCCTCTCCGCCGCACCGATTTCACCGCGCGCCATACCGTTCTCCATCCTCACTCCGTCGTCCGGCTGATCTCCCGCACGGCCGCCGAAAGGAAGGCGTCCTCGGCGCCCCGGGGGGTCGCCAGCCACACTACCCGGTCGCCCTGCTGGTAGAAGAAGTGCGTTTGGCGGCCGTCGGTCACTGCGTACACTGAGAGTCCCTTGAATTGCCTCCGCGCAAGGCCGCTGAACGGCGAAGTCCCCTTCTGGATGCCTCGGACCATCCGATCGAGAAGTTGGACGGCCTGCTCGGTATCGGTGGCGCGGGCGGCCCAAACGGTGGCGTTCCCCTGGTAGTGCGCCACCCAGGCCTCCGCGACCGGAATATCCTCGCCGTGCAGCTCGCTGATTTCGGCGATCGCCTCTTCTCCTGACATCACTTGGTCCAGGTCGTAGCCGGCGAGCTGTCCCGGCGCGGGGGTGGTCTCCTGCTGCGACGTGGCAGACCAGAGCCCCGATGCGACGCTCATGCCGATCGCAATAGCGAAGACGAGGGGCACGGCGAAAGCCAGCAGTTTCCCAAGACTCGTGCCGGAGCGGCGTGCCGTGCTCCCGGTCACACCGCTCACGCTTCGTCCCTTGGGGTCAGCCGCAACTCTCGGCCACAGCCGAAACAGAAGACGGCTCCTTGTCGGACGGGCACCCCGCAATGGGAGCAGTAAGCCGGAGCCGCGCTACGAAGGCCGCCATCCGCATCCTCGCGCTGGGGAGCTTCCACCAAGCCCATGTTGAATCGAATGCGCCGGCCAACGGTGTTGTATCCGACGAGGGCCACGGTGAGCGCTGCGGCGAGGGCCAGGAACAGGATCGCGTCGCTCGGAACGCCTCCATCGTCGTTGGGCCCGACTGCTGTGGCACCGGCGTCCTGCGGCTGAGCCGGCGCCCAGGGCTCGTCGGTGGGCCTGGAGTAGGTAAGCTGCACGTTGATCGGTTTGTCAGACGGCACGTCCTGGAAGTCGTAGATGTAATGCTTGGCACCCTGTTCGTTTGCCGTCCTTGTGGCCGCCGGCGAAACATTGAAGTCGGTCGCGTCTGACGGAGCCGGTATCGCGAGCTGCAGACTCTTCGAGGGGTAGGGCGGCCAGAAGCTGAAGTCGGTCGAGCGCTGGCCGGCACCCGTGAAGGTGCCGTAGTAGTATTCCACGTACATGACCGGAGTGGTCAGGTCGTAGGTGACGGCCTGATAGTCACCATCGGGCTCGGATGTGGGCTGCTGGCAGGTTCGGTCATCGTTCGGCTGCTTGAGAGAGCAGGCGTACGTGACGGTGGCATCAGCAGGCAATCGCAGGCGCACCTGGGCCGGGAGAGGCGTATCAGCGGGGAGTTCTCCCCGCAGCACGACCAGGACCCGGGGCTGGTCGTATTCCGGCAATATGGTCACAACCATCTCGGTGAACGTCGGACCGCTCTCCGCCATCGCGGCCGGAACGTCCAGGGCTTGAACCGCCAGCGCAAGGCCGAAGGCTATGACGACCGCGAAGATGAGCGTGGATCGTCCTCTCCACGCCGGAATGTGCGATCGTGACCGGCGGCGGTGACGCCGTGTGGCCAACGTCTGGGCGGATATTGCTGGTGTGCTCTCGTTCCCGGATGGCGGAGGGCGCAGCGGGGGCACGTCGGGAACCGCACTACGTTCGATCTCCATCGCAGATTGCTCCAAATTTCACAATGGGTCCCGAACCTGAGAATAGGCTGAGTATCAACTGCAGAGTCGCTGAAAAATAGGTTCGTCCAGGAGACGAGGAGCAACAGGGCCGTGGATGTCGCCGCGCCGGTTTGTCGGCCTATCGGCTGGCGGACGCCCTTGAACGCTATCTCCAGACCCGGCTTGGCACGCCGCGGTCAGGGCCGCCCTACCGCCACCGCCACCGTGGCGCATGTACAGGACTCGCACTGGCCGGATTCACACAGGCGGGCAGTTCGGCCGATCCCGCGGTGGGGCAGCCAGTTCAACGCCGGGGCAGCCAGAACCGGGGCCGCGGTCGCGTCAGGTCCCCGCCTTCTGCAACCAGGTCGACACGTCCTTGTACAGGTCGTCCACCTCCACGTACATCGGCTTGCCGTGGCCGATCCAGTCCCAGCGCCAGATCATCTGGCCGGCCTTGTTGACCAACACGAACGTGTGGCCGGGCTTCACGCCCGGATGCATGCTCGCCTCCATGGCCTCGTATTCCCATGAGACGCTCTTGTCCTCGTCGGCAGCGACGATGCCGCGTATGCCGCGGTTGGCGATCTCAGCCTTCAGCTCCTCCATCGGGTCGATCATGACACTCACCATCTCTACATTCAGGGCCGCGAACCTGTCCCAGTCCGCTTCCAGATCGACGATCTGGTCGAAGCAGGGCGCGCAGCCTATGCCCTCGCTGAAGTAGAGAAGCGTGTTGTGGCGTCCGACGTGGTCGGACAGCGACACCTGACCCTCCGCGACGGTGGGCAGGGTGAAAGGCGGCGCCGGCTCCCTGAGGAACTCGCCGCTGCCACTGCCGCCGCCCTCGCCTCGCACCACGAGCCAGGCGAAAACGCCCACTATCAGGGCCAGGGCTCCCAGAATCGCCAGGCGCCTTTGCACCCGCCTCTTCCGCCACCACGGCTGCGCGTTCTTCCTCTTCGTCGTCATCTTTTCCCCCTATTCGCCCATCTCGAAGATGAGCGTGATCGTCAGCTTCGGCTTCGTTGGATCATTGGACTCAAGCTGGGCCAGCATCGTATCAGTCATACCTTCCATCCCTTCGGGCACCTTCAACTGGAAGACCATTTCACCGCTGTCTCCCGGCGGCACGGCCTTGGGCGCAACCTCGAACGATTCCACGCCGCAGCCGCACTCGGCGTCAGGAGCCGGCCGGACCTTCACGATAGATACTTCGAGAGGCGCCACGCCCGTGTTGCGGAACTCTATCGTGCGCCGTACGCTCTGCCCCGTTGCGACTCTGCCCAGGTCGAACGAATCACCGTCGATGGCCAAACGAGCGCCTGGCGGCGCCTGGTGACCGCCGCAGGCGCCCGCGGCGATAAGTACGAGCACCAACACTAGGCCCGGGACGAGGGCGGCCCTCCAGGACTTCCTGCGCCAGCTCATGGTTCGTCACTCCACGGTGATCGTGCCGGTCTCCTCCGGGTGGTAATCACAGCGAAAGTTGTAGGTGCCTGGCTCGGTCGGGGCGGCCCAGACCAGGACGACGGTCTCGCCGGGTTTGATCATCGGCGGGTCGATAGTGGTGTCGTCATCGGTCTCGTACCGGTTGTCGGGCCCGGCCAGGCGAACGGTATGGACCGCCTGGCCCTCGTTGGTGACGTTGAGCGTCACCATCTGGCCTACCTGGACCCGAAACTCGTTGGGCTTGTAGAAGTTGTCGCCGACGGTCATCTCAAGGGTCGCGCCGTCGCCGCCCGGCGTGATCCGGATCGCCTTCCCCGAGGATCCGCCCCCGCAGGCGGCTGCTGTGACCGCGACACCCGTCAAGGCGACAAGAATTGCCAGTAGAAGGCACCGGCGAAGCATAGCCATCCGCGACCTCATCAGGCGGTCCCCGCGTACTTTTCGGGGTTCTGATCGAAATCCCTTTTGCAGCCGGGCCCGCAGAAGTAGTAGGTCACGCCCTTGTACTCTGATCTGCCGGCCGCTTCCTTGGGATCTACGTCCATGCCACACACCGGATCCTTGGCCATGACTCCTCCCTTCATGCTGTCATGCTCGGGGCGGGATGTAGGGCACCGCCCGCTTCGGATTGTCCTGGCTTCCCTTGACGATGGCGCCCGTGTTGATCACCAGGCTGCCGTCCTCGTTCACGCGTACCTCGAACAGGTCCAGAGGCCGCGGCGCTGGTCCGAACACGAGGATCGCGCCGCCCTTCGTGTAGGTCGACCCATGGCAGGGGCAGCGGAACCAGCCGGTGGTGCCCTCGAACTGGAAATCCGGCCGCCAGGGCACGGTACAGCCCAGGTGGGTGCACTTCTGGTAGATCGCCAGCACGCCACCGGGTGAGTCTTCCTGCCCCGGCGCGAGGTGCGTTAGATAAAAGCGGCCCGTCGGAAACCGCACCGGCGCCGAGCCCGGCGCCGGCACCTGGTCCGCCGAAACGAAGATTTCTCCTCCGAAGCCGGCGGCACTCCGTCGCGGCCAGGCGAAGTCCAGAGGCGGGCCCAGGACGCCTACTGCCGCGAGAAGCATCGTCGTCCAGAAGCCACCGAGAATAAGCACCCGCCGGCTAATGACCGCCTCGCGAGGAGGCGCCGGTTTCGCCACCGGCGTGCGAACTTCCAAATCCTCTCCCCTGCCCCCAGACATCTTCATCACCTCGATCCGTTGGACTCTGCCGGTCTGAACGCGCAGGCAGGTCACTCAACGATGATCGTTCCCTCCATCCCCGCCGCCCGGTGTCCGTTCGTGGTGCAATAGTAGGTGTAGCTGCCGCTCTCGGTTGGCGTGAACTCCATCACCCCGTCCCGATGCGACTCCACGGCCATGTGCATCGCATACTGACTGGTGTCCATGTTCATCCCGTCCCCCATGTCGTGGGGTCCGCCCTGAGTGCCGCCGCCCATCATCGGCATCTCGTCGACCGTGAAGTCGTGGACGGAGTCGCCCATGTTCTCCATCATGAGGCGGACAGACTGGCCCCGCCGGAGATGCATCTCCGACGGCTCGAAGCGCAGGTCATCGGTGGCACGGACACGGACTTCCCGAACATCAGAGTCGCCGTCGAGGCCAGTGCCGCCACAGGCGGCGGCCAGTAGCCCGGTTACGACAACCAGGACCGAGATGACGGCTGCGAGCGGGAATGCGCTCTTGAGCCTCACCTTGCCTCCGTTCTTGTGCCTCGCATCACTGCATCATGTGGGCGCCGCAGTCGTGGGCCACGTTGCGGATGGTGAACCCCTTGGTCCACACCGTCTCGACGAAGTCTATCTCCACGCTGGGAAGCTCCGTGGCCGTCTCAGCGTCGGCCACGAAGGGAATATCGCCCACCTCGAATGCCGTGTCCTCCTCGGCGGGGTCGCCGCTCAGGGCGAGGCTGAAGTGAGCCTTGCCGCAGTGGCAGCGGTGGTCGATGAACACCCGGAGCCGAGCCTCGCCGATCTCCCCGCTGTCGATGGCCACCTTGAGCTGCTTCTCCGCCGAGTCAGTCAAACGCTGCATCGCCTGCTCCTTCCTTCCACTGTCGCTCTACGGCGCGCAGCCGCTCGCCTTGCCTCCGCCCGGGCCGCTGGAGCCAAGCACCCCCGACTGCTCCAGCCAGGCGTTCACCTGCTTCCAGCCTCCCGCGCTGGAATACTGCTGGCCCATGACCAGCCGGGCATCGATGTCTTTCCACTCGCCCTGCCCGTTCTGCTCGAAGTACATGGCCAGGTGATGGTACTGGGTCGGGAACCAGAAGGGACTGACGCTCTTGAGCGCAGCGAATATCTCGTCCGCGGTAGCCCCCTGGGACGCCATCAGCTCCGTCAGAGCCAGCGCGGCCATGCCGTGGTTGCAGTCTGGGAAGGCTGTCATGTTCCCGCAGCAGGGCCTGTAGGAGCTGTACGCCACCTCCTCTACCACAGCCTGCTGCTCAGGCGTCAGCGAGACGAGATCCATAGTGGCCAGGTACTCCGGTCCGGCCTTCGCGCCTATGGTCCATCCGCCGGTGCTGGCGTAGTCGCCGGCCTTGTCCCATCCCTGCTGGGCCATGGGACCCTC
Source organism: Dehalococcoidia bacterium (assembly GCA_030690405.1). Next base: position 3,675 of record JAUYGU010000044.1, on the reverse strand, counting down.
CGTGAGGACCGTGTTCTTGTTCGCGAGACCGAGGGCCCACAGCACGTCCAGCAGGAAGTAGGCGTTGTCCGCGTCGAAGCGGATGGGGTCATCGGAGCTTCCGCCGAGCACCTTCAGCTGCTCCGTGGTCAGCGGCGAACCCGCGGCCTGTGCGGCGGCGCTGAACTTGTCGAGGTCGAGGACGCCCTCCGCAACCAGCCGTCGCGGCACGTTCCCCCATCGGACGTCCAGCGTGACGCCCTCCGCGGTGAGAGAGGCCGCCTCCTCTTCGGGCGAGGACGAGGAAGCGGAGCCATCGTCGAGAAACTCCTGCCCGAGAAATCCTCCGAGAAGCCCAAACCCGGCGGCCAGCACGGAGTATGCCAGCAGCCGAAGCGTACCTCGCAGAAGCCTCGGCCCCCGTCTGAACAGCGCACGCCGTGCCCCCACCGGTTTCAGCTGCACCCCGTACTCCGCGGGGACCCACTGGCCCGGCGCTTGACGACGTTGCCGCAACTCCTCGTGATCTTCGCTGGCCATGGCTTCTCTCCTAGGTGGTCGGCGGTGACTCCCAGGTCAGCGCCACTTCCTCGTCGTCTCCCAGCTCCACGGTGAGCTCCACGGGGCCCTCTGCCTCAGTCCGCTCGAACACCAGGACCCCTTCGCGGTGGTGAGAATCGTCACTGAGGCTGATCCAGGCCTCCGGCCGTATGTCTTCCCCATCTCCGCTGAGGGTAGCCGCCTGCTCCATGTCCACCTTGTTCAGGTCTCCGGAATGGGTCGTGAACGCGATCTCAACCAGCACGAACTCGTCCAGCGGGTAGGCGGTCAGATCAGCGTCCAAACCGTCGAGCTCTGGTTCTGTGAGCCAGGTCCCCTCAACCGTGATCCCTCCGGCCTCCGCGCTACGCGTCAGTGCGGCGCCGGGCGTCGGCGTGGCGCGGTCGTCCCCTCCTCCCCCTCCCCTGCCTCCGCCGCAGGCCACCGCCAGGACCACAGTCAACACGAGTGCCGCTACCCTGAACACGCACTGGCCTCCAGGCGCGCCCGTCGCGTATGCACGATCGCCAGACGCGCCATGTACAGGACGCCGGCCGCGTTCACCGCCAGACCGGCCGCCATGAGTGGGATGCGGTAGTCGTTCAGGAAGATGGCGGCGCCCGAGAGGCCCAGGACCGGCAGAGCGTCCGCGACGTGGTGAGCGCAGCAGGCCACCATCGCCACCGTAGAGGTTCCGGTGCCCGTAGCCGTCGCCGCCGCCGCCCCACCGCGGGCGCGCAGAGAGAGGAGCCTCCGAACGTAGACGAACAGGCCTGCCTGGATGCCGAAGCCGGCGGCGATCGCGCCAACGAAGTAGCGGTCTCCCCAGAGCAGCTCGCGGGCGTGCGAGAGACCCTGCGCCCAGCTCACGAGACCCAGGTAGAGCCCCACCAAGAGAAGGCCGGCCAGCGCTCCAGCGCCGGCCGGCAGCATCCACGTCGCGGAGAGCCAGGGAGGGAGAACTCCCCGCGTCGCCTTCGCTATCAGGTTGGTCGAGGCTTCGGCCTCAGTCACTCGTACCGCCCCGGTGGCCCGCCCTCTTGCTCAAGGGTTCACCGGCTCAAGCCGGCGGTCAGGTCTCCTCCAGATCCCGCTTCATCTGCTCGAACTCGTCGCGGTTGATCTCGCCGCGGGCGTAGCGCTCCTTTGCGATCTCCAGGGGTGTTCGCGACGGCATCGCCGCAGACTGCGCGTGGCCGTCATCGCGGCGACCCAGAGACTGCACGGCCCAGACAACAAGGGCGATGATCGCCCCCCAGAAGAGGACCATCATCAGCCCGCCCCAGAGCATCCACCAGCCCATGCCGTCACCCGAGTGCCACATCGCTCACCGCCTCCGGGTTAGCCCCAACCGTTTGGAGGACTTTTCCCCGGATGAGCTTGAGGATGCCGAACATTCGCGACTCGACAGCGTCCAGCTCGAAGCCGGCCCTCTGGACGTTGTCAACCGTATCGCGGTTGATGTTCGCGCCGCTGACGCGCACCCACAGCGGGTTCGTCCAGTCCATCAGTCTGCCGACGATGGGATTACGGGAACGCACGTGCTCCAGCAGATGCAAGCCCCCGTCCTGCCGCACGACCCGGCGGACCTCTCGCAGTCCCAGCACCGGATCCGGTACCGAGCAGAAGACGAACGTCGCGGCAGCGGCGTCGAAGGCGCCGTCGCGGAAGGGAAGGCGCTGGGCGTCCGCCAGCACGAGGTCGACGTCCCGGCCCAGCCGGCCGGCCTTCCTTGCGGCGTGGCTCAGCATACGCGGGCTGAGGTCGACGGCCACACTGCGCGAGCCCTGCGGGTGGTAGGGGAGGTTCTTGCCCGTGCCCACGCCGACCTCTAGAATGCGCTCTCCGTGCACTTCCGACCACAGCCGCTTGCGGAGCCGCTTAAAGCCAAGCGCCTCTATGGGCGCCTCCCAGAAATCGAATAGGCCAGCCTGGCGGTCGTACCGCTTCTGGGTCAGGCTGGTCGCTTCGTCTCCCCTCATCTCGTGGTGTATACTACCCCATAGTATGGCGTTTCGTCAATAAGCCAATCGGCCCATCTTGAAGGCAACCGAGACAATCTACAGATGTGTGACTCGCCGAGCGGCAGCTCTGGACACGGGAATGGTCGCTGATTATACTAGTACCGAGTAACCGGAGGGGTGAAAGCTATGACTCAGGCAGCGCAGCACGTCCACCAGTACCTGTACAGCAAGGACAAGGATGTCCTCCTGGCCCGGATGCGCCGCATCGAGGGTCAGGCCCGCGGTATCTGCAAGATGATCGAGGAGGGCCGCTACTGCCCGGACATCATCCAGCAGCTTGCTGCCCTTTCCGCCGCTGCCCGCGAGGTGTCGCTCCTTCTCCTACAGGACCACATCGAGGGCTGCGTTACCGACGCCATCCAGCACGACCACGGCGAGGAGATGGTGCGGGAGCTTATCGCGGTGGTTCGCAGGGCCGCCCGGACATAGCGCCCCAGCCAGTATGAGCCACCGACATCACGGCGCAAGCGACGCGCCGGATCTCCAGACCGAGCGCTTCCCCGTAACCGACCTTTATTGCGTCTGCTGCGCCGAGTCGCTCGAGGCCGCCCTGCGGGCAAGCCCGCACATCGAACGGGCGCGGGTCGACTTCCAGAACGACGTCGTGGAAGTGACCTTCCACCCGTCGATGATCTCCCCGCAGGAGATCGAGACGCTCATCAGCCAGTCCGGCCGCTGCTGCCCCGTTTCGACGCCTTCCACCGACATGACCCACCTGCACCACCGCGCCCAGATGGCCGAGGTGACGGCGGGCAGCAAGCAAGACCGCATGCAGTACGAGATGCCGTCCACCTCCGCGCACAAGGAGCACGAGCACGGCCACCACGAGGCGAAGGGCCACGCCGGCATGGACCACGACATGTCCGACCCCAAAATGGCCAAGGCCATGGAGAAGGACATGCGCGACCGCTTCGTCGTGGCGCTGGCGCTGACCATCCCTACGGTCCTGTACTCGCCCCTGGGCAGCGACTTCTTCGGCCTGGACCTGCCCTCGGGTATCGGCAATAACTGGATCGCGCTCATCCTCTCCACGCCGGTAGTGTGGTGGGCAGGCTGGATATTCATCGGCGGCGCTGCCCGCTCTCTGCGGCACCGGGCGCTCAACATGAGCGTCCTCATCGCCACCGGCGTC